>DASYBO010000038.1:0-10799 GCA_036500685.1 Pseudonocardiaceae bacterium | reverse complement strand
CGGGCGGTAGTGCCTTGTCGGCGGCCACACGTACTCGTCGCTTGGCCTGTTCGCCGACCGAGAACCGGTCGACCAACACCGCCACGGTGTGGGCCGCGTCATGCCTGGCGTCGTCGATCTCCGCCCGGACTTCGCCGATGCTCGCGTCCGGGGCGAGGTCGTGGTGGGATTGGCTCATTGGTGCGCTCCCTTGGCGATCGTCTGGACGTCCTCGCGGGTACTGGTCATGGCCCAGGTCGGGAACAGCGGCAGGGCGCGCCGCAGGGCGAAGCGCCCGACCAACGCGACCAGGCCCGAACCGAGCAGCACGCCGACGCCGACCAACAGGGCGGCCAACCACACCGGCAGCACCAGGGCCAGGGCCGCGATCGCGCAGATGACCAGCGCGCCACCGCCGTACAACCCGCCCACCCCGGCCAGGCCGAACGCGGCCGCACCGAGCCCGGCCCGCTTTCCCTTGCGCCGCAACTCGATCGCCGCCAGCCGCGTCTCGGCCCGGATCAGCCTGCGCACCTGGTCGGTCAGATCGCCCAGCAGTTCGCTGGTGCTGTGGTCCTCGGTGGCCTCTTCGACGTGGGTCACGGCCGGTCACCTCCGCTTGTCGAGTTTCTGCTGATTGGTCTACCCGGCAACCGGCCGGGTTAACCGATAACCGACAACCGGAGAAACGGAGGACGAGATGGCCGAGGAACTGACCGGCAGGACGATCGCCATCCTGGCGACCGACGGCGTCGAGCAGGTGGAACTGGAAGGGCCGAAGCGGGCGGTGGAGCAGGCAGGCGCGAGCGTGCGGCTGCTGTCGATTCAGGACGGTCGGATCCAGGCGATGCACGGCGACATCGACAAGGGCGACACCTTCGCGGTCGACACCGTGGTGTCCGAGGCCGAGGTCGAGGACTACGACGCGCTCATCCTGCCGGGCGGCACCATCAACCCGGACCGGTTGCGGATGGACGATTCGGCCGTCGACTTCGTGCGTGGCTTCGTCGAGTCGGGCAGGCCGGTCGGCGCGATCTGCCACGGGCCGTGGACCCTGGTCCAGGCCGACGTGGTGCGCGGTCGCACCTTGACCTCCTTCCCCAGCCTGCGCACCGACATCCGCAACGCGGGCGGCGACGTCGTCGACCAGGAGGTCGTCGTCGACGGCAACCTGGTGACCAGCCGCAACCCCGACGACCTGCCGGCCTTCTGCACGGCGATCGTGCGCCAGCTGGCGAAAGCCTGATCGACCTGATCCGATTCAGGTGACAAGCCGGAACAGCGTAGTCAGCACGGCCCCGCGGCAGCATGCAGCGCAAGGGGTGACCGGCCGGGCAGTGCAGCTTGGCGTGCGACTCCCTCGGTAACGCTGAACGTGCGTCCGCCGCTCACTCGCGCAGCCAGCGCCCCGTTTTCGTGTGCGTGAGGCTCCGCCACTGTTCGGCGAATTCCGCCTCCTGCCGGGCACCGCGTTCGCCCGCCTGACCGTGCAGCAGGCCGAAGGTGAAGCCGTTGCCGCCGTCGAGGTGCGCCTTGCTGCCGAGTTCCCGCAGCGTCCGCCGCACCTCGGCACCGTCGTGGTGGTTGCCGAGTGTCCGTTGGATCTCCTTGGTGCGTCGCCTGGTCCGCTCGGCCGGCTTGCCGATCACCGGTTCGGCGGCCTCGCACGCGTGCCGCAATCGCTTGACCTTCCTGCGCACCGAATGTAACGCGGCGTCGCGTTTCGGCCCGCGCGCGCCGGATGCGTCCTCGACCGCGGCGCACACCTTCCGGTACGACTTCCTGATCTGCCGCGGCAGCACCGTCGTCGCGCGTTGATCGGCGGCAGGCCGGTACGGGCGGCTGACGAGCAGGCGCTCCAGCGCCTTCTGCAGCGCGAGGTAGCGAGGGCCGCTGATCGCTGCCTGGACCGTGTCTGCGACGGCAGCTTCGCGCCTGGCGAGCAGCCGCTCGAGTTCGACCGACACCGGCCCCAGCACCAGTTCGGCCGGCAGCGCGCGTAGCGATGCGCTGATCTGCTGCCGCACGACCTCGACATCGCGAGCGTCACCGAGCACGCCGGACAGCCACACCAAGTCGCTCCGCACGGAGCGAATGCTCGCGGGTTCGAAGTACTTGCCGAACACACGAATACAGTTGCGCAGACGTCGAACGGACACGCGTAGATCGTGCAGGCCGTCGGGTTCGTTGAGCCGCAGCGCCACGTCCGCCGCGCGCAGGGCCGCGATCTGGTCGTGCAGGTACCGGCCGAGCACCTCTGCGGCGGACGCCTTCCTGCCCAACAGGGCCTGCGTGCCGGCGTTCTGGCAGGTGCGGAGGATGCGGGCGAGCGGGTCGTGCCGCCGCGAGCGCGGCCAGCCCGCCTCGGACAGTCGCGCGGACACCTGCTTTACCAGGTCTGGGCGGTCTCCATGAGCGTCAACCCGGACCTCTTGCCACGAGCTGACGCGGACGGGCCGCAGACCCAGGGTCCGACCGGTCACGTCATCGACGACCACGTCGGCGATCACCGCACCGTCGGTGTCCGTGAGCCGCCACCGGTCGCGCTCGGTCGCGACCTGCGCGCACGGCCGCAACTCGCGGCCCGCGGTGTGGGCCACCAGCAACGCGCCCAACTCGGCCGGCACCAGCTCTCGTTCGGGCTCGACAGGTGGAAAGCGGACTTCGTGACACCGGCTATCACCGACCGGCACGCTGGCCCACCATTCGACGCCCTGGCCGCTTGCCACCTTGCGGACACCGATGCCGGCCTTGGCCAGCCGCAGGTCCTTCGTGTCGTAGTACGTCGCATCGAAGGACCGGTGATCGAGACCGAAAGTCGCTGCCACCGAAGGCAAGTCGGCGAACATCCCGGTCCACGGCCCGATTCTTTCCTGTTGACGCTCAATTTCGTCGGTAGCGGTGTCCATGATGAACGGATACCCCGAGGCGACCGTATTTGTACCTCGCTCTTGCCGGCCTGTACGGCTCGTCGGCCACGCTGATGTCGCGGCGCATTGAATCGGCGCGCCCGGAAGGTGGCTGAGCCCGGTTAATCACGAGCCGAGCTGGACCGCCTTTTCGTTCGTCGACAAGGGACTCGATCCCCCGGAATCGCGGCGTTTGCGACCCGCGATCCGTGCGCGCAGACTGGCCACCGTGGCAGATGTCATCACGTGGCGGTGTGGGGGTGGCTGAGTCCTCCGGCGACCGTCGAAGGCGAGGGGACGCTCCGCAGGCGCCGCCGCACGTGCTCCGCGAGTACGCGATCCTGGCCGACGGCGAGCGCGGTGCCGTGGTCGGCCCACGCGGCGACATCGCGTGGCTCTGCTTTCCCCGCTGGGACAGCGCCCCGGTGTTCAGCGCACTGCTGGGCGGACACGGCGTCTACTCGGTCGCGCCCCGCGATCCGTTCGTCTGGGGTGGCTCCTACGAGAACGGGACGCTGATCTGGCACAGCCGCTGGGTCACCCACACCGGGATCGTCGAATCGCGCGAAGCGTTGGCCTATCCCGCCGATCCGCATCGGATGATCCTGCTCAGACGGGTCCGCGCCATCGACGCCCCCGGCCTGGTCGCCGTCTGGCTGCGACCGCGCGGCGACAACGACCGCAGGCCGTGGCGTGAGCTGCACCGGCACGGCGACACCTGGACCGCTCGCGTCGACAACCTCTATCTGCGCTGGACCGGTGGTGCCGGCGCACACGCGCGAGACCGGCGCGGTGGCCTGCTGCTGCACCTCGACCTGGCCGCCGGCGAGCACCATGACCTCGTCCTGGAACTGTCAGACCGTCCACTGATCGACGAAGGAGTCGACGCGGACACGGCATGGCGAGCGACGGATGCCGCCTGGCGGGACGCCGTCCCGGCCTGTGACGCCGCGCTCAATCCACGCCACACCCGGCACAGCTATGCCGTACTGCGCGGCCTGACCGGGCGCGGCGGTGGCATGGTGGCCGCGGCCACCACTGGCCTGCCCGAGCGGTCCGATGCGGGTCGCGACTACGACTACCGGTACGTCTGGATCCGCGACCAGTGCTACGCGGGCCAGGCCGCCGCGACGATTGGCCCCGACCCCCTCCTCGACGATGCGGCGCGTTTCGTCGCGGAGCGGCTGCTCGCCGACGGTGACAAGCTGGCGCCCGCCTACACCGTGCTCGGCGAGCCGGTGCCCAGCCAGCATCGCCTTGGCCTGCCTGGCTACCCCGGTGGTTCGGACTTGGTCGGCAACTGGGTCAACCAGCAGTTCCAGCTCGACGCCTACGGCGAGGCGCTCCTGCTGTTCGCCGCCGCAGCCGGCCACGACCGGCTCGACGGGCGACACTGGGACGCCGTCGAGGTCGCCGTCCAGGCCATCGAGCGGCACTGGACCGAACCCGACGCCGGAATCTGGGAGCTCCATGACCGCGCCTGGACCCACAGCAGACTGATCGCGGCCGCCGGGCTGCGCGCGATCGCGTCGGCGATCATCGGGAACTCGTCGAGTTACCGGACGGCCGGTCGTGGCTGGCTGACCCTGGCCGACCGGATCGTCGCCGACACGAGCGCGCACGCGCTGCACCCAGATGGACGTTGGCAGCGCAACCCGGATGATCCCCAGGTGGACGCGGCCCTGCTGCTGCCGGGGCTGCGCGGCGCAACCTCTGCCGACGACCCTCGAGCCAGAGCCACCTTCGACGCGTACCTGCGCGATCTGACCGACGACGGCTACGCCTACCGGTTCCGTCACGACGCCCGGCCGCTGCCCGAGGCGGAGGGGTCCTTCCTGCTGTGCGGGTTCCTCGTCGCCCTCACGCACCACCGGTACGGTGACGCGACGCGGGCGCGCAGCTGGTACGAGATCACCCGCTCCGCGACCGGGCCCGCGCGGCTGTTCAGCGAGGAATATGACGCGACCCAACAGCAGATGCGCGGCAATCTGCCGCAGGCATTCGTGCACGCCCTGCATCTGGAAACCGCGCACCGGCTCGCCGCGGACGACCGCTGATGGTTGATAGGGGCAGGCTCGGGCTATTCCGCTGCCATGAAGCCAACGCAGACCGACGAACCGCCGGCCGAGACCTCGATCGAGCTGACGATCGGCGTCGAGTTGGAGTACCTGATCGTCGATGCGACGGGCTACCCGTCCCATCAAGGACCCGATCTGGCCCAGCGCGACGACGGTGACGAGGCGGGCGAGTTGCAGCCGGAGCTGATCCGCTGCCAGGTGGAGACGACGACGTCGGTCTGCCGGGACGCGCGGGAGGCCCACAAACAGCTCACCGAGTTGCGCGGCCGGGCCGCTGAAGTGGCGGCGGGTCGGGGTCTGCGGCTGGTGGGCAGTGGCACTCCCGTGCTGGCCGAACCCGATTGGCCACGGTTGACCTCGGGCTCCCGCTACGACGAGATCGCGGACTGGTTCGGCGCGGTCGCACACACCGCGAACACCTGCGGCTGCCATGTACACGTGGCCATCCCGGATCGAGCGACCGGCGTCGAGGTGAGCAACCGGATCCGGCCCTGGCTGCCGGTCCTGCTGGCGTTGAGCGCGAACTCGCCGTTCAACGAGGGCATGGACACCGGCTACGACAGCTGGCGCTACATATTGTGGTCTCGCTGGCCGACGTCGGGTCCGCCGCCGTTGTTCGTTTCTCTGGATCACTACGAGAGCAGCCTTGCCGCGCTGCTGAAGGTCGGCGCGATCGTGGACCGGCGCAATGTCTACTGGGACATCCGGCTGTCCGAACACCAACCGACGCTGGAGTTCCGGGTCTGCGACGTCACGCAGACACCTGGCGAGGCCGCACTGCTCGCGGCACTGACCCAGGCTGCCGTCGGTACCGCCCTCGACGATCTGGACAGCGTGTCGCCACACGTGCTGCCACTGCCACAGGAAGTGTTGCGGGCGAACCTGTGGCGAGCGGCCCGGGAAGGTCTGCGCGGCCGATTCCTGCATCCTGTCTCGGGCGAACTGGTCGAGGTGCGGGGCCTCGTCGAGGATTTCGTCCGTTGGCTGCGGCCGGCGCTGCGGACGAGCGGCGATCTGGAGTTCGTCGAACAGCAGCTCGCCAGGCTACGCGAACACGGTGGCGGAGCACATCGGCAGCGCGCCGTGTTCGACGAGCACCGTTCGCTGAGCGCGGTCGTCGACGCGTTGGCCGGTCCTCCGGATTGGTGAGAACGCGAATGCGCCTGCTGCTGAAAAGCCTCGTTGCGCGAATTCACGCCCAACGAGGCTTTTCGACTCGGAACGGCCAGTCAATTCTTCCTGAATGCGTCCTTGACTTTCTCGCCGGCCTGCTTGAGGTTGCCCTTCACCTGATCGACCTTGCCCTCGGCCTCCAGCTCCGGGTCATCGATGGCCCGGCCGACGCCTTCCTTCGCCTTGCCCTTCAACACTTCAGCCTTGTGGTCGATCTTGTCCCCAGTGCTCATGTCAATCCCTCCGTTTTCGTCGCTGACACCGGCCGCATACCCTGATCCGGCGCACGCGATACCAGTCGGTTCGGGGAATGAAGCCGCCACAAGGGCTATCTCCTTGTCATGACGGGACTTTTCGAGGTCTTCCTCCGTTGACGGCATACCGGAGATGCTGATCCCAATCGCGGCAGCTTGCTGATCGACCGACGGGCAACTCCCGAACGCGAGCTGGCAACGTTGCTCGGCGACATCGCCAGCCACCAGGACAAGGAGTTGGAGTTGGAGTTCCAAAGCGGACTGCGTGCGGTTGGCTCGGGTGTCAACTGAGCACGGTCACTGGAGGGTTCTTGCTCGATCAGCGCCAGCCGTCGCCTCTCGTGCAGCGAGAAATCACGTCCGGTCCAGGCGGGGGAAGAGGAGCTCCCGAGCGAACAGCAGCACCGCTGCCGCCACCGGGATGGCCACCAGGGCACCGATGATGCCCAGCAGTGCCCCGCCGAGCAGCACCGCGACCACGGTGATCAACGCAGGTACCTTCATCACGCCGCCGATGATCTTCGGTACCAGCAGGTAGTCCTCGGCGAACCGGTAGACGACGAAGAACACGATGGTGCCGATGCACACCGGCCAGGACACGGTCAGCGCGACCAGACACACGATGACCCCTGCTGCGCTCGACCCGACCACCGGGATCAGGTCCAGCACGGCAACGGTGAGGGCGAGCAACAGCGCGTACGGTACATGGACGATCAGCAGCCAAGCGAAGGTCAGAATCCCGGCGACCACTGAGATCAGCAGGTTTCCGAGAACGTAAGCACCCACCTTGGCGAATATCTCGTCGCCGAGCAGGATCGCCCTCGGCCGCCGCGACGCCGGCACCAGCCGGTAGCCGGACGTCCGAATTCTCGGCAGGTCGGCGACGAAGTAGACCGTGAGTACGGCGACGATGAAGAAGTTGGTCAGTGCGCTGAATACGAACTGGCCCGCGCCGAGCAGCCCGCTGGCTAGGTTGGGGCCTTGGCTGCTGAGCAGCTGACTGAGCCGCTGCTGGATGTGGTAGCGGTCGTTGAGTCTGCCAAGGAACGAGTTGTGGTTCTGCAACTCGTGCAGGTAGACCGGCACCCTTCCGGCCAGTTCGGTGGCCTGCGCGACGATGACCGGAATCGCGGAGGCCAGGAATCCGCCGATCAGGGCCAACGCCGCCAGGAACACCACGGTGACCGCGACCCAACGCGGCACCCTACGGTTGACCAGCCAGGACACCGCCGGTTCGAGACCGATGGCGAGGAACAGCGCCAGCCCGATGAGGATCAGCACGTCCTGGATGCTGATCACAAGTTCGACAATCCCGTAGGTGACCGCGACGCCGGCCGCGCCGGTCAGCCCGACCAGGAACGGCGAACGGCGGCTGAGTCGCTTGCCGAGCGGACCGAGCGGCGCTTCGTCGGTGCTGATCTGGGCCGCGATCGCCTCGGCAGCGGCAACCGGACCCGCTGCGTCGTGCGGCTGGCCGACCAGATCGTCCTGAACTCCTTCGTCGCCGATTCCGCAGGCATCCTCGCCAGGGGCACTGGCCTGCTCGCCGGCACCAGGAACGTCTGGGCCGCGCTTTGCGTCTGGGGACATCGGGCAACCTCCGACTGTGGTCGATCAGTGGTCAGCCATGCAATCAACGAACGTCCACGTGCCCGACCTCGAAATCCACGTGCCCGACCTCGAAATCCACGTGATCGACTGATCGAAGGTGGAATAACCCGGTTATCGCACGTCGAACCATCGATCTCGCGATGGTGGCGCGTCCCGGAGCTAGTTGCCGACGACGATTCGCCGGCCTCCGGCGACCTGGAATCGTTCCGCCGCGCGTCGCAGCGGCCAGTGTTCGTCCACGACACAACGGGCCAGACGTAGTCTGCCGGCTGGGGTCAGGGGTGCGTTAGCGTGGGTCACGAGGGCCTCCTGGTCGTTCGGTGCAGATGTCGCAATCCACACCGAACCCGGAGGCCCTCACCTATTCCAAGATCATCCGTGCACGTGTCGCCCGTACTTAACCTCTGTGGTCAGTACACCTAGCTCGGCCCGGCTTAGCTTCCGGCCATGGCGATGACCAGTTTGCCGCCCTTCGGGCGCTGCTCGCGCTCCAGCTCCGTCAGGGCGGGAATCGCCTCGGCCAACGGGACCGTACGGGCGATGGGCAGGCGCAGGGTCCGGGCCACCTCCTCCAGGTCGGCGATCACCGGCCGGCCCATCATCGCCCGGAACGGGCCGGGCAGTGCGCTTCTGATCATTTTGGCCGGGGTTGGGACGATGTCGACGATGGTTCCGCCGGGCTTCAGCAGCGTTCGGGCCGCGGCGAAGGGAAGCATGCCGGGCGTGTCGAGGACGAGATCGAACCGTTCCGCGAGGGCGGCCGGGTCGAAGCCGAAACCCACGACCGGTTCGACGCCGAGCTCGCGGGCCTCGTCGGCCGCAGGGTTGCGGCAGCTGCCGGCGACCGAGGCTCCCCGCGCCAGGGCGAACTGGGCGGCGGCCCGGCCCACCCCGCCCAGGCACCCGTTGACGAAGACCGCCTGCCCGGGCCGGATTTCCGCCGTGGCCTGGTAGGCGGTCACGCCCACGGTCGGCAGGGCGGCGGCCTGCTCGTAGGAAAGGTCCACCGGTTTGAGCACGACCGCCTTCTCCGGGGCCGTCACCATCTCGGCGAACGCCCCCGCCTGCCGGAACCGAGCCCGGCCGAGTACCGCGTCGCCGGCCTTCAGGCGGGTGACGCCGGCGCCGACCGCCTCGACGACTCCGGCGAAGTCGTGCCCCATCGCCCGGGGAAAGGAGCGGCCGGTCATCATCTTCATCTCGCCGTTGCGCATCTTCCAGTCCAGCGCGTTGGAAGCCGCCGCTCGGACGCGGACGAGAACCTCATCCGGACCCGGGCGTGGTGGCTGGAACTCAGCGAGCCGCATCACCTCCGGGCCGCCGTAGCGGTCGTATTGAAGGCGCTTCACGAGGCGTATTCGTTCGAGATCTCGGTGGCGTAGTTCTTCCAGAGCGGTTTCATGGTCTCGGCGTTGACCGGCTGCCCGGAATCGATCATGGCCTTGAAGTCGCGGAAGTACTGCACATACAGGTCCGGCGTGAAGGTGTTCAGCATGACCGCGTTCTCGTCGCCGACGTTGGCGAACGTGTGCGGCGCCCCGGTCGGCACGATGACCCAGGTGCCCGGCCCGGCGTCGTATTGGTCCTCGCCGACGGTGAACCGGAAAGTTCCCGCCAGCACGTAGAAGCCCTCGTCATGCTGGGCGTGGCGATGCTGCAACGGGCTCGGGGTGCCCGGCGGAATGGTGACCTCGGCGAACCCCAGCCGGTGGTCGGTGTGCTCGCCGTTCTCCAGGATGCGGATCTGCTGCGCCCCGCTGCCGAGGATCTCGCCCTCACCGGGGCGGACGATGTTTACCTTCGCCACGACTTCTCCTATTGCTATTGCCTGCCTTGGTCACCACCATCCTTTCCCGGGCCGGCTGTGCGGGTCTTGGTCGTCTGTGCACGGTTGCTGGTTACCAGTGCGCGGGCGTTGTAGCCGTACGTCGCCTTGAAGAGCTTGCTGAAATGAGTGGGATCGGAGAATCCCCACCGGGCGGCCACGGCGGTGACCGTACGTCCGCTTCCGGTCAGCTCGACCCGGCAGCGCTCCAGGCGGCGACGGCGGATCAGGGCCGCGACGGTGAGCGGCTGGTCCTCGAACAGCTTGTGCAGCCGGCGTACGGAGATGTAGTGGGCGGCGGCGATGCCGGGCGGGGACAGATCGGGATCGGCCAGCCGGGCCTCGATGTAGCCGGCGATCCGGTCCCGCAGCCACTCGTCCGGGGCCGGTTGTTCGTCGCCGAGCCGAGCTTCCAGTGCGACCGCGATCAGCTCGACGACGGCCGCCGCCGACCGCAGCGCCTCCGCCTCGCGGAACTCGGTCGCCGACCGCGCCGACTCCCGGGCCAGCACGGAGACGAGAGCGCCCGGGCCGTGGCTGCCGTCGATGCGTACGCCGATGAGCCGGTCGATCTGCGCGGGCCGGATCCGAAGCTCCCGGCGCGGAACCAGGATGGTGACGTGCGCCGCGGCGGTGCTCTCGAACCGGAGCGTACGCGTGGGATCGAGCAGCACCAGGTCGGTCGGCCCGAGTTCGGCGTCGCCGCGCCCTTGCTCGATCCGCGTCCGACCCCGGGTCATCACCTTGACCGCCAGGTTCTCGCCGTCGCGGGCGTCGCGCTCCCGCCCGATGCAGGCGCTCTCGGGCGTGTCGAGGCAGACCAGCCGCAGCGGCCCGAGGTCACGGGTGGCGATCCGGCCCCGGAAGCTGGCCCCGGCCAGCTTGTTGACCAGCGGCGGAAATCCGCTGTCGGCCAGCTCGTCCTGGAACGTCTCAAGGTTGCCGATCACCGGTCAACGATATAACGGCG
>DASYBO010000037.1:0-8830 GCA_036500685.1 Pseudonocardiaceae bacterium | reverse complement strand
ATCACCCCGAACCGAACCACCAACCCCGCCCCGACCAACGTCGTCCCCGTGTAAAGCACCCCCATCGGCAGAAACGCCAACCCCGCATCCAACGCCGACAACCCCAACCCACCCTGCAGCAGCAGCGTCAACGTGAACATGAAGCTGCCGAAATAGACCATGAACGCCACGTTCGACCCCAGCCCCGCCACATAGGACCGCACCCGCAACAGGCCCGGATCAAGCACCGGCTGTCCACCCCGAGTCCGCAACCACCGCAGCCAGTACGCGGTCAGCCCCAGCCCCGGCACGGCCAACCCAAGGCAAACCCACGTCCAAGTGGGCCACCCAGCCCCCCGCCCCAACGTCAACGGCACCAACACCAGCGCGAGACTGACGGCCACCGCTGCGGCCCCCACCAGATCCAACCGAGCCCCGCGAACGACCCGAACCCTCGGCAAAAACCTCCCGGCAAACACCGATGCAACCACTCCCACCGGCACATTCACCAGAAAGATCGCCCGCCACCCAAGCCCGAAGACATCGGCGTTCAACAACACCCCACCCAAAACCTGCCCAGCAATGGCCCCCAACCCAGTAGCAGCACCAAACCACCCCAACGCCCTACCCCGATCCTCCGCCGGCACCACAGCGGTGATCACCGCCAACACCTGCGGCACCATCAAGGACGCGGTGAACCCCTGCACCAACCGAGCCACGACCAACTCGACCGGATCGCCGGCAACCCCGCACAACAACGAGGCGACCGCGAACCCCACCATCCCCACCACGAACAGCCGCCGATACCCGTAAAGATCACCCAACCGCCCCCCGGTGATCATCCCGCTGGCATACGCGAACGCGTACCCGCCCACGATCAGCTCCAACGCGGCAGGCCCCGCATGCAGCCGCAGCGCCAACGTCGGCGCGGCCACGTTCACCACGAAGAAGTCGAACTGGGCCATGACCATCGCGCTGAGCAGCACGGTCAACATCGCCCCATGTCGCGGCCCCGACCTGGCCCCCGACCCCGCCGCCAGCACCGACACCCCACTCATCAAGATCCCCATCCCCTCAGCAGCAAATTCCAACCATCCCGGATACTAGATATCCGGGATATCGGATGTCTACACTTTTCCCATGAAGCTGTCGCAAGGGGTGGAGTGGACGCTGCACTGCGCCACGCTGCTTGCCCTCATGCCCGGCGGCGTCACGGTCCGCCGCGAACAGCTCGCAGGCCACTACGGCCTCCCCGAGGCCTACCTGGCCAAACACCTCCAGGCCGCCACCAAGGCCGGCATCCTGCGCGCCACCTCCGGCCCCAAGGGCGGCTACCAACTGGCCCGGCCCGCCACCGACATCACCCTGCTCGACATCGTCGAGGCCATCGAAGGCAGTGCCCGCCCCTTCCTCTGCCAGGAGATCCGCCTCCAGGGCACCGGCGCGCTGAAGCCCGAAGACTGTCGCGGCCTGTGCCTGATCAACGTCGCCATGAACAAGGCCGACAACGCCTGGCGATCCTCCCTGCGCGCCACCACCGTCGCCGACATAGCCGACGAGCTCCCCGAGCAGATCCGCGAACGCAACAAAAAGCTACTCGCCCCGTAACGAACGAGCACATTACGACATTCGAGTTAGCCACCAACAGCGGACACTCATTCAGCGCAACCCCGCTCCCATTCGGAGTAGCGAACGACCGCACCCAACCCACCCACCCCAACCCCAATCACCAAACTGAGTGAAAGAACCAACTCTCCCCAGACCAACCCCGCCCCCAACACCCGCTCCCCCAACAGAAATCCCCACCACAACCCACGTTCGGGCGACTGTCCCCTCCCACCCCCCGATGCTAACTTCCTCGTGCCCACCCACCCCACCCGAACAATAAATATCAACCCCCGACCTGGCGGTAGAAATACCCATTCTCACCCGCCCGAATTCCACATCGGGCAATTGAGGGAGCGCGGATGTCGACCAGCGACGTGATCAATGGCGTGACCAATGGCGTGATCAAAGGCCGCCCAACGGCCCGAATACTCGCCGATTCGCGCGATCTGCTGCAACCCGCGCTCCGCGCCGCCGTCGACCGCCTGCCCGCGTCCATGCGCAGCATCGCCGGCTATCACTTCGGCTGGTGGGACGAACACGACGAGCCCACCCACAACGACAGCGGCAAGGCCATCCGCCCCACCCTGGCCCTGCTCTGCGGCGAAGCGGTAGCGGCCTCCGGCGCCCCCGCCGACATCGCCGTCCCCGCCGCCGTCGCGGTCGAACTCGTGCACAACTTCTCGCTGCTGCACGACGACGTGATGGACGGCGACCTGACAAGACGACACCGCCCGACCGCATGGACCGTGTACGGCTCAGGCCCGGCGATCCTGGCCGGTGACGCCCTGCACAGTCTGGCCTTCGACGTCCTGGCCAGCAGCGGTCACCCGAGCGCGCAGGAGGGCATGCGCATAGTCAGCGCGGCGGTGCTCGACCTGGTCGACGGCCAACAAGCCGACATCAGCTTCGAACGCCGCGACGACGTGGCCCGATCCGAATGCCTGAGCATGGCCGAACGCAAAACCGGCGCGCTGCTCGGCGCGTCCTGCGCGATCGGCGCCCTGTTCGGCGGCGCCGACCCGCGCCGCGTCGGCCTGATGCGCGACTTCGGCGAGTTGGTCGGCCTCGCGTTCCAGTTCGTCGACGACCTGCTGGGCATCTGGGGCGACCCCGCGATCACCGGCAAGTCCCGACACTCCGATTTGGACAGCAGAAAGAAGTCCCTGCCGGTAGTAGCCGCCCTGACCTCCAGCACTCCCGCCGGCGACGAACTAGCGGCGCTCTACAGCCAAGAAGCCCCACTCTCGGCTGACGACCTGATCCGCGCCGCCGACCTCGTCGACGAAGCAGGCGGCCGCGACTGGAGCCAAGCGATGGCCGACGACCTCCTGGCCCAAGCCCTGGGTCAACTCCGAGCCGCGACCCAGAACCCCAAAGCAACAGAAGAACTAACCACGCTGGCCGCCCTGATAACCCGCCGCGACCACTAAGCCCAACGCCCGGTCACGGCAGCCCACGCCCAATGACCCTGCATCTCCCGCCGACACACTTCGGCCCCCACCGAAACTTCCAGCCCCTACCCTGCCCGCATGCAGGTCACCACCTACGCCGCTGCCCGAGCCGCCCTCACCGACCCCGACCTCACCGTCCCATCCGCGCCCTCGGCAACGACCGGCATGGCCTGGCTACGCGCGACAGTGGCCCGATTCAGCTCCGGCCCCACCCACACCCGCCGCCGCGCACTGGCCGTAACCCAACTATCCACAATAGACATACGAGCCCTGTGCGACGCGGCAAAAACCCGCACCACCACACTCCTGGCCGCACACGGCGACAACCCCGTCGACCTGATGGCCAGGGTCGCCCGAACCCTCCCAACCGAGCTACTGGCTGCCGCCCTCGGCATCCCCGCCGCGACCCCCACCATCGTCGCCGCCATCGCCCGCGCCTACCCCACCGGCGAGCCCGACCCCGCAGCCGACGCCGCCGTCCAGAACCTGATCCCCGAGACACCCGACGAAGCGGTGGCAGCCCGCATCGGCCTACTGGCCCAAACCTTCGCCGCGACCGCAGGCCTGATCGGCAACGCCGCGTTCATCATGCTGCGCGACCAACTCCAAGCCCCGGCCGAAGCGATCATCGCCGAAACGCTCCGCCACACCCCACCGGTCCGCGCGACCAAACGCACGACGCCCACCGGCGACACGATCGAGATCAACCTGGCCGCCGCCAACCGCGACCCACGCGTCTTCCCCGAGCCGGACCGATTCGACCCCACCAGGGCCAACCGCGACGCGCACCTCGAATTCGGCTTCGGCCCGCACAACTGCCCCGGCCGCGACGTCGCCACCGCCATCACCGCAGGCGTCCTCGACGCCGTCCGCGGCCACCGCCTGCTCACCCAAACCCTGACCTACGAACCACCCGCCAACCTGCGCGTACCAACCCACCTCCACCTCGCAACCCCAAACCCGAGAATTCCCCAAATATGACAAGAGATCCCCCACCCATCTGGCCGCCGAGCCGATCATCGTATTTTGTCGGTGGCGCCACCTACTGTCTTGCTGACACACAGGAAGGGGTGGAGGCCATGGGGTTCTCCGGCATCATCGTTGTCGCGCGTTCGGCTCGGCCACTGTCCGAATTGGACTCGATTCGCGCGTGCGGCGGCGCGCACGTGTGGTCGGGTGCGGATCGGAACTGGCAGGCGGTCCAGATCGGGGACGCCAAGGATGATCCGCCGCCCGCGCTGGTCGGCGAGACCGGCGCGCCGGTGCTGGTGGCGCGGGTGGTGCAGAGCGCTTTCGCCGTGGTGCAGGCGACCAGCCCGGCCGGCGCCACCTGGACGGGCGTGCTCGGGCCGGATCAGGCGGAGCGCCATCCGCTGCCCGAGGAGTTCCTGGTGCCGCCCGAGGAAGTGGTCGATCCGGCGGTCGACTGGGCGCGCGAGGCCGGGCGGCAGCCGGACGTGGATCGGCTCGAGGACGTGCTGCTGGCCGAACCCGCGCCGACCACCGAGGACCTGGTGTTCGAGCTGCTCGACGCGCTGGGCCTCGAATTCACTCGGTAGCGATGCAGACGGGGTGATGCCGCCGGCAGCGGTGGCATCACCCCGTACAGCGGTCAGTCGAGTTGCGGAGCGACCTCGGCCGCGACCAGTTCGATCTGGTCGAGGTCGGTCAGGTCAAGGGCTTGTAGGTAGAACCGGGTCACGCCGGTCCGCTCCCGCCAGGTCCCGATCAGGTCGACCACCTCGGACACGGTGCCGGCAAGGCCGTTATTGCGCAGTTCGCCGACCTCGCGGCCGATCGCTTCGGCGCGCTTGGCCAGTTCGGCCTCGTCGCGGCCGACGCACATCACCTGCGCGGCGGATCGGAGCATCGTGGCCGGGTCGCGCCCGATCGCGCGGCAGGCCGCGTCAACGCGTTCGTGAATGGTGATCGCGTTGTCGATGGTCTGGAACGGCGTGTTGAACTCGGTGGCGAACCGGGCCGCGAGGGCCGGCGTGCGCTTGGGGCCACCGCCGCCGATGATCACCGGCGGGCCTTGCGGCTGGGCGGGTTTTGGCAGCGCGGGCGAGTTGGTGACCTGGTAGTGCTTGCCGGCAAAGGAGAACCGCTCACCTTCCGGAGTACGCCACAGGCCGGTGATGATCTCCAGCTGGTCCTCCAGCCGGTCGAACCGTTCACCGAGCGGCTGGAACGGGATGCCGTACGCGGTGTGCTCGGTTTCGAACCAGCCCGCGCCGAGGCCGAACTCGACCCGGCCGCCACTCATCTGGTCGACGTTGGCGACGGCGATCGCCAGCTGGCCCGGGTGCCGGAAGGTCGCCGACGTGACCAGGGTGCCGAGCCGGATGGTGTCGGTTTCCCTTGCGAGGCCGGCGAGGGTGATCCAGGCGTCGCTGGGGCCGGGCAGGCCACTGCCGTCGCCCATTTTCAGGAGGTGGTCGGACCGGAAGAAAGCGTCGTACCCCGAGCTTTCCGCGCAGCGCGCCACGCGCAGCAGATCGTCGTAGCCGGCGCCCTGCTGAGGTTCGGTGAAGATCCGCAGTGTTGTCGAAGTGGTCACTCAAACAGGCTATTCCGTTCCGCCACAAGGCACTCGGCCGGCGCTCCGTTCGGCTGGGACAGTGCGACGGTGGACGATCAGTGCCCGGCCAGCGGGTTACGCAACCGTTCGAGCATGCGAACGATGGTCGCGGTGACCTCGGCGCCGGTCTTTTTCGGATCCTCAGCGCCGGCGATCATGGTCGCTGCCGCGGACAGGGCGCCGAACAGCAGGCGCGCGGTCACTTCGACCGGCAGGTCCTCGACCTCACCGCTGTCCACGCAGGCTTGGATGGTGTCGCGGACCAAGCCGAAGCTGAAGTGGTCCTCGGCTTCGCGCCACCGCTCCCAACCCATCACCACCGGCGCCTCATGGATGACGATGCGCTGATAGGAAGGGTCGAGGCAGATCTTGATGTAGTGACGCAGCCCTTCGGTGGCGCGCTCCCACGCGGTGCCCTCGCCCGCGGTCAGGATCTCCGCGAGCCGCGCCTTGGCCGTGCCCTCCACCACGTCGAAGGCAGCTTCGAACAGCGCCTGTTTGCCGCTGAAGTGGTGGTAGAGGGCACCTTTGGTGACGCGCGCCTTGCGCGCCACCTCGTCAAGCGACGTCGCCGAGTAGCCGCGTTTGGTGAACAGCTCGACGGCACTGCCCACCAGGGCATCCCGAGTGGACTCCGAGTATTCAAGGCGCCGCGACGGCATTGTCACCACGTTCACAACCTTAATCGCCGTACCGAGAGTACGTACCGGTGGTATGTTCGCGGTAGGTCCGTACCAACAGTATGCCGCAAACCTGCGGTATGAACGTGCTCACTCAAGGGGAGGAAGCACCATGAGTTGGACCGACTTCTACCAGCGCAGAGACGCCATCGACCTGGTGTTGGCGCGGGCGGGGCGCAATCCGGGGGCGGGTCTGCCGTTCGCCGACCTGCCCGAGGTCCGCGACCAGTTCGGCTCGCGCGAGGAGCTGGCGCTCGCCCTGCAGTACAAGTGGTCGCAGCTGCTGCTCGGCCGGCTGGGGGTCGCCTTGCTCGACGCCGAGGTGGACGCCCTGGATGCGGTCGCGTCCGCGTGGCGGCGCACCGCGGCCGAGGCGCCGGTGCTGCGCGAGGTGCTGGACGGCTACATCACCGACGCGGGGCCGGAATTCCGGGCCGCGCTCGCCGCCGAGCAGCGGATGATCGCTTACGCGTCCGGTCTTGCCGAACTCGGCGAGCCTGCTGCGGAGACCGCGCGAGCCGGCTCGGCATTCCTGGCCCTGATCAGGGACACGCCGACCCAGCGGCGGTGCCGGCACAACCCGTTCGAATCGCTGATCCGTAAAATGGCCACAAGTTCCTGACCGCTTCTGGTGCCGCGACGAGGCGCGTAGTAGGAGTTGAGTCATGCCTGACTGGACCGAGGCCGACATTCCCGACCTGAGCGGCCGAACCATGGTGATCACCGGCGCGAACTCCGGCCTCGGCCGGCAGTCCGCGACGGTGTTGGCCGAGCACGGCGCCAGGGTGGTGCTGGCGTGCCGGTCGGCCGAGCGCGGCGAGGCGGCGCTGCGCGCGATCACCGAGATCGGCGGCAAGGCCGATCTGGTTCTCCTGGATCTGGCCGACCTCGCCTCGGTGCGCTCCGCCGCGGCGCGGATCAGGGAGCTGACCGGGGATCGGCTGGACGTCCTGATGAACAACGCGGGCGTGATGGCGACGCCGAGGATGAGCACCAAGGATGGCTTCGAGCTGCAGTTCGGCTCGAACCATCTCGGCCATGCCGCGCTGACCTGGCTGCTCATGCCGGCGTTGCGCGCGACCCCGGCCAGCCGAGTGGTGACCATGTCGAGCGTGGTGGCCAGGATCGGCAGGCTGAGCCTGGCCGACCCGAACTTCGCGCACCGGATGTATTCGCCGTGGCTGGCCTACGGGCAGGCGAAGCTGGCCAACGCGGTGTTCGCACGGGAACTGGACCGGCGGCTGCGCGCGGCCGGGCTGGACGTGCGCAGCATGGCCGCGCATCCCGGTTACACCAAAACCCAGTTGGCCGCGAACATGGCGCGCTCCCGCCGCGGCATCGGCCGGTCGCTCGTCGGCGGTTTGGCCGAGTTCGGCAACACCCTGGTCGGCCAGGACGTGCGGATCGGCGTGCTGCCCCAGTTGTTCGCGGCCCTGGCCGAGCAGGCCGAGGGTGGTCGGTACTACGGCCCCGGCGGGTTCCAGGGGTTGCACGGCTACCCGAAACAGGCGCCCTTCCCACCTGGTGCGCGGGACGACACCATCGGCCCTCGCTTGTGGGACGCGACCGCGGAACTGACCGGGGTGACACCCGATCCGGCCTGACTTGGGTGGTGCGGCCGGCCTGCGTGACACAGGGCACTCCCACCTGCGGCGTAATGTGGTGTCTGCGTAAAAAGCCAATGCTGAGGAGAACCCGTGAGCGTGGCGCCGGATGGGCGGAAGTTGTTGCGGCTGGAGGTCCGCAACGCACAGACGCCGATCGAGAAGAAGCCCTCCTGGATCAAGACCAAGGCCAGGATGGGCCCCGAGTACACCGAGCTGAAGAAGCTGGTGCACCGGGAGGGCCTGCACACGGTGTGCGAGGAAGCCGGCTGCCCGAACATCTACGAGTGCTGGGAAGACCGCGAGGCCACCTTCCTCATCGGCGGCGACCAGTGCACCCGGCGCTGTGACTTCTGCCAGATCGACACCGGGCGCCCGGCCGACCTCGACCGCGAGGAGCCGCGCAAGGTCGCCGAGTCCGTGCAGGCCATGGGTTTGCGCTACGCGACGGTCACCGGGGTCGCCCGGGACGACCTGGCCGACGGCGGGGCATGGCTGTACGCGGAGACGGTCCGCCAGATCCACCAGCTCAACCCGGGTACCGGTGTCGAGCTGCTGATTCCCGACTTCAACGCCGACCCCGAGCAGCTGGCCGAGGTGTTCGGCTCGCGCCCGGAGGTGTTGGCGCACAACCTGGAGACGGTGCCCAGGATCTTCAAGCGGATCCGCCCCGGTTTCCGGTACGAGCGTTCGCTGTCCGTGCTGACGGCGGCCCGCGCGGCCGGGCTGGTCACCAAGTCGAACCTGATCCTTGGCATGGGCGAGACCCCGGAAGAGGTCACCGAGGCCATGCGCGACCTGCACGAGGCGGGCTGCGAGATCCTGACCATCACCCAGTACCTGCGCCCGAGCCCCCGGCACCACCCTGTCGAGCGATGGGTGAAGCCGGAGGAGTTCGTCGAACACCAGGACCAAGCGCGCGAGATC
>DASYBO010000036.1:0-2448 GCA_036500685.1 Pseudonocardiaceae bacterium | reverse complement strand
GAGGTCGACGGGCTCGGGCGGGACAAGGTGTTGCGGGACATCAGTTTTACGGTCCGGCGGGGCGAGATCGTGGCGTTGGCCGGGTTGGTCGGGGCGGGGCGCAGTGAGGTCGCGCGGGCGATCTTCGGGATCGACCGGCGTACCTCGGGGACCGTGACGATCAACGGCCGGGAGCTGCCGAACGGGGCGCCGGTCGCGGCGATGGCGGCCGGGGTCGCGCTGGTGCCGGAGGACCGGCGGCAGCAGGGATTGGTGATGGGGCTGGGCATCGACCGCAACATGGCGCTGGCCTCGTTGAGCCGACTCCGCAAGTTCGGGCTGATCCGCCGTCGCGACGAACGAAGCCTGACCAGGGAGTGGGCGCAGCGATTGCAGGTGAAGTTCGGCAGGCTGGGCAATGCGGTCGCCACCCTCTCCGGCGGCAACCAGCAGAAGGTGGTGCTGGGCAAGTGGTTGGCCCGCGATCCGTCGCTGCTGATCATCGATGAGCCGACCCGAGGAATCGACGTCGGCACCAAGTCGGAGGTACACCGCATCCTGGACGAGTTGGTCGGCAAGGGCATGGCGGTGCTGATGATCTCCTCGGAACTGCCCGAGGTGCTCGGCATGGCGGACCGGGTGCTGGTCATGCACGAGGGCCGGATCGCCGCCGAGTTCGAGCGGGCGGACGCGACCGAGGACGCGATCATGCGCGCGGCGACCGGCCAGAGCAGTGAGGCGGCGGCATGACGGCCGTACAGGCGCCCCGCTTCGCGCGGACCGGTTCGCTGCTGCGGGTCCGCGAACTCGGCATCGGCGTGGCGATCGTGGTGGTGTTCGGCGTGACCACGCTGACCAACCACGCCTTCGCGGGCGCGAACAGCGTGCAGCAGTTGCTGACCGGGGCCGCGCTGATCGCGCTGCTCGGCGTCGGCGAGACGATGGTCGTGGTCACCCGCAACGTCGATCTTTCGGTCGGGTCGGTCGTCGGCTTCTCGGCTTATCTGGTGGGTGATCTGTTCGCGCACCATCCGGGTATGCCGGTGGTGCTGGGGTTCCTGATCGGGATCGCGATCGGCGCGCTGATCGGCGCGATCAACGGCATCGTCACCACGGTCAGCAGGGTGCCGAGCCTTGTGGTCACGCTGGCGATGCTCTACATCATCCGCGGCATCGACGGCATGGTCGTCAACGGACACACCATCGACCCGGACAAGATCCCGACCGCGCTCACCGCGGTCGGCTACCAGACCCTGGTGGGCATTCCGTGGCTGGCCATCATCGTCGCACTGGTCGTCGCGGTGGCCGGCTACGCCATGCGGTCCTTCCGGGCCAGCCGCGACCTCTACGCGATCGGCTCGAACCCGGACGCGGCCGCGTTGGCCGGCATCCCGGCCGGGCGGCGGGTGTTCACCGCGTTCACGCTCAGCGGCGCGCTGGCCGGCCTGGCAGGCGTGCTGTTCCTGGCGCTGCACGCGCAGATCGACGTGACCGGCGGCGCCGGCTACGAGCTGACCGTGATCTCCGCGGTCGTGGTCGGCGGGGTGGCGATCTTCGGCGGCAGCGGCACCGTACTCGGCGCGGCACTGGGCGCGCTGCTGCTCAACACCATCAACCAGGCACTGGTGGCCGCCCGGATCTCGGCGTTCTGGGACGAGGCGATCGCGGGCGCGCTGCTGCTGGCCACCATCGCCTTCGACCGCTGGCTGAGCCTGCGCATGGCGCGCAGCCTGCGTTCGGCCGAGGGGGCGCACCGTGACGTCTGAGATGACGACTCGCACTCCCCTGCCGCCGGACGCGGCAACGGCCGAGAAGGGTTCGCCGCTGCGCGCGCTGGTGCGCTGGGAGAGCGCGCTGGTGCTGGTCCTGGTGGCCACGCTGATCTTCGGCTCGGCCACCTCCGACCATTTCCTCCAGGTCACCAACGTCTTCTACATCGGCCTCAACATGGGCGAGATCGCCATCATGGCGCTGCCGCTGATGTTGATCATCATCACCGCCGAGATCGATCTCTCGGTCGCCTCCATGCTCGGGCTGTCCGGCGCGGTGATGGGGACGCTGTTCAGCGCGGGGTGGTCGGTGTGGGCGGCGATGGGTGTGTCGCTGCTGGTCGGGTTGGCCGGCGGTGCGTTGAACGGGCTGCTGGTGGCCAAGCTGGGGTTGCCCTCGATCGCGGTCACCATCGGTACGCTGACCCTGTTCCGTGGCTTGGCCGAGATCGTGTTGGCGCCGCGCACCGTCACCGGATTCCCGTTGTCGCTGACCAACATCGGCGCCGTGCCGCTGCCGGGCACGGAGATCGCCTGGTCGACGTTGATCTTCGTGGTGCTCGCGGTGGTCGCCGGGGTGATCCTGCACGCGACGCCGCTCGGCCGGGCGATCGTGGCGACCGGGTTGCAGCCGGAGGCCGCGCAGTTCAGCGGGATCCGGGTGAATCGGCTGAAGTTCTGGCTGTTCGTGGTGTCCGGG
>DASYBO010000035.1:0-8680 GCA_036500685.1 Pseudonocardiaceae bacterium | reverse complement strand
CTTCGAGTTGACGGTGCGGGCTGGTGTGAGCGCGGGCGCCTGAGTCGGGGGGTCCGCCTTGGTGGGGATTTTTTGCGGATTTGTGGGTTCAATTGCCGCCGGCGGCGCTAATTGCGTCGCCGGCGGTGGTTACGCATGGGTATTTCTGACGGAATTGGGTCGGCCATGATCGAAATCGTGGCCCAATAATTCGTGTTTCCTGGTGAGCTCTCAGGTCACCGCGTTGCCTGCCGCGTTCATCACGCGCAGCTTGCCGATCAGGTCGACGGTCTGCAGACCGCACAGTTCGGCCATCTGTTCCAGCGCGGCGAGGTCGAGGTGGACCTCGGGGTTGGTGCCGATTTCGGCCTGGCTGAGCCGATCCCTGGCCCAGCGCTGCAACGGTCGCAGCTCCGGTTGCTGGTCGCGGGCGACCCTGCTCAGGTCGACCCGGATCTGACCGGGGCGATCACCGGGGAAGAGTCGATCATGTACCCGGGCCAACAGGTCCTGCGGCAGTACGTCCATGGCCAGACACAGTTCGACGAGTCGCACGACCGAACAGTGCCGGGTGCCGAGTTCGTATGTGGCAAGGGTTTGCAGAGAGATGTCGGACTGCAGGCGCTGCTGCAGTTCCTTGCGCGTCCACCCGCGTTGCTTGCGGACCCGTCTCAGCTCATCGCCGAGTACGCGTTGGTAGCTCGTTGCGTCGATGTGCACGGTGGGCCTCCGCCAAATGGATCGCGGGCCGGTGTGGGTCCGCTTTCTGCTGTTTTGCCGCGGTCCGTTTTGGCTGTGCTCCACCACCCAGTACGGACGCTGTACTGGTGAGTACTCAGGGCGTGAGTCCTTACGCCAGGAGTGGGTATTCAGTGGCGCAGTTCACTCGTTCGGGTGAGTCTGATCGGAACTGGTCGCGTCATGACAGTGTTGCCTACCACATTTGATCAGGCTACTGATCGGAAACGTCAGACTCGCTGCCTATTCGTTACTGGCCGTGCCACCTTCGGTACGCACTGAGGTTACCGCTGGTCAGTTCGAGACAGATGAGCCAGGTCAGTCGATGCAGGGTGGGGCGCTGCCGCTGTCGCTGATCGAACTCGGGTTGGACTGGTGAGCCGCCGGAATGAACTCCTGCGGGATCAGGCTCTGGTTCACGCCGGACACACTCCAGGTGTCCGCGGCGGTGGTGATGCCCTCGCTGCTGTAGTGCGTGCCGAGGTCGACCCAGACGTGCCCGCTGGGCACGCTCGGGCCTTGCGTAACCGTGACCTTGCCGCCCAACGCGCCGGCGACCGCGTTCGCGGCGTCCTGCTGGCCCGTGTGGAAGTAGATCACCGATGACGTCCGGTTCGTGATGGTGGCCGCGGTGCCCTGGCCGAAGCCGGCCTTGGTGAGCTTGGACAGCACCTTCGCGGCGAGGCCGTTGACGCCCGAGCCGTTCTGCACGTCGACCGTTGTCGCGGCGTTGCCGCCGGTGGTGGCCGGGGCGGTCGTGCTCGACGGGCCCGCGCCGGAGGTCGTGCCGGCGTTGCCGGCGGGCGCCGGGGTGGTGCCGGTCGCGCCCTGCACGAACGCGGCGATCTGCGCGGGGTTGACCTCGACCGCGTTCTCCCCGACACCGACGTGGCCGGAGGGCCAGTAGTCGATGGTGACCGTGGGGACGGTCTCGAACTTGAGGTTGCCCGAACTCATCCCGGCCATCTGGCCCGCGAAGTCGACCAGGTTCCAGCCGGAGTCGATGGTGATCGACTTCTGGATGGCGGTGATCAGGTTGTTCAACTCGCTCGGGCTGGTCAGCGTGCCGGCGGAGAGCACCTTGTGCGCCATGGAAGCCAGGAACTCCTGCTGGCGCGCTTCGCGTTGCAGGTCGGTCGAGCCGCCGGGGATGTTGTGCCGCTGCCGGACGAACGCGAGCGCCTGCACACCCTCGACGGTGAAGTAGCCCGCAGGGAAGTCCGCGCCGGAATTGGAGTCCTTGACCGCGTGGTTCAGACAGACCGGCACCCCGCCGATGGCCTGCGAGAGCTGGTCGAAGCCGTAGAGGTTGACCTCGGCGTAGTGGTCGATGTGCACGCCGGTGAGATTCTGGACGACCGCGATCGTCTCTTTGGCGCCCGCCTGGTTGGACTTGCGCTCGACATCGGCGGAGTCGGTGTCGCCCTGCGCCTTGAGCTGCTTGGTCGCGGTCGCCTTGGCTTCCGCGTACGCGGCGTTGATCTTGCTGGTGCCGTAGCCGGGGATGTTCACCCAGGAGTCGCGGGGGATCGAGATGCCGACGGCGGGACCGCCGCTGTCGGGGATGTGCAGCAGGATCATGGTGTCGGTGTTGATCTCGCCGCCGTTGACGCCTGCGCCCAGCGAGGCGAGCACGTTCTGCGGTAGTGGGTTGCCCTGCACGTCGGTGCGGCTGTCCAGGCCGACCAGCAGGATGTCCTCGGCACCGTCGGCGTGCTTGGTGCCGTTGCCCGAGGAACCGTTCGGATCGATGACGTCGTCGGTGGTGACGCCGTTCTCCGCGTGCTGAAGTTCGGCCCAGGCGGCGCCGGTCGCGCCGAGCGCGATGACGGCGGCAAGCGCGACGACGACTTTGCCGGCGTTCAGCGCGATCTTCGTGCGCCGGGACAGGCCGCGGCGCGGCGGCGGGCCGGCCTGGTCGCGGTCGTCGTCGGGGAGGTCGGCGGGGACCAGTTGGGTGGCGGCGTCATCGCTAGGGCGCGGAGCCGCGACGCGGCGGGTCGCGTCGGGCGGCGGCGGGTTGGGGACGCGGCGGGTGGTGCCGGGCGGGGGTTCGGTGGGGACGCGGCGGGTCCGGTCGGGGGCTGGGTCGCGCGGGGCGTCGGGGAGCCTGCCGCGTATCGAGTCGGCACTCGGGCGGGGTAACCGGGGCGGGACGCCTCGGCCGGGTTGGCGCTGAGGCTGGTTGGGGCGGCCCTGGCTGGGTCGATCCTGGCGGCTGGTCGGCGGGTTGAGCCTGCCGGCAAGGTCGCCGCTTCGGGGCTGGTCCCTCGGCGGCTGGGGAAGGTTGCCGGAGCGGGGCGGTTGCGCGTCGTCCCAGGATGGTCCCTGATCCTGGGGTTCGCGCGGCCAGTCGTCCACTCCTGCTCCTCCCTCGGGATGTCGGCGTCGCAGTGCTCAAGACGCGGTATGCCTCGCCCGGGTTGCGTCGCTCGTGCCCCCGCACGCGTTGACCAGACCGTATGACGTTCAGTAACGGCTATATTACGATTGCCCCAGTGGTCGGATCGGGCCAAGCATGCCATGACCAGACGGTCGGCCGATGCCGATTCGGATCGATCGGGACCTCTCGGCTAGACTAACCGGAGGCTTCTTGCGCCGATGGGACGTGCCTGTCCGGGCCGCCATCAGTGGGGTCAGCAAAGACGCAGTGGGAGAACGGCGCAACCGCGCCTTGACGATGGGATACAGAGGGATCTAGATGCCTCCGAAGCTGAAGAAGACGTTCGAGGCGACTCTCGAACTGGAGGCGGGCAACGCCGCCATGGTCGACCTTGGCAAGATGCTCGGCCCAACCGGCGCGAACACCCGTAACGTCAAGGTCGAGTACGACGAGGCGACCTCGGCGCACCGTGGTGACATCGTGCCCGTCGTCGTGACCGTCTACGAAGACCGCAGCTACTCGCTGCGCTACAAGACGCCGCCGACCAGCTTCCTGATCCGCAAGGAACTCGGCCTCAAGAGCGGTTCGGAGACCCCTGGTCACAAGACCAGCGGCACCATCACCCAGGCCCAGCTGCGCTCCATCGCCGAGCGCAAGATGCCGGACCTGAACGCGGACACCGTCGAGGCGGCCGTCAAGGTCGTCGCGGGTTCCGCGCGGTCGATGGGCGTCGCGGTCACGGACTAGGTCCACCCGCGGTAGCACGTGCCGGGCCCGTGCGGATCACTGATCCGCGCGGGCCTGTTGCTGTGCGTCACGGCTGGCGAGCGGTCCAGAATGCGGTATCTCGAACCATTCGACGCCGAGCCGAACCCGAGGAAAGATCGAATTCGCCCCGTGCGCGGTTATGACCGATGCACGGAAACTCGGTTGATCTTTCCTCGGGAACAGGCTCGGCGGTCAGGGCCGGTCAGGCGCTGTGTGCCGCTTGGAACTTCTCCACCAGCTCGGCCGGAATCCGACCGCGGTCGGACACCGGGTGGCCCTGGCTGCGGGCCCAATTGCGGATGGCCTGGTTTTGTGCTTTGTCACCGCCCGCGTGGACCGTGGTGTGCACCAGGGCGGGCGTGCCGCGATTCTTGCGGCCTGCGGTACGCCGGGCCGATTCGATGAACTCCGCGAGTACCTTGCGCAGACCGGCCGCATTGTTGGTGGAAAGGTCGATGTCGTACTCGACCCCGTCCAGCGCGAAGCTGACGGTCTCGTCCGCCTCGCCGCCGTCTAGGTCGTCAATGAGTGCGACGATGGTCCTGGAAGCCACTGGGTACTCCCTTTCCTTTGCGGTTGACGCTGCCATGCCGTCGGTGTTGTCGAAGACGTTTATCGAGATGTTTCGCCCACGGGTTATGGTGAGTTTATCGCGTTGTGGAATGTGTCGGGTGACTCGGGTAAGTGTGAGTTGGTCGCGTGTCGGGGGAGATAAAACGATTCCCGGATGGGTGTTCTGGCGGGTTGGTCCGAGTGGCGTCGGCGGTCGATATCACACGGGTGAACAGGCGGAAGTGTGGATACGAGGAGTAACCGGGGGTCCGGGCAAATCGGGACAAAAGACACCCGGCTGGCCCGACCGTGGTTTGCCGCCGCGAAAACAGCGGCCGCGCAACGGGCGGTCACGGCGACATGCGACCATGGCTGAGCCATGTCCAATACCCAGGTAACCCCCTTGGCGCCGGATGCCCCGGTAGCCGCGCAGCGGCCCGGCGCCCCGGACGCTCCGCCGCCCGCCGCCCTGGGTATCGGGCTGTCACGGCGCACTCTCGTACAGGGCATCATCGGCTCGGTCATGATCCTGATCGGCTCGCTGGGCGCGGGCGGGGATCTGATCAACGACCCGATTCTCGGCGACGGTCCGCTGTCCTGGATCCGTTACGGCCACGGCCGCAACCTGGCCATCGCCGTCCTCTACATCGGCGTGTTCCTACTGGTCTGGGCCTGGGTCCGGCTGGGCAGGGACGTCATCGCGAAGAAGGTCCGGGCTCGTGGCGTGCTGATCGCCGGGTTGAGCTGGATCGCTCCGATGATCATCTCGCCGCCCGCGTTCACCAGGGACGTCTTCTCCTACCTCGGCCAGGGTGAACTGTCCTGGCGCGGGCTCAACCCGTACACGGTCGGGCCGAACGTGCTCGGCGACGCGATCGCCATGAACGTGCACCCGTTCTGGCAGGACACTCCGGCACCGTACGGGCCGCTGTTCATCCTGGCCGCCAAGATCATCGCGATGATCGTCGGCGAGCACCTGATCATCGGCGTGATCCTGATGCGCCTCGTCCTGATGATCGGCCTTGTGCTGGCGGTCGCCGCGCTGCCCGGCCTGACCCGCCACCTCGGCGGTCGGCTGCCGGTGGCGCTGTGGCTGGTCGTCGCCAGCCCGATGATGGTGATCCACCTGGTCGGCGGTCCGCACAACGACCTGTTGATGATCGGCCTGCTGGCCATGGGCTGCCTGCTCGTGCTGGAACGCAAGCATGTGGCCGGTATGTCGTTGGTCACGCTGGGTATGGCCGTGAAGGCGACCGCCGGTGTCGCGCTGCCCTTCCTGATGTGGGTGTGGGCCGCGCGGATGGAGGGCACCTTCAAGCGCCGCTTCGTGCGCGCCTGTGCGGCCACGATCGGCATCGTGATCGTCGTGTTCGCCGCGTGCACCCTGTTGGCCAGGGTCGACCTTGGCTGGATCGGCGCGCTCAAGGCACCGCAGCTGATCGTGAACTGGGTGAACCTGCCGACCGGGGTCGGCGAGCTGTTGAGCTCGATCGTGGGCCTGTTCGGCAGTCTGCCTCGGCAGCCGTTCACCGACATGACCCGCTTCCTCGGCGACGTGCTGCTGATCGTGATCGTGCTGCGGCAGTGGTGGAAGGCGCGCAACGGCGGCTCCGAGGCCGTGCGCCGAGCCGGGTTGGCGCTGCTCGCGGTGGCGATCCTGTCCCCGCCGACGCTGCCCTGGTACCTCACCTGGGGCCTTGCCATCCTGAGCGCGGGGCCGTGGCGCAACCGCTGGCTCGCGCTCTGCGCGGGCGTCGCCGTGGTGATCACGCTCGTGTACTACCCGGACGGCCAGGAAGCCATGGGCAGCCTCGTACACATGGTCATCGTCGTCCTGCTCGCGTTGCTGACCATGGCCTCGATGCTGTGGCCGGACCCACTGCGGCTGCGCGCGAGACCGAACAAGCCACGGGCCGACCTGGATCCGGTCGCGGCAGAGGAAACCTTGGCGGTGCCGCTGCCGGTCGTGGCCGGTGCGAGCGACGAGGTGCCCCCGGAGCTGCAGGAACCGGCCATGTCGGCGCGTTCGACCGACGCGCGCAGCGATCTCGCTTCGCAGTAGTCGGTTACGAGAGAAAGCCCCGGAGCAGTGCGGCGGTTCCCGCCAGGTGCTCGGCCATGGCTGTGCGAGCGGTGTCCGGGTCGCCGCCGAGAATGCTGGTGACGATCCGTTCGTGCTGGGTGTTGGAGTGCTCGATGTTCAACGGCAGCAGCGGGATCTCGTCCAACAGGTCGTTGACCCGCATGCGCGCGTCGGCGATCGCGTGGGTCAGCGACGCTGACGCGGTGACCTCGGCGATGGCCAGGTGCAGCCGCGAGTCGATCCGCCGGTAGTCGGCCAGCGACGCGGCCGAGGCGTCCGCGAGGCAGGTGCCGAGGTGGCGTCGTTCGGTGGGAGTGAGGGTGCGCGCGGCCGCCGCCTCGGCCGCGCCCGTCTCCAGCGCGTAGCGCAGCACCAGCACGTCGTCGAGTTGCTCGACCGACGTGCGGCCCGCGCGTGCGCTCGGCTCCGGTGCGGCGGTGACGAAGGTGCCGCCGTAGCGGCCCCGGCGGGACTCGACGTAGCCGGCGTCGGCGAGCGCGTGGATGGCTTCGCGCAGCGTCACCCTGGCCACGCCGAGTTTGACCGCCAGGTCCCGTTCGGCGGGCAGCCGCTCGCCGACCCGCACCACGCCGAGCCGGATCGCCTGCAACAGCCGTTCGACGGTCTCCTCGAACGCGTTGCCGGTGCGGACCGGCCGGAACAGTGCCTCGTCAACAGGGTGCATCGACTTACAGCGGTGTCACGTAGGCGGCGTGGATACCACCGTCGACGAGGAACGTGGACGCGGTGACGAACGAGGCGTCGTCGCTGGCCAGGAAGGCCACGGCGGCGGCGATCTCCTCGGGCTCGGCGAAGCGGCCGACCGGCACGTGCACGAGGCGCCGCGCGGCCCGCTCCGCGTCCTTGGCGAACAGTTCCTTGAGCAGCGGCGTGTTCACCGGTCCTGGGCACAGCGCGTTGACCCGGATGCCCTCGCGGGCGAACTCGACACCCAGTTCGCGGCTCAGGGCCAGCACGCCGCCCTTGGACGCGGAGTAGGAGATCTGCGAGGTCGCCGCGCCCATCACCGCGACGAACGAGGCGGTGTTGATCACCGAGCCCTTGCCGGCCCTGCGCATGTGCTCGATCGCGTACTTGCTGCACAGGAACACCGAGGTCAGGTTGACCTGCTGGACCTTGTTCCAGACGTCGATGTCGGTGTCCAGGATCGAGGCGTCCTCGGGCGGGGAGATGCCCGCGTTGTTGAACGCGATGTCCACCGCGCCGTACGCCTCGGCTGCCGCGTTGAACAGGTCCTTGACCTGCTCCTCGTTGCTCACGTCGACCTTGACGAACAGGCCGCCGACCTCCTGGGCGGCGTTCTCGCCGGTGCCAGGGTCCAGGTCGCCGACGACGACCTTGGCGCCCTCGGCCGCGAAGCGCCGGACCGTGGCGAGCCCGATGCCGCTGCCGCCGCCGGTGACGACCGCGACCCGGCCGGCCAGCCTTTCGCTGATGAAGGTCATGTCCCTACCCCCTCTGATGAGATGAACACGTTCTTCGTCTCGGTGAACGCGGTGAGCGCGTCCGGGCCGAGTTCCCGGCCGAGGCCGGACTGCTTGAAGCCGCCAAAGGGCGTCGAGTAGCGCACCGACGAGTGCGAGTTGACCGAGAGGTTGCCGGCCTGCACCGCGCGGGACACCCGCAGCGCGCGGCCGACGTTCTCGGTCCAGATCGACCCGGAAAGGCCGTACTCGGAGTCGTTGGCCAGCGCGATCGCGTCGGCCTCGTCGTCGAACGGGAACACGGTGACGACCGGGCCGAAGACCTCCTCGGTCATGGTGCGGTCGTGCGCGGAGGTGGGGAGCAGAACCGTTGGCGGGAACCAGAAACCGGGTCCGGCCGGCGCTGATCCACGGAACGCGACGTCGACCGAGCCGTCCACGTAGGAGGAGACTTTCTCGTGGTGGGCGGCGGAGATCAGCGGGCCCATCTCGGTCTCGTCGTCGCCCGGATCGCCGACGGTGACGCCCGCGACGGCCGGTTCGAGCAGTTCGAGGAATTTGTCGAAGACGCTGCGCTGGACGAGGATTCGGGAATGCGCGCAACAGTCCTGGCCCGCGTTGTCGAACACGCCGTAGGGCGCGGTTGCGGCGGCCTTGGCCAGGTCGGCGTTGGCGAAGACGATGTTCGCGCTCTTGCCGCCCAGCTCCAGCGTCACCCGCTTCACCTGCTCG
>DASYBO010000034.1:0-7392 GCA_036500685.1 Pseudonocardiaceae bacterium | reverse complement strand
ATGGATGGGCCGTACTGGTGGGTTCCGCCGGTCGCCGCTGCTCGTCGCCATCACCGTCTCGTTAGGACTGATCGCGGCCGGTTGTGGCGGCTCCGATCCGGCGTCGCCGCACGTGGCAGCGCCACTGACGGTCAAGCCGGATCCGTTGGCGCATGCGCGGTTCGACACCAGGCCGGGGCCTGCGGACGCGGTACTCACCCAGCGCGGCGACAACACCCGGCTCGGCTGGGACTCCACCGAAAGCCAACTCACCGTGGCCACCGTCGGCAGCGCGAAGTTCGGCAAGCGCGCCGCCTATCCGGTAGACGGCAAGGTCTACGCGCAGCCTCTGTACGTGCCGAAACTCTCGATCAACGGCCAGCAGCACGACGTGGTCATCGTGGCCACTCAGCGCGACTCGATCTACGCCTTCGACGCGCACGGCACCGGCTCGGGCAGCGGCCCTCTGTGGCAGTCCTCGCTGCTGCAACCGGGCGCGCGCACCTTCCTCGCCGCCGGCGACCGGGTCGGCACCAACCGGCTGTGCGACTCGATCACTCCCGAGGTCGGCATCAGCAGCACGCCGGTGATCGACTGGGCGGCCCAGCGGATCTATGTGATGGCGCTGGACATCGAGCACGGCAAGTTCACCTACCGGATGCACGCGTTGAGCCTGAGCACCGGCAAGGACATCGGTCAGTCCACTGTGGTCAGTGCGACGGTGTCGGGCAGCGGGATCGACGCCAACAACGGCAAGGTCAGCTTCACCGCATCCGACGAGCAGCAGCGGATGGGTCTGACGCTGGTCAACGGAATCGTCTACGCCGGCTTCTCGTCCTGGTGCGGATGGAGCCCGTATCACGGCTGGGTGCTCGGGTACCGGACCAGTGATCTCGGCCGGGCCGTCGTCTACAACGCGACACCCGATTCGGACCAAGGCGGGCTGTGGGAGTCGGAGAGCGGGATCACCGTGGACGGCCACGGGCACCTGTTCATCGTCACCGGCAACGGGCCCTACGACCTGAACTCCGGCGGCCGCGACGCCGGCGACTCGCTGCTGGAAATGGTCCCAGAGAACGGAACACTTGATGTGGTCGACGAGTTCACACCCTTCGACCAGCTGTGTCGCGACGAGCACGACCAGGACCTCGGCTCGGGTTCGCCGCTGATGCTGCCCGGCGGCCAGGAAATGGTGCTCTCCTCCAAGACCGGCGCCGTTTACGTGCTGAGCGACGGCAAGCTGGGCGGCTACACCCTGTTCAATGGCGATGCCTGCAAGCAGCGCGGCCTGACGAACGTGGACAAGATCAAGCAGGAGCTGACCATCGACTCGGTGCCCGGCGGCATGTGGGGCACCTGGGGGTACTGGGCTTCGAGCAACGGCACCTACATCTACGGCAGCGGCACGGCCGGCAAACCGACCGAGTGGCAACTGACCGGCAACGGCACCATCAACGCGACCCCGGTGGCGACCGCGCCGGAGTCCTTCACCTTCCCAGGGGCCATCCCGATGACGTCCAGCAACGGCGGTGCTGCCGGCACCGGCATCGTCTGGACGATCGACCAGACCAAGGGCGCCGTGCTGCGCGCGTTCAACGCGAGCGACATCGGCGAGGAGATCTTCACCAGCGCACGTGACGCGAGTCGGGACGGACTCGACGACACCAACGGGTTCAACCACTTCGACGTACCCACCGTCGCGGACGGTCTGGTCTTCGTCGGCGATCAGAGTCATCTGGAGATCTTCGGCCTGCTCACATCGTGAACAGGCCGATAAGGAAAAACAGTGTGACTGGAGAAGTTGGAGGAGCTATGAGACAGCGCACGGCGTTGTGCCTGTTCGCGGCACTTGCGTTAGTCATCGGTACCACCCTGAGCCTGATCGGCGGCGCCAGTGCCAATACGGCGCATGCCGCTCCGGCCGGCAATTATCTGGTGACGCTTTACGGCTGGCCGGACAACTCGCCTCCCGGAGGCAACATCGCCTATCCGCAGATACACCAGTCGGCGGGCGGCACCGGCACCTATGGCGACCCGATCACGTTCGCCACCGACCAGAACGAACTCGCGCCAGGCACCATCGTCTACTACCCGTACCTGCACCGGTACTTCATCATGGAGGACGACTGCGCCGAGTGCGACTCGGACTGGAACAACGGCACGTCGCACATTGACCTGTGGGTCGGCGGCGAGGGCGGCGACTCCAACGCGGTGATCAACTGCGAGGACAACCTCACCCAGAATTCCGCCGAGGTCGACGTGAATCCGCCATCGAACGAACAAGTCGACACAACACCGTTGTTCGATTCGAGCACGAATACGTGTTACAACCCCGGCAACTTCGGTCCACAACGCGCACACGCGCAACGAAGTTGACCGGAAACAGCCCCATTCGTGACCGTTGGGGGTGATGCGCACATTCGACTGGCCTTCTCACCATGTTCTTGACTGCGCGGAGGAACAATGAAGAGACGTTCGCTATTCATAGCCTTAGCGGCGATGGCAGTCGTTCTCGGTACGGCGGTCTCCCAAATCGGCACGGCCTCATCGGCCACGTCGGCGCCGACCAGCACCACGCACAGCTTCTATGTGACGCTGTACGGCTGGCCGGACAACTCCCCTCCAGGAGCGGCTATCGCCTATCCCAAGAGCGACGGCAACCCGACCCTCCACAACACGGCCGGTGGCACCGGTACCTACAGCAACCCGATCACCTATGCCACTGACAAGTCCGAACTCGCCATCGGCACCAAGGTGTACTACTCCTACCTGAAGCGCTACTTCATCATGGAGGACGACTGCACCGAGTGCGATCAGGACTGGACCGGTCACGGCCCGGACGGCGGCCCGAAGTTCTACCACATCGACCTGTGGGTCGGTGGCAGGGGCGGCAACAGCAACGCTGTGATCAACTGCGAGGACAACCTCACCCAGACCGGCACGGTGATCATCAACCCACCGTCCAACGAACCAGTCAGCACGACGCCGTTGTTCAACTCCAGCACCAACAAGTGCTACAGCCCGTGACAGGCGCCGGGCGGATCGACGCCCGGTGGCAGGAATCCCGTAGGTCGCCGGCAGCCCCGTAACCTGCCCGCCCTCGGGTCAGGGCGGGCGGCGGGCCCGTCGACTCGGCCGGTCGCGGACGACCCCGCGACCGGCTGAGGCATGTCCACTCGGGAACCACCCTGGACAAATTCATCCGATGTCTGATAGACAACCCATACATCGGAGGTTTACCCGTGGAGGTTCTGTGAGGCTGCTCCGCATCGGCCCGCCTGGAAGCGAGCGTCCCGCCGTTCTCGACCAGAACGGTAACGCGTTCGACATCTCGGCGCTGACCGCCGACATCGATGCCGCCTTCTTGGCCGGAGACGGCTCGGCGCGCGTGCGGTCCGCGTTGGCCGAGGGCACGCTGCCGCCGCTTGAGGTGGCCGACGCCCGGATCGGCGCGCCGATCGCCGACCCCGGCAAGATCGTCTGCATCGGGTTGAACTACTTCGACCATGCGCAGGAGATCGCGGCGACCCCGCCGGCCGAGCCGATCGTCTTCCTGAAGACCCCGGACACCCTGGTCGGTCCGAACGACGAGGTGCTGATCCCGCACCGCAGCGTCAAGACCGACTTCGAGGTCGAGTTGGCGGTGGTCATCGGCCGCACCGCGCGCTATCTCGAATCGGCCGACGAGGCGCTGGCCTGCGTTGCCGGCTATGCCGTCGTCAACGACGTGTCCGAGCGCGAGTTCCAGATCGAACGCGGCGGCCAGTGGGACAAGGGGAAGAACTGCGAGACGTTCAACCCGCTAGGCCCGTGGCTGGTGACCGCCGACGAGGTGCCCGATCCGCAGGCGCTGGAGTTGAAGCTGTGGGTCAACGGTGAGGTCCGGCAGGACGGCAGCACCAGTCGGATGATCTTCGGGGTTGCCGAGATCGTCCACTACGTCAGCCAGTTCATGGTGCTGCGGCCCGGCGACGTGATCAACACCGGCACGCCGGCGGGTGTCGCGATGGGCCAACCGGAACCCAAGCCGTATCTGCGCGAGGGCGACGTGGTCGAGCTGGAGATCGCCGGGCTCGGCAAGCAGCGCCAGACCTTCGGTCAGGCCAAGCCATGACCACTACCGTCACCTCGCTGGATACGTATGACGTCCGCTTTCCGACCTCGCGCGAGCTGGACGGTTCCGACGCGATGACGCCGGACCCGGACTACTCCGCCGCCTACGTGGTGATCAACACCGACGCGGGCGACGGGCTGAGCGGGCACGGATTCGTGTTCACCGTGGGCGAGGGCAACGACGTCGAGGTCGCGGCGATCCGCGCGCTCGCGCCGCTGCTGGTCGGTCAGGACCTGGAAGTTCTGCTGGCCGACATGGGTGCGACCTCGCGCCTGCTCGTGCATGAGCCGCAGCTGCGCTGGCTCGGCCCGGAAAAGGGCGTCATGCACATGGCGATCGGCGCGGTGCTCAACGCACTGTGGGACCTCAAGGCCAAGCGCGCCGGCCTGCCGCTGTGGCAGTTGCTGGCGACGATGACGCCGGAGGAACTGGTCAACCTGGTGGACTTCCGCTACCTGACCGACGCGCTCACCCCGGACGAGGCCCTGGACATCCTGCGCAACAGCCAGGCCGGCCGCGAACTGCGCACCGCCGAGCTGCTGGACAACGGCTATCCCGCGTACACGACGACACCGGGCTGGCTCGGCTACTCCGACGAGAAGCTGGTCATGCTGAGCAAGCAGGCCATCGCCGACGGGTTCAGCCAGATCAAGCTCAAGGTCGGCGGCGACCTGGACAACGACGTGCACCGGATGCGGCTGGCCCGCCAGGCGCTTGGCCCGAACGTGCGGATCGCCGTGGACGCCAACCAGCGCTGGGACGTGTCCGGCGCGATCAAGGCCATGCTCGCGCTGGCGCCGAGCGAGCCGTGGTGGATCGAGGAGCCGACCTCGCCCGACGACGTGCTCGGCCACGCCGCGATCCGCAAGGCGATCGCTCCGATCAAGGTCGCCACCGGCGAGCACGTGCAGAATCGGGTGATCTTCAAGCAGCTGCTCCAGGCGGGCGCTGTCGACTTCGTGCAGATCGACGCGGCGCGGGTCGGCGGCGTGAACGAGAACATCGCGATCCTGTTGCTGGCGGCCAAGTTCGGTGTGCCGGTGTGCCCGCACGCTGGCGGGGTCGGACTGTGCGAGCTCGTGCAGCACCTGGCCATGTTCGACTACGTCGCGGTCAGCGGCACCACCACCGACCGGGTGATCGAGTACGTGGATCATCTGCACGAGCACTTCGTCGACCCTGTGGTGATCGAGCGGGGCCGCTATCGTGCGCCCACCGTGCCCGGTTTCTCCGCGCAGCTGCGGGCCGAGTCGATCGCCGAGTACCTGTACCCGTCCGGCCCGGTGTGGAAGGGAGAAGCATGAGCGACTTCGATGGTCTGAAGGCGATCGTCACCGGCGGCGCGTCCGGAATCGGGCTGGCCACCGCGCGACTGCTCGTCGAACGCGGCGCCAAGGTCGCCTGCCTCGACCTGAACCCGGACGGGGTGGCCGAGCCACTGGTTGGCGTGCGTGCGGACGTGTCCGCCGATTCGGTCGCCGATTCGGTGGCGGACGCCGCGACGTTGCTCGGCGGGATCGACGTGGTGATCAACAACGCCGGCATCGGCGCGCAGGGCACCGTCGAGGACAACGAACTCGACGAGTGGCGCACGGTGTTCGAGGTGAACGTGTTCGGCATGGTCCGGGTCGCCCGCGCGGCCCTGCCGTGGCTGCGCGCGTCGGCCCAGAACGGTAACGACCCGGCGATCGTGAACACCTGCTCGATCGCGGCAACGGCGGGCCTGCCCGCCCGCGCCCTGTACAGCGCGTCGAAAGGCGCGGTGTACTCGCTGACCCTGGCCATGGCCGCCGACCATGTCCGGGAGGGAATCCGGGTCAACTGCGTGAACCCGGGCACCGTCGACACCCCATGGGTGCGCAGGCTGCTCGACTCCGCGGACGACCCAGCGGCCGAACTGGCCGCGCTCAACGCTCGCCAGCCCACCGGTCGGCTGGTGTCCGCTGCCGAGGTGGCCAGCACCATCGCCTACCTCGCCAGCCCGCTGTCCGCGGCGACCACCGGTACCTCGGTCGCCGTCGACGGTGGCATGCAGGGGCTGCGCCTACGGCCTGCCCCGAGTCCGAAACCCGCCGACTAACATTCCGCAACCAACGGTGGCCCCGGTGTCTGCGTCACCGATGACGTAGAGCAAAGGAAAGAAATTCATGCGACTGCGCAACTCGTGGAAGCTCGCGGCCGGAGTGCTGGCCGCGGCGGCATTGCTGGCCGGCTGTAGCTCCGGTTCCTCCAGCGGCAACAGCGCCAGCCCCAAGGTCGGCCTTGACCTGCCCCGTACCGACACCGACTTCTGGGTGGCCTACGAGAAGTACGTTCCGCAGGAGGCGAAGTCTCTCGGGGTCAACCTGATGACGCCGACCAACTCGCAGAACAACATCTCCACCCTGTCCAGCAACGTGTCCACTTTGGTCAGTCAGGGCGCGAAGGCAGTGGTGATCTCGCCGCAGGACACCGGCGCGGTGGTCGGCACGCTGAACACGCTGTCGGCCAAGAACATCCCGGTGGTCTCGATCGACACCCGGCCGGACTCCGGCAAGGTCTACATGGTGGTGCGCGCCGACAACCAGGCATACGGCACCAAGTCCTGCCAGTACCTCGGCCAGCAGCTGCACGGCCAGGGCAGCGTGATCGACCTCGAGGGCGACCTGAGCTCGATCAACGGCCGCGACCGCACCAACGCGTTCAACGCGTGCATGAAGTCGCAGTTCCCCGGCGTCACCGTCTACGGCGAGCCGACCAACTGGGACCCGAGCAAGGGTGCTGCCGCGCTGCAGACCGTGCTCACCCAGCACCCGGACGTCAAGGGCATCTACATGCAGGCCAGCGTGTTCCTTGACTCGACCATCCAGGTGCTCAAGAGCGCGAACAAGCTGGTGCCGGCAGGCCAGGCCGGGCACATCTCCATCATCTCCAACGACGGCGTGCCGCAGGAGTACGCGGACATCCGCAGCGGTGAGATCGACGCCACCATCTCCCAGCCCGCCGACCTCTACGCGAAGTATGGCCTGTACTACGCGCAGGCCGCGTTGCAGGGCAAGACGTTCAAGCTAGGCCCGACCGACCACGGCAGCACCATCGTGTCCTGGGGCAACGGCAACTTCGAGGACCAGTTGCCCGCCCCGCTGGTGACCAAGACGAACGTGGATGACAAGTCCCTCTGGGGCAACCAGAGCAGCTCCTGAAGGACGACATGACCGACGAACTCGGTAGCGCGGGCACGCCGCTGGTTTCGGCCAGCGGCGTGACCAAGCGATACGGCGCGACGCTCGCGCTGGACAACGCCGGCATCGTGATCGAAC
>DASYBO010000033.1:0-4200 GCA_036500685.1 Pseudonocardiaceae bacterium | reverse complement strand
GGCGTCGACCATATGTCCACTGCGGACTCCGCGAACGTGGTGCAGTTCGAAGACAACGGCACAGCCGATCACCTCTGGCAGTTGGTGGACAACGGCAACGGCCTTGTCAAGGTGCGCAACGTCAACTCTGGCAAGGTGCTGGGCGTCGACCAGATGTCCACTGCGGACTCCGCGAACGTGGTCCAGTTCGACGACACCGGTACCACCGACCACGTCTGGCAGCTGCTGGACAACGGCGACGGATGGTTCCGGCTGCGCAACCTCAACTCCGGCAAGGTGCTGGGCGTCGACCAGATGTCCACTGCGGACTCCGCGAACTTGGTCCAGTTCGACGACAACGGCACCGCCGATCACCTCTGGCGGATCATTCCGGACGGCCAGGTGCGCCTCCAGAGCCTGAACTCCACCAAGGTGCTGGGCATCGCCGGGATGTCGACCGCGGATTCCGCGCAGGTCGTGCAGTTCGGCGACGACGGCACCCCCGACCACCTCTGGGTGTTCGTCCCGGATGCCAACGGCTACTTCCGCATCCGCAACGTCAACTCGGGCAAGGTGCTCGGCGTCGACCAGATGTCCACGGCGAACTCCGCGAACGTGGTCCAGTTCGACGACAACGGGACCAACGACCACCTGTGGCGGCTGCGACCGTGGGTCGGCGACCTGTGGCGGGTGCAGAACCTCAACAGCGGCAAGGTGCTCGCCGTCAACAACGAGTCCTACGCGGATTCCGCACCCGTGCAACAGTACGACGACAACGGGACTCCCGATCACATCTGGCGGCTCAGCTGAGCTAGGCGTTGTCGGACCTGGTCAGAGATGTCCAGGTCTCCACGACGCGGAAACCGAGGGATTCGTACAGGGGTCGCGACATCGGCGTGTTCTGGGTGACCGCGAACCGGGCGCCATCCGCCACCGCGTGCCGAAGGCGGGCGCTGACCAGGGCGCGGAAGTAGCCGTTGCGTCGGTGTTGCGGCCGGGCCGCGCCGTTGTACAGCCCGACGATGTCACCGGCGACGATGTTCTCGCCGGTGGTGACGGCGGTTCCGTCGACCTCAAGTACGAACGCGGAGATCGCGGGGTCGTCGAGCATGGCCGGGACGGCGAACATGTCGGCAATCGAGTTCGACATCTCGAAACCGGCCGCTAGCGCGTCGGCGAAGATCTCGTTGTGCGCGCCGTCGATCTTGCGCACGGTCGCGCCGGACGGGACGTCGACCAGCACGTCCTCGATGTCGGCGAGGTCCCTTGCCAGCAGTGGCGTTGTGCTGCGCGCGGTGAGGCCGTGCAGGGCGGCGATGTCGAGGATTTCCTGGCTCGGTTCGGTGCGCGTCTGGATGGACCAGGGCAGGTCGAACCCGGCCGCCTCGTCGGCGAACGCCGCGATCGCGGCCAGGTCGGGCTGGTGGCCGAGCACCAACACGCGGTTGAGCGACGAGATCGGCACGGTGAAGTTGACCAGGTGCACGCCGCCCGCGCCGGTCCGCGCGTAGGCGCCGGGCAGGTACTTCAGGCAGTACCGCAACGTCCTGAGCAGCCCGTCCGCCGCGCGGTCGGCCACAATCGGCTGGGTGTCGGTCATGCGTCCAGAGTGCCCGTATCCGCTGCGTTCGCGCTTGGTGGTCCGGACGTCCGCTCAGCGTGCATTGAGTCTGCCCGGGGGACTGCTACGGGCACGTCTCGCTGAGCTTCACCGCGGCTGAGCCGCCGTGGACCCGGTAAAGCTACTACAAATTATGTAGTAGTACCCTCGCGGATGAACTACTACCGCCATAGTAGTAGCCAGTTGCGAAGGACCGCCGCGTGATGTCGACAGCAGCCCCGAGCAGGACCGGTCCGGCCCAACCCGGTGGCATCGGATGACGGCCGTGGCGATCGGCCTCGCTCTGGCCGCGGCCTGCTGCTTCGGCGTCGCCGCCTGGCTGCAGCAGTCGACGGTGCATGCCGTCACCGACGGCGGCGGCCTGCGGTTGGCCCGGTGGCCCGCCGTGCTGCGCGCACCGAAATGGGTCAGCGGGTTCGGCTTGATCGCGCTCGGCGCGCTGCTGCACGCGGCGGCGCTCAGCCTCGCTCCGCTCGTCGTGGTGCAGCCCATCGGTGTGCTGGCCATCGCGTTGACCGCGGTGCTGGCCGCCCGGTCCCAGAGCGCCCGGCTCGGCCGCGTCGCCGCGGGGGCGATCATCGTGAGCACGCTCGGCATCGGCGCGTTCGTGCTGCTCGCGGCCACCGGCTCTGCCGCTGAGGCCGTGCCGGACGGGGTTGAACTGCGCGCCGTGCTGGTCGTCGGCGCGCTCGTCGTGCTCTCCGGCGCTCTCGGCACGGTCACCAGCGGCCGGGTGCGCTGCCTTTCCTACGCCGCCGCGGCCGGCGCCTGCTACGGCCTGGTCTCCGTGCTGGTGCACGCCAGCGCGGTGCGGATCGAGGCCAACGGCCTGCGCGACATCCACCTGGACACGGTGTTGGTGCTGGTCGCGGCGCTGCTGGTGGGTGGCTGGTTCGTGCAGCACGCCTACGCCGCCGGGTCACCCCAGGTCGTGGTGGCCTGCCAGACCGTGCTCGACCCGATGCTCGGCGTCGGCGTCGGTATCGGCCTGTTCGGCGAGGCGGGTCATCTTTCGCTGCTCGCGTCGACCGGCCTGGTCCTGGCCGGTCTCGCCGCGGTCGCAGGCGTCGTCGCGCTTGCCCGAGCGGGCGGACCGTCCACACCGGACATTCGGCCGCCGTCGGGCGAACGCCTGCGGGTCGTGATCGGCGCGGACACCTTCCCGCCCGACGTCAACGGTGCCGCGCAGTTCGCCGCCCGGCTCGCCGCGGGACTGGCCGAAGTCGGCCATGAGGTGCACGTGCTCTGCCCGGCCGCGACCGGCTCCGACGACGTCGCCGCGCTGGGCGAGGCGACCGTGCACCGGGCTCCGTCGATCAGAACGCCGTTCCATCCGACCTTCCGGATCTGCCTGCCCTGGCAGGCCAGCCGCGCCGCGACCGCCCTGCTCGACGAGGTCCAGCCGGACGTCGTGCACGTGCAGGCGCACTTCCTGATCGGCCGGGCGCTGGTTCGCGCGGCCGGGCGGCGCGGCATCCCGGTCGTCGCCACCAACCACTTCATGCCGGAGAACCTCTACGGCCACGCCCACATCCCGCGCGCGCTCCAACGTCTCGCGGCGCGTCTTGGCTGGTGGGACCTGCGCCGGGTGTTCCGGCGGGTCTCGGTGGTCACCGCGCCGACGCCGCGTGCGGTCGAACTGCTCGACCGCAATGGCATACCAGCCGCGCTCGCGGTGTCCTGCGGCATCGACCTTGTCCACTTCGGACGGTACGCCGAGCTGGCCGCCGCGCCGGGCATGGGCGAGCGCAGGGTGCTGTTCGTCGGTCGGCTGGACGAGGAGAAACGGGTCGACGAACTGCTCCGCGCGGTCGCGCTGCTCGTCGCCGACAACCGCGACCGGCGGCTGCGCCTTGACCTGGTCGGCGACGGCTCGCGTCGGGGCGCCTGGCAGGAGCTGGCCGTCGCGCTGCGCATCGAGTCGCAGGTCACCTTCCACGGCTTCGTCGACGAGCCGACGCTGCTGGTCGCCTACGCCGGGTGTGACGTGTTCTGCATGCCGGGTATCGCCGAACTACAGAGCCTGGCCACCATGGAGGCGATGGCGGCGGGCAAACCGGTCATCGCGGCCGACGCGATGGCCCTGCCGCACCTGGTCCGTCCCGGCCGCAACGGCTGGCTCTACCCACCCGGCGACGTGTTCGCGCTCGCCACGAAGCTGCGCATCGTATTCGATCAGCCGGCCAGGGCGGCCGCGATGGGCCGCGTCAGCAGGGAGATCATCGCCGAACACGACCTCACCAGGACGCTCGCCGAGTTCGACCGGATCTACCGGCAGGTCTGCGACAGGCCGACCGTGCCGGAACCGACGGGCGCGAGCGCCTGATGCGTCCACTGCCTGTTCGGGTCCGGATCGACGGCCCGGACGACGCGCTGCCGGTCGTGCTCGAACCAGGACTCGGCGCGTCCTCGGTCGGCTGGTCCGGGCTGCACGCCCGGCTCGCCGAATCGACCAGGGTCATCAGCTACGACCGTGCCGGGCTGGGGGCGAGCCGGCCGTCGCCCGGCCACCGCGACCTCACCGCGCTCACCGCCGATCTCGCCGAGGTGATCGCCACGGCCGGTGCCGGTCCCGCCGTTCTCGTCCGACACAGCCTCGG
>DASYBO010000032.1:0-1781 GCA_036500685.1 Pseudonocardiaceae bacterium | reverse complement strand
TTGAGCACCACCGCGGGGACACCGCGGCGCTGCAGCCGATGGTGCAGCTCCTCGGATTCGGCGACGTCATGGGTGCCCACCAGCACCGGCTGCCCGGTCTCGTGCACCTCGATGATGTGGGCGATGATCGCATCGTTTTTCGCCGCGGCCGTGATGTAGACCCGATCGGTCTCGTCCTCGCGGATGTTGGGTGTGTTCGGCGCGATCGGCGAGACACCGAGCTTGTAGAACTGGCGCAGCTGCTCGCCTGCCGCGAGCGCGGTGCCGGTCATCCCGCACACCGTCGGATACCGGTTGATCAGCGCCTGCACGGTGATGGTGTCCAGCACCTCGCCGGTTTCGGTCGTCTCGATGCCTTCTTTGGCCTCGACCGCCGCCTGCAGGCCATCCGGCCAGCGTTGCAGCTGGGCGATGCGGCCGCGGGAGGCGTTGATCAGGTGCACCGCGTCATCGCGCACGATGTAGTGCACGTCGCGGTGCAGCAGGACGTGCGCGTGCAGCGCGACGTTGACCTCGGTGAGCGTGGTGCCGACGTGTTCCTCGGAGTAGAGATCGATTCCGCCTAGCTGTTTTTCGATTTTGTGCGCACCCGTCTCGGTGAGGTGGACATTGCGGCTGTCCGCATCGGTGGCAAAGTACTCGTCGGCGGCCTCTGCGCCGACCAGCTCACCGACCAGTCGAATGATCTCCAGCCGCGGCTTCTCCCGGTGGCTGGTTCCGGCCAGCACCAGCGGCACCAGCGCCTCATCGACCAGCACCGAGTCGGCCTCGTCGATCAAGGCCACATCCGGGTTGGGCGACACCAGGTCGGCGACGTCGGTGACCAGCTGATCGCGCAGCACGTCGAACCCGATCTCGTTGACCGACGCGTAGGTGACATTGCACTTGTATGCCGCGCGCCGCTCCTCGGCGGTCGACTCAGCGGTGACCCAGCCGACCGTCAGGCCCAGCGCCTCCAGCAGCGGACCCATCCACTCGGCGTCGCGCCGGGCCAGATAATCGTTGATGGTCACGACGTGGACGTGCCGACCGGCCAACGCGTACCCGGCGGCGGCGATCGCCCCGGCCAGGGTCTTACCCTCGCCGGTTGCCATTTCGATGACGTCGCCGGCCAGCATGCGCAGCGCGCCGAGTAGCTGCACGTCGAAAGGCCTTAGCTCGGTGGCTCTTTCGGCGGCTTCCCGGGCGATGGCGAGAAACTGTGGGACATCGTCGGATTCGGCGAGGTCGTCCAGGTTGAGCAGGCCCGCGGCTTTGCGTAGCTGCTCGTCGTCGAGGCCGGCCGCTTTCTCGTCGTACTCCGCGGCAGCGTTGACCTGGGCCAGTGAGCGGCTTTGATTCTTCTCCGTGCTGGCGCCGAGCAAGCGCCAGAACCGGCTACTCAGGCGGCTCGACGGCGCGCTGGTGGTCTTTGGCACACGTCAACGGTACCGGCCAGGACGGGACGCCCGGTGGAGGAGCCGGTCAAAAGGCCGACCTGGCCGGCAATGCTCGGTCAGGCGAGGTTCGAGCGGCGTGGATAGGCGACTTCGGGATCGGTGAGCACGTTGACGACGGCGGGCAGGCCGCTGCCCAGGGCGCGTTTCAGCGCCGGCCGGAGTTCGTCGGGCGTTGACACGAGTTCGCCGTGCCCACCGAGCGCACGCACCACCTCGTCATAGCGCGTGCCCGGGCGCAGTTCGGCCACCACCGAATAGCCGTACAGCGCTTCCATCGGGTGCTTCTCCAGGGCCCAGATGCCGTTGTTGCCGATCACCGAGACGACGGGCACGTCGTGCCGG
>DASYBO010000031.1:0-3069 GCA_036500685.1 Pseudonocardiaceae bacterium | reverse complement strand
GAAGACGAACCGCCGAGCGGGTCGGCCTATGGCGGATCCTCACCTTGCACGTATCAAATATATTGAATCTTCATGATCGTGGTCCCACGGAATGGCGTCGTCAACTCGTGCACGGCTGCATTGTTCGCTGGGGCCGGACCGTGGAACTCGATCCACATTCCGCACACCGCGGTGACCAGACGATCGCCGAGCCGGTGCCACGACGACTCGGCCGCGCTCGCTGCGATCCTGCGGTGCGCGAGGTCGTATTCGAGTTCGGCACACATGTGGACCACCAGTTGCCGGATCATCGCGTCCAACTCGGGCCTGGTCCGACTGTCCGGATCGTGGGTGTGCGCTTGGATCGTGTACTCGCGCAGCGTCGGCTCGACCAGCGCCTGCGCCATGAACCGGGCGTGCCAGGACGGTGAGCCGAGGTCGATGTTGTGCAACACGCTGGGCAGCACAAGACACGACACCCGGTCCCGCAACGACACATCGGGTTTGTCCACCAGTTCGGCCATCAGAGCCGTCCGGTACTCCTGGAACGGCTGGAGGTGCCGATGGACGATCGCCTTGATCAGTTCGTCGCGACTATTGAAGTGGTACTGCACAACCGACTTGTTGTGTTGACCGGCCGCATCGCTGATCTGCCGCATCGAGACGGCTGCGAAGCCGTGCTCGGCGTAGAGCCGCTCGGCCGCGTCCATCAGCTTGTCCATGGCGAGCTGGGCCCGTGCGGTCGTCATGCCGGTTCGAGCGAGTCGACCAGTCCCCAGGCGAGGGCGGTGGTGACGTCCAACGCTTTCCCGGCCAGGGCCAAGTAGCACGTTCGCCACCGGCCGATACGGCGGGCGATCGACACCGTGCCGCCGGCCCCCGGAATCAGCCCCATCCCGACCTCGGGCAGCCGGAACGTGGCACCTGGCCGCGCGAGCACCCGACCGGCGAAAGCGGGCAGCTCGATGCCCGCGCCGACGCAACTGCCGTGTACCCGGAATTCGGTTCGGCCCGCCAGTTGGTGCAGCAGTCCGGCCGCGCCGGCTCGCGTGCGCACGAAGTGCGCGGTGACCGGGTCCGGGGTCGTGCCGAACTCGTCCAGGTCACCGCCGGCACAGAAGGCCGGACCGGCGCCGTCGATCACGATCCGGCGGATGGACTGATCGATGACCGCCAGCGTCAACGCTTCGACGAGGGCGTCGCGCAGGTGGCAGCTGTAGGCGTTGCGGCGTCGTGGGTGGTTCAAGGTGATGCGCAGTGTGTCGCCGACGCGTTCGGTGCGGACCGGCTCGTCGGGCGCCGGCGGTATCTCGCGTCGGCCGCGCCCGGTCAGCCACCGGGCGAACTCGGCGCCGCCGAGCAGGGTCGAGTAGGCGAACGATTCGAGTTGGAGCGCCGCCGTGCCGGTGGCTGGCGCGGCCCGCAGCACCTGGGACAGCACGGTGCTGGCTTGTGGATTCGCCGTCGCTTTGGCCTTCAGATCGAGTGATTCGGCGACCGGGTCGGCGACGCCGACGAACCGCGGGGAGGTGGCCAGTTCAGGCGGGACGAGGGTCAGGTCCAGTTCCGCGGCGAGGCGATGACCATGTTCGCCGAGCGGTTTGGTGGCAATGCCGATCGTGAGCTGACCTGGTGGCACGGTCACCGGGTGGGCCGCGTCCAGGGACACGATGGCGGTCATGGGCTGGCCTGGTACACGAGTTCGCCGCGGCAGATCGTGGCGGCGACGAGGTCGCGATGGGGGGCGGACAGCGCTGCGGTGATCGGGGTTTTCAGTAGGCAGAGATCGGCTTCCGCGCCATGCGCGACGCGGCGCGGCGAGCCGCCCGGGTCGGTCAGCGGCGCGAGCATGCCCCGCAGCACCCGCGCGGGCCGCACCCGCTCGTGCGGGATCAGTGTGCGGGTGGCGGCCGCGTACATGGTCGACCAGGGATCCTCGTCGGCGAAGGGTGCGTCGCTGCTGGCGGCCACGCGCACCCCGCCGCTCCGCAGGCTCGCGTACCGGTACAGGTCGACGTGCTCGTTTTCGGGGATGTCGCGTTGATAGGCGCTACCGCGGGCGGCGACGAGTCCGGGCTGGGTGACCACGATCAGTCCCAGATCGGCGATCAACGGAATCGACTCCTCCCCCACCATCGCGGCATGTTCGATCCGGTCGCCCGGAATCGTGCCGGTCTCGGCGAATGCCGCGAGGGTGACGACGAGCGCCTCTCTGGTCACCGCGTGCACCGCCACTGGCCTGCGCCGGGTGTGCGCCTCGTTGATCTCCGCGCGCAGCTCGTCCCAGTCCGGTGCTTCGTGATCGGCCGGCAGGATTTTGTGCGGGCCGACCGTGGCGTGGGTCGGGAGCGGGCTGCCGGTTGGCGCGCCGAGCAGGTGCAGGCGGTGGGGCAGCCCGGACTCGGCGAGCAGCGCGACCGTGTCGGCGGTGAGATTCGGTGTCGCGTCGGTGACGCCGGTGATGCCCAGTGCCGCCAATTTCCTGCCGACCGGTGCGAGGTCGGGTGCCGGTTCCGCCAGGCGTTCGCGCAGCAGCGTGTCGGCTCGCCACAGCCGACCGTCGTCGACGTCGCCGAGCAGGTCCAGTTCGGCCAGCGCCGGGGTGTTCAACACCCAGAGTGCGCCGCCCCGGTGTTGGACGCGCACCGGGCGGCAGGGTTCGACCTGATCGAGCAGGTGCCTGTCCGGGATGCCCGCGACGCTCTCGTGGTAGCCGATGCCGCGCACCCGGTCACCGGGCGCGCTGCGCAGGGCCCTGGTCAGACCGGCGAGGTCGGTCACCTCGGGCGGGCCGCACGGGGTCGAAGTCGTGGCGCGCGCCATGGAGAGCAGGTGCAGGTGGTGATCGTGCAGGCCGGGCAGCAGCGCGCCACCGGCCGCGTCGATTTCGAGTTCGTGCCGACGCGGGCGCAGCAGGCCGATGTCGGTGATGTGCGCCCCGACGATCCGGACGTCGACCCGCCGGTGCCGGACCTCCGCTCGGCGGATCAGAATGCGTGCCATGTCCGGTCCAGGGTGTGTGGTGCGGCTGCCGCGGGCTGACGGAGAGTTGCCGCGACCTGTTCGCGGAGGGCCAGATCGGCCAGCCAC
>DASYBO010000030.1:0-25829 GCA_036500685.1 Pseudonocardiaceae bacterium | reverse complement strand
GACACCGGCCTTGCCCACCGCGACGACGACAAGTACTGGCGGGGCGGCCTTTTCTACGTCAACCGCGACGACCACGTGCTGGTGGTGCCGCGCCGGTTCGGTCTGGGCTGGACGCTCAACTTCGGCAATCCCAAGGCCACGATGCTGCTGGCAGGTGTGGTCGCGGTGATCGGCCTGCTGATCACCCTTCGTTTCGGCGGCTGAGTCAGAGTTCGATCTGGGTGCCCATGACCACGGTCCGTTCCACCGGTAGCCGGAAGTAGGTCGCGGGGCTGGCCGCGTTGTGGGCAAGGCCGATGAACAATCGCTTCTGCCAGGCCGGCAGGCTGGTGACCATGCCGCGTTCGAGGCTGATCCTGGACAGGAAGTAGAACGCCTCGTCCGGATCGAAGTCCAGTTCGCCCGTGAGGTGTGCCGCATCGCGCAGCGCGGCCGGGATGTCCTGATCGTCCTGGAAGCCGAAGCGGATGGTCAGGTGCACGATGCCGTCGTCGGAATAGTCGAGCGAATCCACGGACAACCGTTCCTCGCGCGGCACGTGCGGCACATTCTCCACGGCCGAGGAGACGATCACCACGTGCTGGTGGATCACGCCATGGAATCGCGCGGTCGCGCGCAACGCCAAGGGCACGCTCCTGCTGTCCGGATGCGGGAACACCGAGGTACCCGGCACCCTGGGCAGCGGGTGCTCGCGCAGTTCGGTGACGAAGTCCGCAAGCAGGCCTTCGGCGTCGGTGCGCCGCTTGGTGACCACGCGCCAGCCACGCCGCCAGGTCAGCATCACGGTCACCACCGCGCCACCCAGCAGCAGGGGCAGCCAGCCGCCGTGCACCACCTTGGTCAGGTTGCCGGCCAGGAACAACAGTTCAAGGCCGCCGAACACGATACCGATGAGCACCACCCGCCACAGCGGCCAGTGCCAGGCGTCGAGGGCCAGCAACAGGAACAGCGCGGTGGTGAGCAGCAGTGTGCCGGTGACCGCGAGGCCGTAGGCGGTGGCCAGGGACGCCGACGAGCCGAACGTGACCGTCAGGATGAACACGCCGCCCATCAGGATCCAGTTGACCGCAGGCACATAAATCTGGCCGCTCTCCTCCGCAGAGGTGTGCCGGACCGTGAGTCGAGGCAGGAAGCCCAGCTGAATGGCCTGGCGCGCCATGGAAAACGCGCCGGAGATGACCGCCTGGGACGCGATCACCGTCGCCGCGGTGGCCAGCACGACGAGTGGGACCTCGGCCCAACTCGGCGCCATCAGGAAGAACGGGTTGGACACGGCGGAGGGCTGGTGCAGGATCAGCGCGCCCTGACCGAAGTAGTTGATCACCAGTGCGGGGAACACCACGAAGAACCAGGCGCGGCTGATCGCGGGCCTGCCGAAGTGGCCCATGTCCGCGTAGAGCGCCTCGGCGCCGGTGATGACCAGCACGACCGCGCCCATGGCGATGAACGCGATGTAGGGACGGCTCACGACGAACGCGATCGCGTAGGTCGGCGAGAGGCTGCGCAGCACGCCGGGGTGGGCGGCGATCTGCGGGATACCCATGGTGGCCAGGGCGGCGAACCACAGCACCATGACCGGTCCGAACAGCCTGCCGACCCGATTGGTGCCGAAGCGCTGGAGCAGGAACAGCAGGATCAGGATGGTCACGCCGATGGGCAGCACCACCGAGGTGATGCCCGGCGAGACGACCTTGAGGCCCTCGACGGAGGACAGCACCGAGATGGCCGGGGTGATCACGCTGTCGCCGAAGAACAGTGAGGCGCCGATCACGCCGAGCACCACGGCGACCGCGACCTGTTTGGGTCGGTCGGTGATCAGCCTGCGGATCAGCGCGGCCAGCGCCATGATGCCGCCCTCGCCGTCGTTGCCGGCGCGCATCACGAACACGATGTACTTGATCGAGACGATCAACAGAATCGACCAGAACACCAGCGAGAGGGCGCCGTACACGTCGGAGGCGATCGGCCGGACGGCGCCGTTGTCGATGGAGAAGACGGTTTGCAGCGCGTAGAGCGGGCTGGTGCCGATGTCGCCGAACACCACGCCCAGCGCGCCGAGGGCCAACATCGTCAGCCCACTGCCATGCCGCGCGGACGCGTGTCGGGTCACGGTGCTGGGCTCGGCCGGCGCGGCGGACTGGTCCGACGGGGCGTGATCGTTCACGTGGCTCACGCGGGTAAGTGTGCCGGTTGGACGCGCGCGCTGTCTCGCGGTGCGGGTGTTCAGCCCTTGCGTCACCCGATCCGGACCGGGGCGCCGGTCGTTTGGGTGGTGAGCAGGTCGTAGAGCTCGATCCGTGTGTCGTAGCGGCGGGTGACGTCGCTCCCGGGGTCGCCGCGACGTGTTGCCGACCAGGCTTCCCGGCTCACCGTGGCGAGGTTTACCCCGAGCCGGCGTCGACCTGGCCGGAAATGCGCTCGTCTTCCTGCCGTCCGTCCGTCTGGTGGTATTCCGCGAGCCGGTCGAGCAGTGCCGCGGCCTCGTGCAGAACCTGGTGCTCCCTTTGGTCGGTCACTGCCGCGACCGCCCTGGTCAGCCAGGCCTCGCGCGAGGCCAACACGCCGGCAACGAGTTCCTTGCCGCGCTCGGAGGCGACGATCAGCAGCTTGCGTCGGTCCGAGGGATCGGGCCTGCGCTCGACGAGGGCCTGCTTCGCCAGCGCCGCGACGATCTCCCACATCGACTGTGCGCGCACGTGTTCGGCGGCGGCCAGCGCGGCACCGGTCATGGGGCCTTTGTCGATCACCCTTTGCAAGGTCGACAGCTGAGTGATCGTCAGGCCGGTTTCGAAGGTCCCGCCTTCCAGCCGCAGCCGGGACCGCAACCGGCCGACGGCCGTGCTCAGGGCGACCGCCGTGTGTGCGGGATCGAGGTCGGGCGTCGGCATGGCGACACGATAGCATTTCATCAGGTGGCCTGATAATGTTGCCGCGATCGGAGAGGATTCCCATGAACGAGACCGTTGCCGGGCGCATCGCGGAGTGGGTGGCCGGGCTGCGCTTCGAAGCTCTACCGCCCGAGGTGGTCGAGCGGACGAAACTGCTGATCCTCGACCAGTTCGGCGTGCAACTGCTCGGTGCGACCCTGCCGAACGTGCAGCCGGTGCTACGGCTGGCCGCGAGTCAGCCGGGCGTCGCCGAGGCCACGCTGACCCATTCCGGTGCGCGCACGACGGTGTCGCAGGCCGCGTGGGTCAACGGCACCCTCGGACACAGTTGCGAATACGACGACGCCCACGCGTTGGGCTGGCACACCGCCTCCGCCGTCGTTCCCGCGGCCCTCGCGCTGGCCGAGCGCGACGAAAAATCAGGTCGCGACCTGATCACCGCCGTTGTGGCCGGGACCCAGGTGATGGCGCTGCTCGGCGCGGCCACCCCGGCGATGGTCGCCACCGGTTGGCACGGCTCCAAGGTGCTCGGCGTGTTCGGCGCCGCGGCGGCCGCGGGTGTCATCCTCGGGCTCAGTCCCGATCAGTTGACGCACGCTTTCGGCATCGCGGCAAGCGATGCCGGCGGCACGATGGAATACGACCAGAGCGGTGGCGAGGTCAAACGCCTGCATGCCGGCTCCGCTTCGCGTTCCGGGCTCGAAGCAGCAGAACTGGCGAAGCTCGGTTTCACCGGACCGCCGACGATCTTCGAAGGACACCGCGGGATCTTCCAGCTCTTCGGCGGTGGTGGATCCGTGGCGGCGATGGACGCGGCGTGGGATCGCTGGCAGGTACTCGACACGATCTTCCGCTTCTATCCCTGCGTCGCCACGGTGCACGCTCCGCTGGACGCGATCCGGCACCTGCGTGAGACGCACGACCTCAAGGCCGCCGATGTCGACCGGATCCGCGTCGGGCTCGTCGATTTCGCCGTGGGGCACGGTGCGGCGATCACCCGGCCCGCTGATGCGATCTCGGCGCAGTTCAGCCTCGCGTTCGGGACCGGCCTGCGGTTCGTGACCGGTCGCAACGCCCCGGCGGACTACGTCGACCCGGCTCGGTGGAGCGACCCGGAGATCCTCGCGATCGGCGACCTGGTGCAGCCCTACGCGATGCCGATCCCCGACGGCGATCCCGTGTTCAGCGCCAAGGTGGAGATCGTCCTGCATGACGGCACCACGCTCGAGCACTACCAGGCGGGCTTCCGAGGTCATCCCAGCCACCCGGCGACGGCGGCCGAGGTCGAGGGCAAGTTCCGGGAGAACATCGCCGGCCTGATCGCCATGGAGCGCGCCGACGCGCTGGTTGCCGCCGTCGGCAAGCTGGACTCCGGCGGACCGGTCAGTGCCTTGCTCCGACCGATGGGGTAACGCAATAGTATTTGCGGTGTCCGCGTCCGCGTTGTCTAGTAACTGCGGAGGGTTGGGGGGCAAGTGGACAACTCGTACGACGTCGTGGTTGTCGGAGGGGGCGCCGGGGGGATCGGCGCCGCCGTTGGCGCGGCCTGGTCCGGGGCGCGGGTGCTGCTGGTGGAGCAGTATCCGTTTCTCGGCGGCGCGGCCACAACCAGTTCGGTACTGACCTATTGCGGTTTCTTCGATCAGCGCGGCGAGCGGGTCGTGGCCGGCGTCGGTGAGCGGATGCTGCGCGAGCTGCGCGACCTCGGCGCCTACCAGGAAAAAGTGATGGGCTGGACGGGCAACCGGATCGTCCTGCTCGACGCCGAGGCGACCAAGCTCGCGGCCGACCGCGTCACGGCCGAAGCCGGTGTCGAGGTCCGGCTGCACACCACGCTCATCGGCGCGCGTCGCGCGGACGAGCTGGTGACCGAGGTGGAGCTGCATCATCGCGGGGGCCGCGAGATCGTCACGGCCGCCGGGTTCGTCGACGCCAGCGGTGACGGTGCGCTGTTGGCAACGGCAGGCGCCGGGCTGCGCGTGGAACCGGTGGACCGGCGGCAGACCAGCACGCTGGTGTGCCGGTTCGGCGGGGTGGGCGAGGACGCCGACCTCTCGCGCGAAGGGATGCGCGCGGCGATCGCCGCCTACCGTGAGAGCACCGGCACCGATCTGGTTCGCGACAACGGCATCGCCGTGCACCTACCGTTGACAGGCGATGTCATCGCGCTGCTGGTCGACGAGCAGGTGGACGTGCTGGACGCGGCGGCGCTGAGCCGCCACGAGGCGAGTGCGCGGCGGCAGGCGTGGCGTTACCTGGACGCGCTGCGCAAGCATCTGCGCGGCTGGGCCGGGGCGCACCTGGTCGAAACCGGGCCACAGCTGGGCATTCGGGAAGGCAGACACCTCCGTGGCCGGGACACCATCACCGGCACCGATGTGCTCGGCGCGCGCAAACGCCCTGCCGAGTCGATCGCCCGCTGCGGCTGGCCGATCGAGGACCACGCCGGTCCTGGCGTGACCCGCTATCTGCCCATCGCCGATCGCGGCTGGTACGACGTGCCCTACGACGCGATCCGCTCGGTCGACACCGGCAACCTGTGGGGTGTCGGCCGGCTGATCAGCGCGGACGCGCAGGCCTATGCCTCGGTGCGGGTCATGGGCACCGCGTTCGCGACCGGGCACGCGGCAGGCGTCGCCGCCGCCCACCACGCCGACGCGCGCGGGCACGATCTTGCCGCGATCCGGGCCCAACTCCTGCGCCAGAACGCGATCGTCTGACTGCCGAGGGGAGCAGCAGTGATGAGTACAGCGACGAGTGCGACGACGAGTTCGGTGAAACCCGCGCCCTACCGGTGGGTGGTGCTGCTGTTGTGCTGGGCGAGCTTCACCCTGACCTCGGTCGACCGCTCAACCTGGGGACCGGCCTCCTCGGCGGTGGGCGATTCCTGGCATGTGCCGCTCGCGGCGCTGGGGATCTTCGCCACCTGCTATTACATCGGCTACGTCGTGTCCAACGCGGCGGGCGGCTTTCTCACCGACTGGCTCGGCAGCCGCCTCGTGCTCGGCATCAGCATGTTCGCCAGCGGCGCGCTGATGATCGTGTTCGGCTCGACCACCTCGATCCCGCTCGGCCTCGCCGTGCAGGGGTTGGTCGGCCTGTTCGCCGGTGTCGACTTCTCCGCAGGACTGAAGTTGATCACGACCTGGCTGCCGGCATCGGAACTCGGGCTGGCGAGCGGAATCTTCATGACCGCGACCTCGCTCGGCACCCTCATCGCCAACGCCGTCGTGCCGACCCTGATCCAACACACCGACTGGGGCGCCTCCTATCACCTCTTCGGCGGCATCACCGTCGCGGTCGGCGTGCTGTGCCTGCTGTTCCTCCGCAACGGGACCGTGACGACCGGCGTGATCAGGCGCGTGCTGCCCGACCTCCGGCCGTTGCTGCGCAACAGGGATCTGCTGCTGCTCGGCCTTGCCGGGTTCGGCGGCCTGTGGGGCACCTACGGGTTTGTCACGTGGTCCAACACGCTGATGATCAAGGGGCACCATATTTCCCCGGTCGACGCCGGCATCGTGGTGGTGATCTTCTCCGGCGTCGCCGTGCTGGCGAAGCCGATCGTCGGCTGGGTCACCGACCGGCTCGGCCTCGGCCAGCGGGTTCCCATCATGGTGATCCTCGTGTTGTTCACCGCCGCACTGCTGGTCTTCGGCGCGATGCGCAGCTACGGCGGGTTCCTCGCGGTCGCGCCGGTGCTCGGGATCGCGGCCTATGCCTACAGTCCGCTCACGGCCGCGATGATCCCGAGGCTCACCGGCGCTGGGCTGACCGGGTCAGCGGCAGGCGGCGTCAATGCCGTGTGGCAACTGGGCAGCGTGCTGGTGCCGGCGGCGGTCGGGCCACTGTTCCAGGCCACCGGCTCCTTCTACGCGGCCTTCGTCCTGCTCGCCGTCGGCCCTCTGCTCGGCGCCGTCGCGCTCATCGGCGCACGCGACGACCGACCGCAGGTCAGCCATTGACGATGGTCACCTGGCAGACCTGGTCGAAGACCAGCGTGTCCTGCTCCATGGCCGGCTGGCTGGTATTGGGGTCATTGAAAAGCGCGTCGACGACGGTATTCACGGCCGCGATCTGAGCACGCGCCGACCTGCTCGCCGACCCGGCGCTCCGCATCTGGCCTTCGCCGGGCGGTAGGTAGGTCGGCGCCTTGCCGTCGGCGGTGCTGGTCACCGCCACTGCTGGCGTGCTTGGTCCACTGGCGGTCGCTGTGGGCGTGGACTCGCAACCAGCGGCCAGGATCCCCACCAGCGACAGTACTGCCGTCGCGGCGAGCATGCGGGCACGCGCGATACGGGTGCTCATCAACGGACCGAGGTGAGCGGCCCGACGACGTAGACCGGGCTCTGGTTGACCGGAATCGTGACCGTGCCAGCCGGATGGAACGTCGCGCCGTGCATTTCGCTGTACTCGTAGAAGCCCTTCGCGGACCCGATGGTCACCGTGCTGGCCCCGTTGGCGTTCCAGAACAGGTGCACCTCCTGGGCGCCGGTGAACCAGTAGCCGTAGGTCGCGTCGGAGCGCGTCCCGTTGGTGAAGTCCGCGCCCGCGTAGGTGTCGCCGCGCAGCATCTGATGCAGCACCACATTGGCCACATAGGACTGCTTCGGCGTGTACGCGCCGAGCGGTGACCCTGCGTTGTGCAGCGTGCCGAAACAGTCCTCCCGATTGGTCGACGGCGGGGCGAGGTCGACGAACTCGTACCACAGCGATTCGGCGACACCGGCGACCATGGCCTCCACCTGCGCCCGTACCAGGTACTGCCCCTGCACGGTTTCGCTGACGCTATAGGAGCCGCAGGTCGGCCAGCCCTGCTCTGTCATCCACAGCGGCACCTTGGGCAGGCCGTGTTTGGCGAACAGTTGCCGGATCGAGCCCACCGTGCTCGGCACCTGTTCCGGGTGCGTTTCGTAGGGGTGGAAGGAGAACGCGATGTTCCAGCTGGACAGTGGCTCCTTGGCCAGGTCGGTGAGCAGATCGTCGGTCCATGGCTGGATGTCGAGCATGCTGGCCGCGCCGATCAGCACGACCGCGTTCGGGTCACCGGCCCGGATCGCCGCGTAGCCCTGGGTCACCATCGTCGCGTAGCACTGCGCGTTGGCGGCGATGTTGGTGTTCGCGCAGGCGCCGGTGGAGATCTCGTTGAACTCGTTGTCGATCTCGTAGTAGTGCGTGAGGCCTGCGTACTGCTTGGCCGCGGCCTGGGCGAACTGCGCCCATGCGGTGACGTTGTTCGGTTGGATGGCATGCCAGCTGTCCAGGATCAGCAGCGGCGTCGCGCCGAGATTCTTGGCCGCTTCCAGCACGTTGGTGTGCGGAAAACTCAGCGCGTTCGGCTCGTCGAAGGGCAGGTCGGTACGCACCAGCGAGGTTTCCGCGTCGGCCAGCAACGGCAACGTCTCCGGCGGGTCCTCCGGCGAGGGCTTGCTGATGTGCGCGGAGTAGCCGAACCGGGAGTCCGCGACCGTCGCGGCCGGACGGCCGATGATGGCGAAGTCGGTGTCCGTGGTCACCACCGAGGTGCTCCCCGCGTAGCCGACGAGGTGCAGGTCGTACCAGCCCCAGACGCTCGCGGCGATCGGCAGCGTGATGGTCGCGGTGCCAGCACTCACCGTCGCCGTGCCGGTGTTGTAGACCGAACCGGAGTAGCCAGTCGCGGTCCAGCCCACCGAGCCCGCGTTGGTGGTGACGGTGAAGTGCGCGGCGGTCTGGTCGTTGAAGAACACCCCGCCCTCCTGGCTCGCCGTGGCCCGCAACGAATAGGCAGGGACCACGGTGGCGGGATTGGCCGCGCGCGGCACGCCGCAGGCAACGACGAGCAGCGGGCACGACACGAGGGCAGCCACCATCGCGGCAACCTTGGTGAAACGGAACATGGATGACCTTTCCCCAGCGAACGCTCGCGCACACCGTACCGGTGGGGCCCGGCTCTTGGTTGGCCCTTCGCTGACATGGCCGGTTCAGGCTGCTGCCAGCAGGTTCTGACCAGCGGCGGTCAGCCGTGCGGGCCCCGGTGTGGCCGCGATCAGGCCGGCGTCGGTCAGTCGCCGACCGGCGAACTGGTCGCAGCAATGCAGGCCGTCGACGACAAGGCAGGTGCCGGAGAGCTCACAGCGGCCCGCGGCCACGGCGCGCAGCACCGCCCGGTCTCGGTGGGTGATCTGAGTGGGTGTCGTGGTGTTCATGGCGGTGCTCCTTCCGTGCTGGCTGGTTACGCCAACACGTCGAACGCCACCGCCCCGTTTCGACATGAATCCGCGAGAAACTTTGTAGAGTGTTGCCCGGCAGGGGCTGGCCACAACCGGGGTGAACTCGATGGGGGAGTCAGATGAACCGTGTACTCGTGCTGTCCGCCGCGCTCGCGATACCGCTGATGCTGAGCGTGGCCACGGGCGTCCAGGCACATGCGGCCGCGTCCGGCTGCCAGAACATCGCCGCGCCCAGCGTGCCGGGCGCCTCCGTCCAGTCGATCACCGCGACCGATGTTCCTGCCGGCCATGACGCGCCGGCGCACTGCGAGGTCCACGTCTACCTGACCCATCCCGGCGCCGAGGACCACGTACTCGTCGACGTCTGGCTGCCGGACAGCGGCTGGAACGGCCGCTTCGAGGGCACCGGTGGCGGCGGCTACGCGGCAGGCGAGTTCGACATCGAGCTCGCCCCTGCCATCGAGGGCGGCTACGCGGCGGCGGCCACCGATGCGGGTGTCGGCGTCAACGCGTTGAGCCCGGCGGCGTGGGCGCTCACGCCGAGCGGTGCGGTGAACACCCCGCTGCTGACCAACTTCGCGTACCGGTCCGTGCACGACATGACGGTCGCCGCCAAGCAGATCGTTGCCTCCGTGTACGCAAGGCAAGTGGCTTACTCCTACTGGGACGGCTGCTCGACCGGCGGCCGCCAGGGACTGATGGAGGCGCAACGCTATCCCACCGACTACAACGGAATCATGGCCGCGGCGCCCGCCATCAACTGGTCGCGGTTGACGCTGGCGCAGTTCTGGCCGCAGCTGGTGATGAACGAGGAGAACGACCATCCGAGCGGGTGTGAACTCAACGCGTTCACCCAAGCCGCCATCGCCGCCTGCGACCGGAGCGACCCGGTGAACGGCGGGATCATCGACCAACCGCAGAACTGTGGTTTCGACCCGCGCAGCCTGATCGGCACGAAGGTCGAGTGCTACGGGCAGACGCTGACCATCACCGCGACCGACGCCGACGTGGTCAGCAAGATCTGGCAAGGCCCCCAGCCGCTGTGGTACGGCCTGAACAAGGGCGCCGAACTCGATCTCCTCGCCGGTACCACGACAACCCCGTCCGGCGCGAGCGTCGGCGCGCCGTTCCCGATCCCGCAAACCTGGATTCAGTACTTCCTCAAGCGCAATCCCGACTTCGACACCTCGACGGTCACCTACGCGCAGTTCATCCCGTTGTTGGTGCAGTCGGAGGTCGAGTACGACGGGATCATCGGCACGAACGACCCCAACCTGTCCGCCTTCGCGGCGGCGGGCGGGAAAATGATCACCTGGCAGGGGCTCGCCGACCCGCTGATCTTCCCTCAGGGCACGGCGAACTACTACCAGCGCGTTGGTGGGGAGCGCACTGTGGACTCGTTCTACCGGCTGTTCTTCGCGCCCGGCGTCGGCCACTGCGCGGGCGGCAACGGTCCGATGCCGACGGACCCACTCGGCGCGGTGGCCAACTGGGTCGAACACGGCGTGGCACCGGCCACGCTGCCAGCAGCCACTGTGGACAGTTCGGGCACGGCGATCACGCGCAACTTGTGCGCCTACCCCGAGTTGGCAACGTACAACGGCTCAGGCGACCCCGCTTCGGCCGCCAGCTACCACTGCGCGGTGACACGCTCGTAGCGGCGGTCCGCTGGCTGATGTGGACGGTCTGGCAGGCTGTGCCCACTACCCAGCTCCGGTCGCGGGTCCGCTGACCGGCGAAGGAAGGTGCACCTGCCATGAACAAGCCTGCTACTCCTCCGCAACACCATCCCGCGGTCATCGAACACCGGGCCAAGCGTGCCGCGAGTATCCAGTTGCGGATCGCGGACGCCATCACCAAATTCGCCGGATCGATGACGTTCGTCTACATCCATGCCATCGGCTTCGGGCTGTGGATGCTGTTCGTCGAGGGCAGTCCCTGGCCGACGCTGACGCTCATCGTGTCGCTCGAAGCGATCTTCCTGTCGACGTTCGTCATGATCGGACAGAACCGGCAGTCGGAGTTCCAGCAGATCAAGGCCGATCATGACTTCGTGGAACAGGAACTCGAGCTGAAGACCAACACCGAGCTGACAAGGGCCATCCACACCATGACCACCGAACTCCACCGCCGCCTGATGGCCGACCCGGGCCAACAGCAGTAGCCACCGGCAGCACGTCCGGGGGTGCAGGCACCCCCTGCGGAGCTCACCCACGCACCCTGGGCATTCGCGCCCGAGGCGGCCAGACTGGCTCTCGCTACTCGCGAGACCGTGCGTCCAGCAGGGTCAGCACGGCGGCGACCCGCCTGTCGACGTCGGTGATGTCGCCGAGGCCGAGTTTGGCGAACAGGGAGTTGATGTGCTTCTGTACCGCGCGGTCGGTGAGCACGAGGGACTTGGCGATGGCACCGTTGTTCTTGCCCTGCGCCATCTCCTCGAGAACTTCACGCTCCCTCGGAGTCAACGCCGCCAGCGGCGAACCAGCCATTCGCTCGTTGCGCGATACCAGCGCCTCCACCAGTTCAGGGTCCAACGCCGAACCGCCGGACGCGACCTGCTGCAGCGAGCGCTGCAACTGGGCGATGTCGCCGACCCGCTCCTTGAGCAGGTAGCCGGCTCCCGCCGCGCCGCCGCGCAGAAATTCCTGCGCATACTGCGGATCGGCGAACTGGGTGAGCAGGATGACCCCGGTACCGGGAAACCGCTGACGGATCTCGGCCGCCGCTGCCAGCCCCTCGGTGGCGAAACCTGGCGGCATCCGGATGTCGGTGATCACCACGTCGGGCCGGTGGCGTTCGACCGCTGCGAGGAGTTCACCCGCGTCGGCGACCGCGGCCGCCAACTCGACATCGTCGAGGGCGTCGAGCAGCGCCGACGTGCCCGCGCGCAGCAGGTAGTTGTCCTCAGCGAGGACCACGCTGATCGCCATCATCACGCCCCTTCCCCCGCGGCGTTGCCCCGCCGTCAACTCACCATACGGTCGCGGGGGAGCCGGCAAGGACACGACGAGGACACGGCAACGACACGGCGAGGCGACTTCGTTCGGACATCGCACGGACTGAAGGGGCTCGGGCATGGCAATGACTGACATCCTCCGACGGCCTGCGGTCGGCCTCCGGTGGGCGGTGGAACTCGTGGCGATGGCGATCTTCGTCGTCGCGGTCTACGAGGCCGTTGTCGCCGGGGCACTCGCGCTGTGGCCCCAGCTCACGGACAGCTGGATCCTGCTGCTGTGGATCACCGCGGCGACCATCTCGGGACTCGGCCTGTCCTCGGTGCACCGGCTGGTCGGTGGCGGTGTCCGTCGCCTGTGGCCGGCATCCGGGGGACCGTCGGCCGCGCTCACGGCCGCCACCGAGGCCGCCGGGTCCATGGACGGTGCCCTGGACGGGGTCGCGTCGTTGCTGGCCGCCGGAACCGGTGCGCGCGGCGTCGAGGTGTGGGTGGCCGAGCCCGACGGTGAGTTGCGTTTCGCCGGCAGTTGGCCGGGCGAGAACCAGGAGCAACCCAGTGTGGTCTCGGTTGGCGATCCGGACGCGCTCCGCCAACTGGACGGCGTCAGCCACGTGGCCCCGGTGTCGGACGCCGACGGTCCGCTGGGCGCTCTGGCGCTCCGCGCCGATCCTCGCCGCGGACTGACCCCCTCGGACCAGCGGCTCGCCGCCGACGTCGCCAACTCCGTCGCGCTGCTTCTCCGGAATCGACGGCTGGCCACTGATCTCGAGAACACCCTGGGCGCGGAACGCGAGCAGGGCGAAAGCCTCGCCCGGTCCCGGCGCCGGCTCGTCCTGGCCCGTGATGTCGCACGGCAAGGGTTGAGCGCGGAGATCAGGCGGCGCGTCGACGAGTCGCTGGCCAGCTGTGCCGACGACGTCGACGACCTGATCGGCAATCCCACCGACGACGCCGGTCACCGGCGGGAAAGCCTCGACCGGCTGACCGGGCGCGTGGACACCGCCGTTGCCGCGTTCCGCGAGGTCGTGCACGGCTTCTATCCGGCAGCGCTCAACGATCATGGCCTCGGCCCGAGTCTGGGCAACCTGGTCGCCGAGCTGCCGTGGCCGGCCTCCTGTCACGCGTCCGATCTGCCAAGGCTTGATCAGCAGGTCGAAATCGGCGTGTACTTCTGCGTCGCCACCATCGTCGGTTACCTGCGCAACCGGTGCGCACCGGCCGGGTCGCAGCTCACTGTCGATCTCGAGTTGGACCGGGACACGTCGCCACCAACACTGTCCGCGACCATGGTTGTCGAGGCCGAAACGGCTGAGCCGGTGGAGATCGACGCCGAGGAGCGGGAGGCGATCGCCGATCGGGTCGACGCACTGGCCGGGACCTGGGAGATCTCGGCCGAACCGGGCCAACTGCGCGTCCGGATCACGCTGCCGGTCCCATCGCTGCACCTGGAGGGTTCATGACCACCCTCAAGTCGCTGCTGTGGCGTGTCGGCATGGCGTTGTACTGCCTGTTCACCGGCGCCTGGCTGATCCGTGGCCTGGCGCCCGGCGTCGGACTCGGCTATCCGATCGCCGAGGTCGTGCAGGACTACGCGTTCAGCGCGCTGATGCTGATCCCGGCCGTCGCACTCCTTCGGCACGCCGACGGTCGGTGGGCCTACCGGTTGTCCGGAGCCGGCCTGGTCGGCGTGGCCGGTGCGTACAACCTCCAGGCCAGGGTGGCCGATCATCGGTTCGAGGTATGGGGTGCCGTGCTGCTGCACGGGGTCGGCACGGCCGCGTGCGTCGCCGGCCTGATGTTGCTGGCGATCGGCCCGCCGGACCGCAAAGCCGGGTGGCGGGTGGCGGTGAGCGCCGCCCTCGCCGGCACGATCGGCGGGTTCCTCACCGGTTACGCCCCTTCGCTCGGGTTTCTCGGCACCTGCTGTCTGCTGATCCCGCTGCTCGCGCTGGCGCCGGTGAGCGTGCCGGCGGACGAGGCACGCCCGACCGCGCGGCTGGTGCGCTCAGCCTCGGCAGCGCTCGCCGGCCTTACCGTGCTCGTGGTCGGCGCGGCGTGGGTCACGCAGCACTTGGGGACCCCTGGGCTGCTCGGCGAGATCAACGGGGTGAGCCTGTCCGGTCCGGAGGTCTGGCACGAGCCGGCCGGTCTTGGCTGGTTGGGCGGCCAGGTGGCAGCTTTCTGGGTGTGCCGCTTCCTGGCTGTGTTCGCGTTCGCGGCCCTGTCGGTCGGTCTGGTCCGGGGGCGGAGGGCTGACGTCGATCGCCTGATCGGCCGGGCGGTCGTGTACTCCCTGCTCATCGCGATCGTCGGTGCGGTGTATGTGCTCGGCGCGGTGCGGGTCGACGCAGCCTTCGGTCTGGATTCGGACTGGCTCGCGCCACCGCAGGTGGCCGCGGCCGGACTCGCCGCGCTCGCGGTCCAGCCGGTGCGGACCTTGTTGGCACGATTCGTCGACCAGGTGGTGTACGGAAGGCGGCTGTCCTCTCGCGAGGTGTTGGCGCAGGTCGGCGCGCTGGCCCAGGCCAGTTCCGGTGGCACGGAGGCACTGCGCGCACTGGCCGGCCTGACCGCGCGGACGCTCGGCACGGACCAGGCAGCCGTCCATCTCGCCTTACCGGACGGTGCCGAGCTGACCGTCCGCTGGCCCGACGAAAGCCGGGCGCCCGCACAGGAGCAGCGGACACCGGTCAGATTCCACGGCGTTGCGGTCGGCGCACTGGCCACCCCCGGCTCCTTGCCCCGGCATCGTCGCGCGCTGCTGGCTGATCTCGGCCGGGGTGCCGGCGTGGTCCTGCACAACACGGGACAGGCCCTCGACCTCCGACGACGGCTGGCCGACGCCGAAGCTCGTTCGGCTGAGATCCAGGCCTCCCGATGGCGCATCGTCACAGCCCAGGACAGCGAACGTCGAGACCTCGAACGGGATCTGCACGACAGCGCCCAGCCCGCGCTGACCTCCGTGCGGCTGGCGCTGGGCCTGGTCAACCACCTGGCGGACACCGCCAAGGACGCTGCCTACGGCGCGGCGCTGCTGCGCCTGCGCAACCAGATCCAGGTCGCCACCACCAGCCTGCGCCGTACGCTGCGAGGCATCGACCCACCCGCGCTCACCGCGTCCGGCATCGTCGCGGCGCTGCGCGAGACAGCCGAGTCACTGTCCGCCGAGGTGGACTTCGACATCGACCCCGCCGTCGCACGATTCGATCGCCACGTCGAGGCAGCCGTCTACTACTGCTGCGGCGAAGCCCTCAACAACGCCGCCAAGCACAGCCCGGACGCCTCCGTCCACGTCACGATGGCGTTGGACGACAACGGGACGACCCTGCGCTTCACGGTGACCGACAACGGTCCCGGTTTCGATCCCGACTCGGTCACCGGCGGCTCCGGCCTGCAGAACATGGCCGACCGGATCGCCGCCGTCGATGGGCAACTCGTGATCAGCTCCCGACCGGAGGCCGGCACGCGAGTTGACGGAACGGTCCCACTGCCGGTTCAGCGGCTCAGTTCGGCGACCGCGACGCCGTAACCGCCGAGGATCAAGCTGTTGCCGTCGCTGTATTCGTCGCGGATGGCCCCGCCCGAGGATTGCTGGTCAACGGTGCGGACGCGCCCGCCGGCAAGACCCTCGATGTCGACGATGACCGCCGTGTTCACCTTGTTGATCAGCAGGATCTTCCGCCTGCCGTCGTCGAGGAAGGCCAGCGCGTAGAGGTCGGTGGAGGGCTGAGTCGGGAGCTCGATCAGCTGACAGCCCGGCCGGATTTCCTCGATCAGCAGTTCCAGGACGCGGTAACGCGCATTCGGCTCGCCGGTTGTCCAGTCCAGCATCGAAACCGAGGGATACTGGCTGGGAAAGCCGACCAGTTGGCTCTCGCCGATGACGTCGATGCCCAGCAGGGCGAGTCGGGCGAACACGTAGGCGTAGACGGCACCGGAGACGTTCCAGTAGCCGGCCGGGATCGGCGCCGGATTGGGCTCGGTCGCCGCGGTCCACAGGATCGTGCCGACCTCGTCCACAGTGGTCCGTACCGAAGGCGCCAGCGACTTGCGAATCTCCTCGACCTGGCCGACCGTGGCGACGAAATTGTCCACCTGCGGGAAACTGACGGGCCCCATCTGGTCCACGGTGCTGTTGCTGCCCGGATCGGCGTAGAAGTGGTAGCTGATGAAGTCGATCGGAACGCCGCTGCGGTGATTGGCCGGATCGAGGAAATACTCGTAGTACGCGAGTTCGCCGGCATTGGTCAGTGCCAGCCCGACGAACTTGGTCTCCGGTGACACCGACTGGATCGCGGTGACAATGGCGTCGTACACCGCCGTGTATTCCTGCGGGCTCAGGTCGTGCTCGGCGTCGATCTCGTTGAGGACTTCCCAGTAGGGAAGCTCATAATAATGGTTCGACTTGTGGAACTGGCCATTCTCGTCGGTGAAGCCGCCCGCCGTGTACCACGAGACCAGGCGTCGGTAGTAGTCGCCGACGACGTCGACCGGTACCAACAGTTGGGTTCCCTGCTCGTAGCCGAAGTCCACCGCACTCGGATCAGCCGGATAGGTGGGCGGCGGCGACCACTGGGACAGGCCGTGCGAGAAGTCATCGGCAAACAGGGTCGCGCCGTTGGCATCGGTCACCAGCACGGTGCCGAAGGTGGCCGATTCCGGACCGGACTCGCGGAATCCCACCGTGCCGGCGGCGTAGGTGCCGTCCTGCACGGTAAGCACCTTCGATCCGTTCACCTCGACCGACAGCGAGCTGCCGGACACCGTCGTCGCCACCTGGTACGTCTGCCCGCCGGTGACCGCGAACGGCAGCGCGGTGGGCCGCACGGTCGTGGCCTGGCCGTTGGTGAAAATCACGAACACTATGAATCCCGAGCCCTGATTCTCGTACGGGTAGGTCGACAGCAGAAAGCCATACCCGTCACCGGAATCGCGCATGCGCACCAGCCAACCGGCTTGCGCGTAACTCGAGCCGTTGTGCGAACCGGTCGCCAACGGGGTGACGTCGACGGCGAACGTGTAATCGGTCCAGTCGGTGCCCTGATCGGCGATCCCGTTGTCGCCGCCGACCGCAAGCAGCGCGCCATTGTCGATCGTCCACGGAACCGGCGCCCACATCCATTCCGGAATGGTGCTGAAGTTGACGATCGTCGAGCGGCCGTCGGTCGCGGCCATGAAATCCTCGACGAGCGGATCGATGAGCGAGAAATCCCAGCTCGTCGTGCTCGCGGTCGGCGGGTCGAGTTCGGCGACCGCGAGTTTCGGGTAGGGAAACCATGGCACGAATCGAACGTATTCGGCTTCCAGCGATCGCAGCGCACGGTAGACGTGATCGTGAATGGGCACGCCTCGCTCGATCATCGGATTGACGACCACCTGCAGCGTCGGCGTCGACCGGCATTCGCTCACCGGGCCATGCCAGTCAACCGAGATCGAGGCGCTGGTGTCGGCGGGAGTGCTGGGCTGCGCCTGCGGCTCCGGGGCGAGGAAGGAGCTCAGCTTCGCCCGACGCTTCTGTGCGACCGCTTCAGACTTCGGGTCCATAGCTTGGCGACGTTACCGTACTATCGGACTGTGGTCGAAATGCGCACGTGGGAACCGATGCGCCAACGCATCCATGCTCAGCTGGAACGGCAGACCAGCCGAGGCGTCGCCCAGTGGAACGCTGACATCGCCAAGGCCGAGCCGCCCGACCAGGACGCGCTGCGCGCCTGGCTGACCGAACACGACGTCACCGGATACCCGCAGATGCTGTTGGTCTGGGAGACGTTCGGCTACCCCGACTTCCTTGCGGCCGGCTCCGACGAGCTGATCGGCAACCAGTACGCGGATCGTCAACACCTCCGCCCGATCTTCGACGCGGTCATCGCCGCGGTGAGCGGCTTCGACGGGATAGAAGTCCAGGCTCGGAAGACGTACGTCGCGCTGCTCTCGCCTCGGCGGACGTTCGGCATCGTGAAGGCGAGCACCAAGACCAGGATCGACGTCGGCCTGCGGCTGTCGAACCCCGCCCCGCACGGTCGGTTGCTGCCCGCGAAGAGTCTCGGGAACGACACCATCACGGTCCGGGTCGGCTTGGAAAAGCCGGACGATCTCGACGCCGAAGCCATTGGCTGGTTCGAACGGGCGTACGAAGAAAACCTCTGAGGGTGTCGGGTCAGAGCCCGCTCGCCAAGCCGCCGACCGCCAACGCATTGACTCTGACACAGTGTGAGGCCCTAGACAGGTGCCATGACCGACACGCTGCCCGACACGTTGTTCCAGTCCGCTACCGAAGTCGCCGGCCTGCTGCGCTCCGGCCGGCTTTCCGCTCATGAACTGACCGAGTTGGTGTTCGCTCGTCTCGACCTGGTCAACCCGGTGCTGAACGCGGTGGTGGAGACCGACCGCGAGGCCGTACGTCGCGCCGCTGTCGCCGCCGACCTCGCCCTGGCAAGAGGCGAGCCGATCGGCTCGCTGCACGGCGTGCCGATGACGGTCAAAGAGGCCTTCCACGTCAGCGGGATGCACTCCACCTGGGGCGCCCCGGACTTCGCCGGCAACGTCGCCGACCGCGACGCGGTTGTCGTCCGGCGGTTGCGTGCCGACGGAGCGATCGTGTTCGGCACGACGAACGTGGCGACGATGCTCGCCGACAACGGACAGAGCGCCAACGCGGTGTACGGGAGGACCGTCAACCCGTGGGACACGGCGCGCACGCCCGGTGGCTCGACCGGGGGAGGCGCGGCGGCGGTGGCCGCCGGACTGTCCTTTCTGGAGTATGGCTCGGATCTCGCTGGCTCGATCCGGATTCCCGCCGCCTTCTGTGGGATCTACGGCCTCAAACCCACCGCGGGCACGGTCCCGCTGGCCGGATTCCAACCACCAGGCCCGCCCGCTGGCCCGAGCGACATGGCCTACCTGTCAGCGGTCGGCCCGCTCGCCCGATCCGCCGCAGACCTGCGCACCGCGCTGCGGGCGACCGCCGGTCCCGATGGCGCCGAGGCCAACGCCTACCGCTGGCGACTGGCTCCGCCACGGCATTCTCGGCTGGCCGACTTCCGGGTCGGTGTGGTGCTCGACCACCCGGCCGCCTCGGTCACCGCCGAGGTCGGCGGTGCGCTGTCGGACGCGGTGGACGCCCTCAGCGCGGCCGGCGCGACGATCGTGGCGGGCTGGCCTGCCGACGTCGACCCGGTGGGCCAGGCCGAATCGTTCGGGTTCGAGGTGGCGCAGTTCTTCGCCTTCCACGGCGGCGACACCAGTTTCGCCACCCTGCCGCAGGTGGTCGAGCAGCATCAGCGGCGGATGGCCGCCCGTACGGCGTGGGACCGATACTTTTCCGACGTCGACGTGTTCATCAGCCCGACCGCGTTCACCTCGGCCTTCCCGCACACCGATCGGCAGGTGATCACCACCGCCGAGGGCGAGCGGCCCTATCACGAGTTGGGATTCTGGATCGCGCACGCTTCGCTGACCGGGCTGCCCGCACTCAACGCACCGGTCGGCCACACGCTGGACGGACTACCGGTCGGCGGGCAGATCACCGGACCCCGGCATGAGGACGACACCGCGATCACCTTCGCCGAACTGGCGGCCGAGCACATCGGGGGATTCAGGCCGGCGCCCTTGTCAGGATGAACTATTCGGCGATCGTCCAGGCCATCCTGCAGGTGGCCGACACGAACACCGGCTGCGGCTCCAGCGACAGCTCACTGATGTCCGGCCGGGGAGCAGAAGATCGCGAAATATGTACCGCCGCCTGTGCCGCGAAGCTGGCTGGTTGGGGATTGCCTTGGCCGTCATGGACACGCAGCAGCGGCCCGAGACGGCGTCCCAGCGCTTCGACGTAACTCTCCGCGCGCCGCGTGGCGACCGCGACCGCCTCGCGTTGGGCCTGGCGCATCGCATCGTCGTGGTTGGCGAGTTCCCAGAGCGGACCGACGAGGTTGGCCGGCTCAACGACCACAAGAGCGGCGATGAGGTCGTTGAGGATGGTCAGGTCGGTGATCCGAAGGGCATAGGACTGGGTGGCCCGCGCCCCGGACCGGCGTTTGCCGTCCCAGTCATCGTGCACGGACAACTGTCGCTCGCGTACCTCAACGCCATCGCGGTCGAGCACGGACTCGACGGTGGTGATGCGGTTGGTCAGCGCGGATACCGCGCCGGCGCGGTCCTTGGCGTGCTCGGCGTAGAACACCCGTAGCACAGCTCGGTCCGCGGTCCGCTCGACCTGGCCTGTTCCGTACGTCTCAACCTCAGCCACGCCAGCCAGTCAACTCAGCCTGCGCGCCCTCGGCAACTGTCGCCGAAGTCCGGCGTGTTCTCGCTTCAGGCAAACACCGACTCAGCCGGCGGCGACGATGCCGCCGACGCCGGTGCGGCTGGCCGGGGCACCGACAAGCTCGACGGTGATGCCGGAGCGGACCCGCTCGCCGAAAACCGACACGACGGCGTCGGTAACTCCGGCTATCAACCGCGCGGCCATCTCCTGCGCGTCCGGCCTGTTGAAAGCCTCCTCCCTGATGCCGAATGTCACGCTGGGCGAGGGAGCCTGCGCCCGTTTGCCACCGATACCCCAACGATGCGCTGGCAGGCCGATCAGGTGCACGACGGCGATGTCTCGCGCCCAGTCGCCATACACCGCGACGACGGCCTCGGTCAGCGCCTCGATCAGGTCGGCCTCCCGGCCGGCGAGGTCGTCTTCAAGGACATGCGCGGTCAGATGTGGCATGCCAATCCCCTATGATGACTTTGATGACAAACAACATTTGTTATCAAACGTATTCGCGGAGGCTGCCCGTGTCAACACCCGACCCAACGGATGACGCCGTCCGAGAACTGCTCGTGCTGATGCCACGCTTGGTCGGCCGGGCCAAACGCCTGCGCCCGCCCGATCAACTGCGATCGCTCGACCTGGCCCCCAGGCATCTGTCCTTGCTGGCCCTGCTACTCGACGGTCCGCTGACCGTCTCCCAGTTGGCCGAGAACCTGAGCATCGCCCCCACCACGGTGAGCCTGATCGTGAGCGATCTCAGTCGCAAAGGGGTGTTGGTACGACGGGAAGACGACACCGATCGACGACGCCGCATCATCGACATCAGCCCGGAGAGCCGGCCGGCGATCTCCGAATGGCTCTCGCCCGGCACCCGCGCCTGGCGACACGCCCTGGCCCCGCTCACCGCTCGACAGCGACGAATGGTCGTGGACACCCTGCTCGCCTACGAGGCACACCTCACCGCCGCACCGGACAACGCGCCAGTTCGGGAAATGCCTATGCCACAAGGAAACTGACGTGGTCCGGCTGGTGGACCGCAGCGGCGAGAATCCGCGACCGACGCCGAGGTTGCTTGATCGACGCGGGATTTAAGGGCGGCTTACGCAGCCCTATTCGCCCATGCGCGACGGACCGCACGACTGGCATCATTGCACTTGTTCGGGGACAGTGCGATGTTTCCAAGGGGGATCCACCGTAATGATAATGAAACCTTTCAACCTAGGCACGCTCGTGGCCGGAACGGCCGCGTTGTTGGTCGGCTTGTCGGTGCTGCCCGCGCAAGCGGCGACCGGCCACCCGGCTACGCCGCATGCCGCAAACCCTTCCGCCGCAAGCGCTTCGACGTTCACCCCGGTGGCGCCGCAGCGCGTGCTCGACACCCGTACGCCCGGAGGCGAAATCCCGGCTCGGGGCGCGGTCAGCCTTGCCATGCCGAGCACAGTGCCGGCGAACGCGACCGCGGTCGTTCTCAATATCACCGGGACCGACAGTAATGCGCCGACCTACCTGGCGGTAGGCCCGCTGGTGGGCGAGAACTTCCTCTCGTCCAACCTCAACCTTGCCACCGGTGAGACAAGGGCCAACCTGGCCACCGTCGAACTCGGTGCGCACGGCGTGATGGTGACGGCGGGACCTGCCGCCGTCAACGCCATCATCGATCTCGATGGTTACTACGCGCCGGGCAGTGGTGGCGCCGGCTTCACTCCGACGTCACCGATCCGGATGCTGGACACTCGCAACAGCGCTCCGGTCGGCCAGAACAGCACGTTCACCCTGGATGTGTCGCAGAGGGTGCCGGCCGGGGCGACCGCCGTCGTGTTCAACCTGACCGCGTTGGACGCGAGCGCGTCGACGTTCGTCACCGCGTACGCGGACGGCACGAGCCTGCCGTTGGCGTCCAACCTGAATCTGGTTCCCGGCGTGATCACGCCGAACCTGGTGACGGTGCCGATCAGCGCGGATCGCAAGGTGGATCTGCACAATGCCTTCGGTTCCGTTGATCTGATCGCTGACCTTTCCGGCTACTACACGCCCGGTTCGGGTCAGTCGTTCTATGCGCTCGCGCCCACTCGGGTACTGGACACCCGCGAAACGAGCAACCCGATCAGCGGGCACGAGAGCAGGACGGTGGAAATGGGCACGTGGCTGCCGCCGACGGCGACCGCGGTCGTGTTCAACCTGACCGGCACCAACGTCAACGCGACGACCCTGATGACCGCGTACCCATATGGATCGAGCCTGCCGTTGGCGTCGAATCTGAACCTGGTACCCGGCCAGACCTCGGCCAACCTCGCGGTGGTCGCGTTGCCGAATACCACGAATATCACGCTGTTCAACCTCACCGACTTTGTCGACGCGGTCGTCGACGTGGCGGGCTACTTCGGCCCGGCAGCAGCCGCGTGATGGTTTCCTGATATCACCTGATTCCGTTGGGCGGTCGGCGATTCTGCCGGCCGCCCAACGGTTCGTCAGCAGCGCACCGCGTTGAGGTTCACCGCGTTCGCCATCGCCTGGTAGCCGGCGTCGTTCGGGTGCAGGTGATCGCCGGAGTCGTAGGCGGCCAGCATGGTCGTCGGGTTGGCCGGGTTGCGGATGGCCGCGTCGAAGTCGACGACGCCGTCGAAGGCACCGCTGGTGCGAATCCAGGTGTTCAGGGCCGCGCGGACGGTTTCCTTCTGTGGGCTGTAATAGCCCGCGCCGCCGAACGGAACCAGGGTGCCGCCGAGGATGCGCAGACCGTCGGCGTGCGCGCGGGCGATGATCTGCTCGTCGGCCGCGATCAGTTGCGCCGCCGAGCTGACGACGCCGTTGCCGATGTCGTTGATGCCCTCCAGAAAGATCACCGTGCGCGCGGCAGGTTGGGCGAGCACGTCCCGATCCAGCCGCGCCTGGGCGCTGACGCCCGCGCCGTCGGCGGTGATCTCGTTGCCGGAGATGCCTTCGTCGACCACCGCGTTGTGCAGACGGTTGGCGAGATAGTCGGGCCAGCGGTGATTGGCGTCCGGAGTGGACTTGTATCCGTCGGTGATCGAGTCGCCGAGCGCGACCACGTCACCGCATGCGTTGGGGGAGTTGACCAGCAGGGCGTCGACGAAGAACCAACTGCCGATCGGGAACACGTAGCTGGTGGCGGCGGGGTCGGCAGCGGTGTCGCCGTCGGCGTAGTAGTTGCCCTGCTGGGCGTCGGGATGGCCGGTGACCTCACCGGTCGCGCCGGCGACGTGCACGCTGACCGCGAGGTTGGTGTGTGCGGCGACGGTCATGGGGACCGGATCGCTGAGTACCTCGGCGCCTTTGGGCACGGTGATCGAGGCCGCGCCGCCGAAGGTGACCTCGTGGTTGGAGCCGGGGACCAGCGCCGCGCCCGTGGACTGGGCGCCCAGATACACCGCGTCGAAGGTGACCGGCACCGTGCCGAACGCGTTGGACAACCGCACGCGTACGCCGCTGCCGCCGATCGAGGTGTGCACGATGTTGCGGACGGTCTTGTCCGTATAGGGGCCGCCGAGGTCGGCGGCGGACGCGGCCCACGTCTCGGTGAGCCGCGCCGGGCTCGTCGACGCGGTGGCGGCGACCGTTGGCTGGTGGGCCGCGACCGCGGCGGTGAACAGGAGGGCGACCGCCGCGGTGGCCGCGATGGTCGATAAGAAGATCGGTCTGGTCAAGACGTCCGCTCCTCACTCTGACAGGGAGTAACCAACAGAGTCTGGATTGTAGTCGCCCGTCATTCTCGGTGGCCACTTGCGTTTTCGGGCAAGTTATCGAATAATCGTAAAGAACATTTACATACAATATGACGGACCCTTTGAGGAGGCACACCAATGTCGGTGAGTCGACGCGTTTTCCTGCGCGGAAGTGGTTCTCTCGTTGGTGCCGCACTGGCCGGCAGTGTCATCGGTCAACCCGCGTCGGCGGCTGTTTCCCCGGCGACGACGGCCCCGACCTGGCTTTTGGCGAGTGACGCATTTGCCAATCTCAACAACGTCGGTCTCGCGGGTAGTCCGAAAGTGTGCCAAGCCGCTTTCAACCAGGGATCGACCTGGTTCTCCGTGCGCTACGCGAGCGGCAAGGCCGCGACCACGCCGGTGCCCGCCGGTTACCAAGGCGTCGCGGTGCTGAAGTTCGAGGCGTACCAGAACGGCTCAACCGGCCTGGTCGACGCCATCGCGGCCGGGCTGCCCAGTTGGGTGCAGGCCGTTCATTACGACCCGGAGGCATGGACGTTCACGCCCGAGATCGAACAGGGTGCTTTTCTGTACAACAAAAATATCAACATCAGTTATGCGCAGGAATTCTGCGCTACCGCGCACCAGCACGGCCTTCGGGTCGTGTTGACTCCGGCCAATGATCTCTGCAACCGTGATCCGAATCCGGCCTATCCGAACAGTGCTCCGCAATACCCGCTCGACACCAGCGACGGCGGCGCGGACTACAACGCGTTTGTGCGACACAACCTGGCCTCCGCCGCGCAATACCTGCAATCCGGCGACCTGTTCGAATACCAGTCACAGCAGTTGGAGCTCGACGTGACGGCATATCACGAAGTCACCTACAAGGTCTCGCTGGAAGTCGGTAAGGCGAACTCCGGCGACGTGACCTTCCTGGCCGGGCTCGGCCACAGCCTGCCGCCGGGCGACGGTGCGACCTGCGCCCAGCTCACCGCGGCCGCGAAGAGCGTCCCCAACTTCGCGGACGGCTACTGGCTGAACGTCGGCTCCTACACCGACCAGGTCCGACCGATGATCTGCGCCCTCAAGTCCCTCGGCTTCACCAGTTAGTGCGTGAACAGGTTGTTGATCGTGGCCAACCGGCCGTCCGTCAGCGCCCCGACCGCCACCTCCGGTCGCGGCTGGTTGCAGTCGGGGCACGACGGTCCGAGGTCCGGGATGTTCATCCAGAAACCGGAGGCGCTGGCGGCCACCGCGGCGATGTCCGAGACCAGCATCGCGGGCGTGATCACGGAGCCGTGCGGGTTGGTGGAGAGGCCGGCGATCACGGTCACCGACGGGTTGGCCGACCGGGCCTGGGCGGACGCCTTGCTGACGAAGTCCTGGTAGGTGGATGAATTCCGTTCCAGGCTCTGCGCCTGGATGTCCAGCACATCGGCGTCCCTGGCCGCGTTCGCGTCGATGTTCTGGCTGAGGAAGGTCTGCGTCGGGTCGGCCACCTTCCCGTTGACGTCCACGAGATCCATGGCCGGGGTGGCGATGAAGATCAGGCCGTGCGCGTGTGTGATCGCCGCCGCCTGCTGGTAGAAGCTCCCCGGGTTCTGCTGCTCGTCGGGCGGGGTTTGCGCCCAGTGTTCGGCGTCGTAGATGATCGCCTTGGTGTCGCGGGGCAGTCGGCCGCGGTTGAGCGTGGTTTGCAGCGACGCGAAACTCTTGAAGGACATCGTCGGCACGACCGGCACTGTGGTGCTGGGCTGCTCCTTGGCGGTCAGGATCTCGTAGATGTGCGCTCCGTCAAGGCGAGCTCGGGCCAGCGGGTCCGCGGTGACGTCGTCCAGCGCCTGCTTGGTG
>DASYBO010000029.1:0-6453 GCA_036500685.1 Pseudonocardiaceae bacterium | reverse complement strand
GAACTCGACGAAGACCCCGGGCAAAGGCATCACCGTCACGCCACCGGCCAGCGCTAGCGAACACTCCCGTTGGCGCAGCGACTGCGCGGCAAGGTGTACCGCGACCAGCGACGAGGAGCACCCGGTATCGAGGGTGATTGCCGGGCCCTCCAGCCCCAGCGTGTAGGCGACCCTGCCGGACACGATGCTGGCCGCGAGACCGGTGCCGAGGTAACCCTCGATCTCCTCGGGAACCGGATACAGCCGGGTCCCGAAGTCGTAATAGACCATGCCGGCGAAGACACCGGTGGCGGTACCTTTCAACGACGTCGGGTCGATACCGGCCCGCTCGAACACCTCCCAGGCGGTCTCCAGCAGCACACGCTGCTGCGGGTCCATCGCCAATGCCTCACGCGGGCTGATCCCGAAGAACCCGGCATCGAACTGCGCCATGTCGTGTAGGAAGCCGCCCTCCCGCACGTACGACTTGCCGACGCACTCGGGATCCGGATCGAACAGGTTGTCCAGGTCCCAGCCTCGATCGGTGGGGAACTCGGAGATGGCGTCGACCTCATCGCCGACCAGCCGCCACAGCTGCTCCGGAGAAGACACCCCGCCGGGAAATCGGCAGCCCATCGCCACGATGGCAATGGGCTCCCGCGACGCGTCCTCGAGCTCCCGCAGGCGTTTCTGGGCGCGCTGGTTCTCCACGAGCACACGCTTGAGGTACTCGCGGAGCTTCTCATCGCTCGCCATGGCCGGTCGACTCCTTCGCGCACTCACCCACCGTGCCGGTCGGCTCCACCAGAATCACAATTCCGGAACAGAATCGTCATCCGGAATCAGGATCACACGAAACCACGAGCAAAGAAAATAGGCAAAGCCGGAACTTGTCCATGACTGAACCATTGGCCGGCCACTCCGAGCGCACTGAGCGCGGTAATTACCGGCCAATGGGCGGACGGTGGCGAATCCGCGCACACATACCGATCTGTCCGCGCACGTTGCTCAATAAGATGGCATCAACAATCTCCGACCTGACTTCCTGGGTGATTACAGATGAGGAGTACCGAAACCCAGCGGGTGACCACGCCGGCCGGAGACTCCGCCTGGCTGGTGACGAGCTACGACACCGTGAAGGCTCTGCTGTCCGATCCCCGCTTGAGCATCTCGCATCCCGAGCCGGAGCACGCGGCCCGTGCCTCTCCGGCGGCCTTCGGTGGTCCGATGGGTGATCCGGCCCAGGTCGAGGAACATTCCCGGATGCGCAGCCTCTTCGCGCCGGCGTTCTCCGCACGACGGATGGCGACCCTTCGGCCACGGATCAGGGAGATCATCGCGGGGCTGCTCGACGCCATGGTGGGTCACCTCCAGCCGGTCGATATGCATGAAGCGATGTCCTTTCCGCTACCGGCGCTGGTGATCTGTGAACTCCTGAGCGTGCCGTATGCGGACAGAACCGATTTCCGCCGATGGGCCGACGACGCGGCACACGTCCACGACCCGACACGCTCTCAGGCCGGGCTGACCTGGTTGCGTGCCTACATGCGGGAGCTGGTGGAACACAAAAGGACACAGCCAACTGACGATTTCATCTCCGAGCTGGTCGCGACAGCGTCCGCCGACTCCGGTCTGACTCTCGACGGCATTGTGATGTTCTATGTTGTACTTCTGCTGGCCGGTTACGAGACCACGATGGCCGCAATCGACCGCGGGGTGGTCCTGTTGCTCACTCATCCTGAAGAAGCAGATGCAGTGCGCGACGATCCGCGGGTCATCGCGCCGGCGGTCGAGGAGATACTCCGCCTGCTGCAGCCTGCGCCCGACCCCAGCGCCATACGGCCTATCGGGCTACTTCGTTACGCCAACACCAACCTCACCATCGACGGCGTCTCCGTCCAGACCGGTGAACTGGTCATGCTCGGACTCCACCCGGCCAACCTCGATGAACACACCTTTCCCCAGCCGATCAGGTTCGATGTGTACCGCGAGCACAATCCACATTTGTCTTTCGGGCACGGGCCGCGTTTCTGTCCCGGCGCCGCGTTGGCTCGGATCGAACTGCAGACGCTGTTCCCCGCGCTTCTGAAGCGGTTCCCGACGCTACGGCTGGCCGTTCCGGCCGAGTCGCTGCAGGTACGGGACGAGCTGCTCGGCGGAGGTCTGATGGAGCTGCCGGTCATGTGGTGAGGCGATACCCGAGGAGACCTATTTCTCCTGGCGCTTGGCCACGACCATAAGATACCCGAGCTCCGGGATGTCGATCAGGTCCTCGACGTCGAGTCGATCAGCGGTCGTCTCATCACCTGGATAATTGTTGCCCGAGGGCATCAGGCTGGGCGAAGTGAAGCGGTCGTAAAATCCGACCGACCTCGGTGAGCTAGTACTACAGGGCCTGTTCTCGCGCGAGAACTTCCGTTCGGGGACCCTTCGGGCCCGCCTCCGCAAGTTCGCCTTCGGCCCAAAGAGCGCGCTTGTGCTCACCCTGGGGTGCCGCCACCAAGGTTCGGCGCCCTGGTTGCCGACATTCACAGCGCCGGCCTTCGCCGGAACTCCCGCGGAGCCTCGCAGGGGCGACTCGCCTTACCGGCCCTGCAGTACTAGGGCCCGCGAGTGGGGTTCGTCTGGGACATGGGACTCCTTGTCGACTCGACGGTTGTCCTCTCGGTGTCCGCTCAGCTCGGTTGTCCACCGAGCTGACTGTCCACGAGCTGGAAGATCTCGTCGTCACTCGCGTCCTCGACGTCGAACTCGTCGGCGTCGCCCCCGGTCAGCGAGCTCCACATGCTGGTCAGCGCACGCAGCCGGGCTGAGACCTCGAACCGCAGCCGGGCATCCTCGGCGGCGGCGGGCAGCGCGGCTGCCAGCTCGTCCAAACCGGCGAACGGGCTGGGGCCGGCGTCGAGCGCACCCAGCTCGGCGAGTAGGTGTTCGGCCAGTGCCGCCGGTGTGGGGTGATCGAAGATGACCGTAGCCGCGAGCCGTACTCCGGACGCAGCGGTCATCCGGTTGCGCAGCTCAACCGCGGTCAGCGAGTCGAACCCGATCTCCTTGAAGGCCTGGTCCGAGGCGACGGTGTCCGGCGACGGATGGCCGAGCACCGCCGCCGCCTCTCTGCGCACCAGTTCGACCAGCAGCCGTGGCCGCTCTGCCGGAGCCAACTCGGCGAGCCGGCCCACCAGTTTCGGCGCCTCGGTCTCGCCTCCTCCGCCGACGACGGGATCGACTGTGCTCAACACCTGACGTAGCTCTGGCAGGTCGCCGAACAGCGGGCTAGAGCGCAGCGCGGTGAACCGGGGTCCGAAGGTATCCCAGCGCATGTCGGTCACGATCACCAACGGCTCGGTGGACACCACGGCCTGCGCCAAGGCGTGAACGGCCAGGTCCGGCGGCATGAGCGCGAGCCCGGACTGGGCGAGCTGGGCCTGGATCTCCGGCGAGAAGGTCGACATGCCACCGCCGTCCCATGCCCCCCATGCGATCGAGGTGGCCGGCCGGCCACTGGCTCTGCGTCGTTCGGCAAGGCCGTCCAGGAACGCATTCGCCGCCGCGTACGCACCCTGGGTCCCGCTGCCCCAGGCCGCCGCGTTGGAGGAGAAGAGCACAAAGGCGTCGAGGGGCCGGTCGCCGAGCAGCTCGTCCAGGTGCGCGGCCCCGGTCGCCTTGCCGGCCAGCACGCCGGCGAACTCCTCCGCGCTGCTGTCCACCAACGCGGCCGGCGTGGCGATCCCGGCCGCGTGCACCACGGCGGTCAGCGGTTGCTTCGCCGGCAGGTGCGCAAGCAGGTGCGCAACCGCATCGCGGTCGGCGAGGTCGCACGCGGTCACGGTGACCTCGACTCCCAATCCGGTCAGCTCGTCCACCAACTCGCCGACCCCGTCGGCCGCCGGCCCACGACGGCTGGTCAGGACGAGGTGATCAGCACCGCTGGTGGCCAGCCACCGCGCAACGTGCGCGGCTACCCCGCCGGTTCCACCGGTCACCAGTACGGTGCCCCTCGGTGTCCACATTCGGCCGTCGGTCGTCGGGTCGGCGTGCTCGAGACGCCGTGCGAACACTCCCGACGCCCGGATCGCCACCTGGTCCTCGCCGTCGTGGCCGGCCAGCACGGCCGGCAACCTCCGCAGGATCGTCGGCTCGACGGACTCCGGGATATCGATCAGACCACCCCAGCGACCGGGGTGTTCCAGCGCGGCGACCCGGCCAAGACCCCACAGAGATGCCTGCGCAGGATTGACCGGAACATCGTCGCGGCACACCGAGACCCCGGCACGGGTGACACACCACAGCGGGGCATTCAGCGCGCCGTCCACCAGCGCCTGCACCAGCGCCAACAGCCCGGCTTGACCGACGGTGAGAGTCGGGTGCTCGGGATGCGGGTTGTCGTCGAGGGCAAGTAGTGAAACCAGCCCGTCGACCTCACCCTGTTCGGCGCGAACCACTCGGATCCGCGCGGCAAGTGCGTCCCGAGTTGTCTCCGCCTCGGCTACCGACAGCCGCTCGACCCTGGCACCGGCCGCAACGAGGGCGTTGCCGATCGCCGCGCCTCGGCCGCTGTCTCCCCGGGTGGACTCGATGAGCAGCCAGGTGCCCGACAGTCGGGCCTCGCGCGGATCCGGCAGCGTTCTCCAGCTGATCCGATAACGCCACGAATCCACCGTTGACTGCGTACGACGCCTGGCATGCCACCTCGACAGTGCGGGCAGCACCGTGCGCAGGGCAGCCTGCTGGTCGGGCTCGGACAACTCCAAGGTGTCCGACAACTCACCGACGTCCGCCCGTGCCGCCGCCGACCAGAACGGGCCGTCGATCTCGGTTCCCGCGCCGACGCCTGGCACCCCGGCCTCGTCCAGCCAGTAACGCTTACGTTGGAACGCGTAGGTGGGCAAGTCGGTCCGGACCGCGCCGGCGCCCTGGTATGCGGGAGCCCAGTCCACCATCACGCCGCGGGTGTGCAACTGGGCGGCGGAGCTCAGGAACCGGTCCAGCCCGCCGTCGTCCCTCCGCAAGGTGCCGGTGACCTCGGCGTCCGGCCCGGCAAGCTCCTGAACGGCGGTGGTCAGCACTGGATGCGGGCTGACCTCGACGAACGTGCGATATCCTTCGGCCAGCAGCCGCTTGGTCGCTTGCTCGAACCGAACCGGTTCGCGCAGGTTCCGGTACCAGTACCCAGCGTCCAGCGCACCGGTGGGCTGCCACTGGTCGGTCACCGTCGAGTACAGCGGTATCGCGCCGTCCCTCGGCCGGACAGCGTCGAGGGTCTCCAGCAGCTCTTCGCGGATGTCCTGCACACACGCGGAGTGGGAGGCATAGTCCACCGGGATCATCCGGGCTCGGATCGCCCGCTCCGCACACCGCGCCGCGAGGACGGCAAGTGCGGCGGAGGGCCCGGACACCACCACCGATGCCGGTCCGTTCACCGCGGCCACCGAGAGGTCGGTGTCCCGCACCAGTTCCCGCACCAGTGTCAGCGGCGACGACACCGACATCATGCCCCCGGTACCCCTGAGCCGTCGGGCTATCGCCTGACTGCGCAGAACCACCACTCTGGCCGCGTCCGACAACGACAGCGCGCCGGACACCTGAGCGGCCGCGATCTCGCCCTGCGAATGCCCTACCACCGCATCGGGCTCAACGCCGTACGAACGCCACAGCGCCGCCAACGACACCATCACCGCAAACGACACCGGCTGGACCACATCGACTCGGTCCAGCAGCTCACCGCCATCGCGCACCACCGCCGGCAGCGACCAGTCCACCCAGGGCGCCATGGCCCCGGCACAGCTCTGCATCGACTCGGCGAACACCTGCGACTCCGCCAGCAACCGCGCGCCCATCCCCGTCCACTGGGCGCCCTGTCCGGGAAATACGAACACCGTTCGACCGTCCACGTCGGCCTGCCCGGACACCACCCGTGCCGAGGGCTCCTCGGAGGCCAGTGCTTCCAGCCCCGACAGCACCTCGTCACGACCGTCGGCCACGACCACTGCCCGATGCCTCAGCTTCGCTCGGCCGGTCACCAGCGACCGACAGACATCAGCGACGCTGAGTTCCGGCTCGGCCACGACATGGGCGGCGAGTCGAGCGGCCTGAGCACGAAGCGCGGCCGGAGTGTGTCCGGAGAGAACCACCGGCAGCGCACCGCGTTGCGACCCCGGACTCGGTGGGTCGGCCGGCCCCAGCGGCTCCGGCGGCTCGCCGAGCACAAGATGGACGTTGGTGCCGCTCATCCCGAACGCGGACACCGCGGCGTGCCGGGGTCGGTCGCCTCTCGACCACGGCTGCGCCTGCGTGAGCAGCCGCACCTGTCCAGATTCCCAGTCGACCTCAGGAGTCGGCGCGTCCACATGCAACGTCTTCGGCAGCACACCGTGCCGCATCGCCTCAACCATCTTGATCACACCCGCCACACCAGCGGCACCCTGGGTATGCCCGATATTCGACTTCAACGACCCCAACCACAACGGACGACCC
>DASYBO010000028.1:0-3238 GCA_036500685.1 Pseudonocardiaceae bacterium | reverse complement strand
ACGCGACCGACCTCGAACTCGCCGACCTCGACCTCTCGAGCGCACCTGGCCACGATCCGATCGTCTTCCCACACGGCGTGAACGTCGAATTCACCCGCACGGTGGACCAGGACGCGCTGCGCATGCGTGTCCACGAACGCGGCGTCGGCGAAACCCGCTCCTGTGGTACCGGCACGGTCGCCGCCGTCGCCGCCGCGCTGCGCCGCGCGGGCCGCACCCGCGCGGAGGTCGCCGTACACATCCCCGGTGGCACCGTGGTGGTCGCGATCAACGAAGGCGAAGCCACCCTCACCGGCCCCGCCGTCCTCGTCGCCAAGGGCGAACTCAGCGCCCAGTGGTGGGCCGAGGCGAACCTCGCCGACTAAATTCCCGGCACCGCCACCTCGACCACCTCGATCGCCGCCAACTCCACCCCGGCGACCACCGACGGATTCGAGTCCGGCGCCGTCATACAGGCCAAGGTCCGCCGCTCCGGCCCGGTCAACGCGACCGCGTAACAGGTTTTGCCGGTCGGCACCTCGTCGGTCACCGTCCCGCCCTCGGTCACCCGGAGCACGCTGTGGCCCAACACCGAGGACGTCCAGATCGCGCCATCGGCGTCGCCGCAGATCCCGTCCGGTGCGATCCCACGCTCCTGCAAATCGGCCCACACTCGCCGATTGCTCAGGCTCCCGTCGTCGGCAACGTCGAACGCGGTCAGCCGGAGCGCGAGCGTCTCCGCGATGACGAGCGTCCGCCCGAACAACACCATCCCGTTGGGAAAAGCCAGATCCGGCGTCGCCGCCGACACTGACCCGTCGGGCTGAACCAGCGCCAGCGTGGCCGGCACGAGTTCGACGCTGCCGTCCGTCAGCCCGGCGATCCCGTAGGTGTCGAGCGCACCGTGCAGGTCGAACCCGAAATTGCCGACATAGGCGCGACCGAGCGGGTCGACCAGCATGTCGTTGGCGTGGAACGTGGCGATCGAGGAAAGATCCGCGTGTTCGACCAGCGTCCCGTCCGGCTCCCGCCGCAGCAGCCGTCGGTCCAGCATGGACACCACGAGCATTCGCCCGTCCGGCAGCCAACCGAGCCCGGAGGGTTGGGTGGCTACCTCGCAGATCCGTTCGCGTTCGCCGGTGCTCACGTCGATCGCGAACACCTGGTGCCCGTAGAAGTCGGAGAAATAGAGGCGTCCGTCCGGCCCATGGCGCGGCCCCTCGCCGAAACGCAGGCCGGTCAACACCGTCGTTGTGCCAGCAACCATCGCATGATCGTAATCGGGCGATGACGTAGAGCTCAAGGCTGAGCCGCTGCGATATCAACTCGATCAATTCGCCGCCCGCGCCCGCACGAGCCTGATAGCGTGCTGCCGCAATTGACTGAAAAGATCGTTGTTTACCAAACAAGAGGAGAATTAGATATGACCGTTCCATCGGCTTCGCCCGGCCAGTCCGACACCGGCTTACCCGACGGTGCCCCAGTCGCCGGCGGCGCCGTCGCGAGCGGAATCGCGATGAAGCACCGCAACCCGGTCGCGGTCTGGATCGGCCTCACCATCATCACGCTCGGCATCTACCACCTGGTCTGGTACTTCAAGATCCACAAGGAGCTGGCCGAGTTCGACCGCCGTCGCACCATCCCCACGGCCGGCTCGGTCATGGTCCTCATCTTCCTTGGCTGGACCGTGGTCGCGCCGCTGATCTCCTACGCCAACACCGGCAAGTTCATCCGCAAGGCCCAGCGCTCCGCAGGCCTGCCGGAAACCTGCAGCCCGGCCGCGGGAACCCTGCTGATGCTCGTCTTCGGCGTCGGCACCCTGTACTACCAGAACCAGCTCAACCTGATCATCGACCGCTACCAGGCCCCCGAAGGCACCCAGATCCCGCTCTACGCCTGAGTTTCATTCGAACAGTCGCAGGTGGACGGTTACGGCTCGGCGGCAACCTGAACATACCGGGCCACCCGCAACAGATCCCACACCCGAACACGGGCAAGCCGCGAACTGCACCCGCGGCGAGTCGACAGGGTCATCGGTTGGGAGGCGCCCGCGGCGCCAATGGGTCAGCGCGTGGAGCGCGGCCCGCCGCGGCGCGCCCTACCAGTAGCCCTGGGCCGACACCCGGCGCCGGTGCGGCGGGGCCGGGTCGCGCCCTTGCCGGGCATACGCGCTGAAACTCACAGCCGAAAGGTTATCGTCACGGCGCTGACCAGCGGTTCTACCCGACCGGGTGAGGGGTACCCGGATGTCGATCAATAAATAACGCCATGCCGCACTCCGAGTCGTGCCACCATGGACACAAGATGACAGAACAAGCACACACTCACGACCCAGCGATCGGGTTCACCGACGAGCCGCTGGACGAACTGTCTGTCGGTGACCTGGAGCTCTCCGACCGCGCCGCGCTTCGCCGCGTCGCGGGGTTGTCCACGGAGCTCGCGGATGTCACCGAGGTCGAGTATCGGCAACTTCGCCTGGAACGTGTCGTGCTGGTCGGCGTGTGGACCGACGGCACCGTGCAGGAGGCCGAGGCTTCGCTGGCCGAACTCGCCCGACTCGCCGAGACCGCGGGCTCGGAGGTGCTCGAAGGACTCGTCCAGCGGCGCGCCCGCCCGGACGCGGCCACCTACATCGGTTCCGGTAAGGCCCACGAACTCGCCGACGTGGTGCGTGCCGTTGGCGCGGACACGGTGATCTGCGACGGTGAACTCTCACCCGGTCAGCTCCGCCAGCTCGAAGGCGTGCTCAAGGTCAAGGTGATCGACCGCACCGCGCTGATTCTGGACATCTTCGCGCAGCACGCCAGCTCCAAGGAAGGCAAGGCCCAGGTCGAACTGGCCCAGCTCGCGTACTTCCTCCCGCGTCTGCGTGGTTGGGGTGAAGCCCTGTCCCGGCAGGCCGGTGGTCGTGCCGGCGGCGGCAACGGTGGTGTGGGTCTGCGCGGTCCTGGTGAAACCAAGCTGGAGACCGACCGGCGGCGCATCAACAAGCGGATGGCCAAGCTGCGTCGGGAAATCAAGGCGATGGACACGGTCCGGGACACGAAGCGCGGTCGCAGGACGGCCAACGCGGTGCCCAGCGTCGCCATCGCCGGTTACACCAACGCGGGCAAGTCCAGCCTGCTCAACGCCATCACCGGCGCGGGCGTGCTGGTCGAGGACGCGCTGTTCGCCACCCTCGACCCGACCACCCGGCGCAGTCAGCTGCCGGACGGCCGCACCTACACGCTCACCGACACCGTCGGGTTCGTCCGGCACC
>DASYBO010000027.1:0-2273 GCA_036500685.1 Pseudonocardiaceae bacterium | reverse complement strand
GCCAAGTTCGGCCTGCACCCCGCGCTGCTGGACGCGGCCCTGCACCCCTTGCTACGACCGGACAACGAGCAGCCGCTGGACTGGAATGGCCTTGCGCTGCACGCCGTCGGCGCGTCGGCGCTGCGGGTGCGGCTGGCGCCGGCCGGTACCGACGTCGTGTCGCTGGCCGCGGCCGACGAGACCGGCGGCCTTGTCGTAACCGCGACATCGGTCGGCTTCCGGCCGCTGCCGGCCGTCGCCGAGTCGAGTGACTCCCTGTTCCAGGTGGACTGGACCGAACTCACCGATGTCGCGCAGGTGCCGACTCCGTCCTGGGTGGCGATCGACGACCTTGACGGCCTGACCGACGTGCCACCGGCCGTCGTGCTTGAGGCAGCGGGCGAGGACGACGCGCTTGCGTTGACTTCGCGGGTGCTGGAGGTCGTCCAGGCCTGGCTGAGCCGATCGGGCCTTGAGGACTCGCGGCTGGTGGTCGTGACTCGGGGCGCGGTGCCGGGCAGCGACGGCGTGGTGACCGATCCGGCCGCCGGCGCGGTGTGGGGTCTTGTTCGGGCCGCGCAGGGCGAGAACCCGGACCGGATCACGTTGCTGGACCTGGATTCCGACGGTGACATCGCGCAGGTGCTCGGTTCGGTGCTGGCCACCGGCGAGCCGCAGGTCGCGGTGCACGGAGCGTCCTTCGCGGTGCCGCGACTGGCCCGTGCCACTCGGATCGCCGACGCGCCCGCCGCGTTCGGTCCGGATTCGACGGTGCTGATCTCGGGTCTCGGCGCGCTGGGTGGACTGGTCGCCCGGCATGTCGTCGCGCGTCACGGCGTGCGGCGCCTGGTGTTGACCAGCAGGCGCGGTTCGGCCGCCGACGGTGTCGCCGAGTTGGTCGCCGAACTCAACGAGCAGGGCGCGGACGTAACGGTCGTTGCCTGCGACATGGCCGACCGGGATCAGGTCGCGGCCCTGGTGGCGGAGTATCCGCCGACCGCAGTCGTGCACACGGCCGGCGTCATCGACGCGGGCGTCATCGAAACCCTGACGCGGGAGCGGCTGGCCAGGGTGTTCGCGCCGAAGATCGACGCGGTCCGGCACCTCGACGAGTTGACAAGGGACCTGGAACTCTCCGCGTTCATCGTCTACTCCTCGGTTTCCTCGGTGTTCATGGGTTCCGGCAGCGGCAGCTACGCGGCCGGCAACGCAGGACTTGACGGCCTGATGGCCCGTCGCAGGACCCTGGGTCTGCCTGGCCTGGCGCTGGCCTGGGGCCTGTGGGACCAGAGCACCGGCATGGCGGCCGGCATGGACGAGCAGACCAGGAACCGGATGAACCGGCGCGGTGGCCTGCAACCGATGTCGCAAGCCGAGGGCATGGAGCTGTTCGACGCGGCACTCGACACGAACCAGGCGTTGCTGGTGCCGGCCAAGCTGGACCTGCGCGGCGTCCGCGCCGACGCGTCGGCAGGCGGAGTGGTGCCACACATGCTGCGTGGCCTCGTCCGTACCGGCCGGCAGCAGGCACGGTCGGGCGAGGAGCGGGGCGGACTCGCCACGCAACTGGCCGGGCTCTCCGCCGCCGACCAGTTGGCGCAGCTGCTGGATCTCGTGCGCGGGCAGATCGCGGCCGTACTCGGGCATGCGAATGCTTCGGCGGTCCGCGCGGACCTGGCGTTCAAGGACGCCGGCTTCGACTCGTTGACGTCGGTCGAACTCCGCAACCGCCTGCGTGCGGCGACCGGTCTGAAGCTGCCGGCGACGCTCGTGTTCGACCACCCGACGCCGCAGGTCCTGGCCCGTCACCTGCGTGACGAGTTGGGCGACGCGGCGCCTGCGGCGGTAGTCGCGCAGACGGTCGCGGTTGCCGCTCCCGACGAGCCGATCGCCATCGTCGGCATGGCCTGCCGGCTGCCGGGCGGAGTGGCCGGACCGGAGGACCTGTGGCGGCTGCTGGCCGAGCGCGGGGACGCCGTCACCGAGTTCCCCACCGACCGTGGCTGGGACCTTGAGGGCCTTTTCGACCCCGACCCGGCGCGTCCCGGCAAGTCCTACACCAACAAGGGCGGCTTCCTGCACGAGGCGGGATTGTTCGACGCCGGGTTCTTCGGGATCTCGCCGCGTGAGGCGCTGGCGATGGACCCGCAGCAGCGGTTGCTGCTGGAGACGTCCTGGGAGGCACTGGAAGCCACCGGTGTCGACGCCACCTCGTTGAAGGGCAGCGATGTCGGCGTGTTCACCGGCGTCTTCGGTCAGGGCTATGTCGCGCCGGGTGCGAGCGTGGTCACGCC
>DASYBO010000026.1:0-3177 GCA_036500685.1 Pseudonocardiaceae bacterium | reverse complement strand
CTGGTCGGCGTGGACTTCTGCGAGAAGATGGTCGCCGAGACCAACCCCGGCGTGCTGGAACTGGCCAACCGCACGGAAAGCCCGCACGCCGCCGAACACGGCTACCGGTTCATCGGCGACATCATGCGCTCGCTCAACCCGCTGTCCGGCGAGTTCTACCGCGAGGCGTTGCAGGTCAGCCGGTGGACGCGGGAGATGTTCTGCCTGATGGAGGGGCGCCACGTGCACCCGTCCACGTTGTATCCGGGCGGCGTCGGCACAGTGGCCACGATCCAGTTGTTCACCGACTACCTGACCAGGCTGATGCGCTACGTGGAGTTCATGAAGCGCGTCGTCCCGCTGCACGACGACCTTTTCGACTTCTTCTACCAGGCCCTGCCCGGCTACGAGATGGTCGGCTACCGCCGCACCCTGCTCGGCTGCTGGGGTTCGCTCAACGACCCGGACCACTGCGACTTCACCTACCAGCACATGACCGACTGGGGCAGGCGGATGTTCGTCACCCCGGGTGTGGTCGTCGACGGGAAGCTCGTCACGACCGACCTGGTCGACATCAACCTGGGTATCCGCATCCTGCTCGGTTCCTCGTACTACGAGGACTGGGAGGACCAGGAGATGTTCGTGCGCAACGACCCGCTGGGCAACCCGGTCGACCGGCGCCACCCGTGGAACCAGCACACGATCCCGCGTCCGGCAAAGCGCGACTTCGACAACAAGTACTCCTGGACGATGTCGCCGCGCTGGTTCGACGGCAAGGACTACCTGGCCCTGGACACCGGCGGCGGCCCGCTCGCCCGCTTGTGGCCAACGGCGCTGGCCGGCCTTGTCAACCACGACTACATCAAGTCGACCGGGCACAGCGTGCTCATCAACCTGCCCAAGACCATGAACAAGCCGGAGGTCACCTTCGAGTGGAAGATTCCACAGTGGAGTAACGCGCTGGAGCGCAACCGGGCCCGCACCTACTTCCAGGCCTACGCGGCCGCATCGGCCATGCACTTCATCGAGAAGGCGCTGTCCGAGGTTCGTGCCGGGCACACCAAGACCTGGGAGTCGTTCAAGGTGCCGGAGGAGGCCATCAGCTGCGGCTTCACCGAGGCCGTTCGCGGCGTGCTCTCGCACCACATGGTCATTCGCGGCGGCAAGATCGCCAACTACCACCCCTACCCGCCGACCCCGTGGAACGGCAGCGTCCGTGACTCGTTCGGCACGGCTGGACCGTACGAGGACGCGGTGCAGAACACGCCGATCTTCGAGGAGAACACGCAGGAGAACTTCAAGGGCATCGACATCATGCGCGCGGTCCGCAGCTTCGACCCGTGCCTGCCCTGTGGCGTGCACATGTCCGTCGGCAACGGAAAGGTGCTCAACAAACTGCACTCGCCACACGCCTTCAACAACGAACAGATCTGACATGGGTCAGGACGCGCGGCAGATCGGGCAGCACGTCGAGGAAGCGCTGGTCGAGATCGGCCGACTCGGCGACGAGAACGTGCGGGAGCGGGTCGAGGACCTGGTCTCCACGCTGGTCGAGTTCTACGGCTCGGCGCTGGAGCGCGTGATGGAGCTCGTGCACGAGCGTGGCGACGTAGGGCTGGTTGCCGCGCTCGGCGACGATCCGCTGGTCGGCAGCGTGCTCGTGGTGCACGACCTGCATCCGCTGTCCACCGAGCAGCGGGTGCGGGTCGCGCTGGACACCGTGCGGCCCTATCTCGGTTCGCACGCGGGCGACGTCGACCTGATCGGCGTTGCCGACGACGTGGTGCGACTGCGCCTCGCCGGCAGTTGCAACGGCTGTCCATCCTCGACGGTCACCGTGAAGCTGGCGATCGAGAAGGCCATCAAGGACGTCGCGCCGGAGATCGTCGACATCCAGGTCGAGGGCGTCGTCGACGACGCGGAAATCGGCCCCGGCGGGCACAAACTGCTCCCGCTGACCGCCGTCGACGCACCGCCCCCACCCCGGGTGGAATCCGATTGGATCGAGGTGACCGCCGCCGCCGCACGCGGCACCGTCACCGGCATCCGGCTCGGCAACGTGAACACGGTGCTCTGCAACGTCGCCGACCACCTGTACGCCTACCGCGACCACTGCCCGACCTGCGGTTCCGTCCTCGCCGACGGCAGCCTGGACGGTGCGGTACTGACCTGTCCGAATTGCTCGAGTCACTTCGACGTCACGCTCGCCGGCCGCGCCACCGGCGAGGATGTGCATCACCTCGACCCGTTGCCGCTGCTCACCGACGCCGGTCACGTCCGGGTCGCGTTGCCGGTCGAGGTGGTGTCATGACCACGGGCCTGCGCCGCTTCCGCAACCCCCACCCACCCGCGCCGGAGCCGGCGCAGGCCCCTCCGATCGTCGTCGGCGAGCAGCGCTGCGACATGTGCGCGACCCCGGTCAGCGAGGCGGAACACTCGCACGTGGTCAACACCGAGACTCGCGCCATCATGTGCACCTGTCGCGGCTGCTACCTGCTGTTCACGCACCGCGGCGCGGGCGGCGGCAAGCACCGCGCGGTACCCGAGCGGTACCTGTACGAGCCGAATCTGGTGCTCGGCAAAGCGATGTGGGATTCGGCCGGCATCCCGGTCGGCATGGCGTTCTTCTTCACCAACTCCGAGCTGGACAAGACCGTCGCGTTCTACCCGAGCCCGGCAGGGGCCACCGAGTCGCTGCTGCCGCTGGACGCGTGGAGCACGCTGCTCGCGGACAATCCCAAACTGGCCGACGTCGAGCCGGACGTGGAAGCGTTGCTGGTCAACAAGACCGACAACGGGTTCGAGTGCTACCTGGTGCCGATCGACGCCTGCTACGAACTGGTCGGCCTGATCCGGTTGAAGTGGCGCGGGTTCGACGGCGGCAGCGAAGCCCGCGAGGCCATCGACGCGTTCTTCCGGCAGTTGCGCGAGCGCGGTCATGGCTGAACTCGGTTTCGAATGCCTCGGCGCCCGCCCTGATCCCTACGGCACCAGCCCGACCCTGCTGTTCAAGCTCCGCGTCACCGAGGTCAATTCGGCTCCCGTGCATGCGATCGCGCTGCGCTGTCAGATGCGCATCGATCCGCAGCGCCGCAGGTACAACGACGAGGAAGCCGAACTGCTCACGCACCTGTTCGGCGAACGGGCGCGCTGGGGCGACACGCTCAAGCCGATGCAGTTCACCACGATCTCCATCAT
>DASYBO010000025.1:0-35556 GCA_036500685.1 Pseudonocardiaceae bacterium | reverse complement strand
TGCGCACGGCGGGGGTGTCACCGAAGTCCGAACGCAGGGCCTCCACACAGTGCCTCAGCTGGCCAATCGACCTACGCAGCTCGGCCAACTCGGTCGTCGTCCTCGTCGCCATGTCTGTCTCCACTCCCCTGCTCGTCGATGCTCCGGCGAACCGTCTCGCTCACCTGCTCTGCACGCGAGAGTGCCTTGCCGAAGGCCCTGTGACAAGTCACACACGCGATGTAAACCACGTAAGTGCGGGTCAGGGCAGTGCGGGTCAGGGCAGTAGGGCGATGGCTTCGGCGATCGAGTCGACCACCGGCACGCCCCTGGCAACCAGCGTCGCGCGGTTCATCACGCCAGTGGTGACCAGGACGCACTGCGCGCCGACATGCGCGGCCGCGTCCGCGTCGTCGGTGACGTCGCCGATCACCAGCACGTCGGCCGCGTTCAGGCCCTGCGCGGCCAGGTGCTCGACGAGGTGCTCGGTCTTGGAGCCGCCGCCGACGCCCCTGAGCCCGTCGATGCGGACGAACAGGTCGGTCAGCGCGTACTCGCCGACCAGCGACACGAGCTGTTCGTGGAACCACATGGACAGCAGCGACTGGCCACGCCCGCTCGCCTGCCAGCGGCGCAGTTCTGCCGGGACGCCGGTGGCGAGCCGGCACGTGTCGAGCAGGCGGTGGTACTCGTCGTGATAGATCCGGTCGATCAACGCCCAGTCGTCGGCGGACACCAGCCTGCCGAGCAGGTCGGTGTAGCAGTCGGTCAGCGGACGCCGGTAGGTGGCGCGCCAGAAGTCCAGATCGATCGGTGCGCGGCCGAACTCGGCGCACACCAGGTTGACCGCGCGCACCACCGCGTCGTTGTCGTCCAGAATCGTGCCGTTCCAGTCCCAGACAATGTGTTTGACCTCGGTCAACGCTGCGCTCACCCGCTCACCCTAAACGGCGAGCGGGCGGCGAATCAGCCGGTTTTTCGCTCAGGCCGGATAAGGGAAGGCGACGGAGCAGTTCGGTGTCTTGGCGTGTGCAGGGTCGAGGGCGTTCATCGTCTCCTGGATGGTGACCCGGTCGTAGGCGAGGTCCGCGTGGTCGACCGTGTCGTTCCAGCAGGCGCTCTGCACGTACTCGTCGGTCACCCCCGGCTCGTTGATGAACGACGAGCCGACCGGGGTCACCACGGTCTCGTTGAGCGTCTCGATGACCGTGTAGCCGATGCCGGACTGGGCGATCGCGCCGGAGTCCAACGGGTTCAGGAAGGCCGAACCGGCCTCCTGGTCGACGCAGGCCTGACACAGCGAGCCGAGGAACTTGTTGGCACCGGGGAAGAACGCGGCCAACGCGGCCAGACCGTCCAAAGTGGTCCCGTGCGTTGTCGGCGAGAGGCCGACGTAGGCGTGCACGTTCGGCGCCCCGTTGAGCACCTTGAGGTAGTACTCGCCGAGCAGGCCGCCCTGGGAGTGGCCGACCAGGTCGACCTTGCTCACCCCGGTCGCCTGCTTGACCTCGGTGACCAGCGCGGCGACCTGCTGCGCGGACGCGGCGGACGAGCCGATGGCCTGGATCAGCGACCCAGGGGTGCCGCCGTAGTTGAGGCTGAACACGCAATATCCGGCATTGCCCAGAATGGGCGCCAACGCACCGAAATCGTCCTCCATTACCGAGAATGTGCCGGGAATGAGCACTACGGGATAGGGATGTTCGGCGCTGGGTTTGCAGGAAAAGTCGTTCGTGCCGGGCGGTGGGGCGTCGGGATTGCTCGCGGCGGCGGCAGCGCCGGCCACGATGTTGGGTTGAACCGGGTACGTAGCTGCGGCGGCCGGCTGGGCGAGCCCGCCGATCAGCAGCGCGGTCGCTGCCGTTAACACGCCACCAACCAGGGATAATCGTCGAATGAGCAATGCAGCCTCCTCGTCGTTGAGGTGCCGGGCACGCAAGTTACTCGCGCGTAGAACTGAGAGTAAGTTTCCGATGGGTAACCGTCAAGCAATCACAGATTAACTATTTAACGGCAGGCGCAATTCGACGAAGAATTGATTCAGCGGTCAGACCCGCTGGTGCGCGAGGAACCTCTCGGCGGCGGCCTTGCCATTGTTGAACAGGGTTTGCTCCTGCTCAGCGGTCAGGTCGAAGTCCAGCGTCGAGATGCCGGTGGTGTCCACGGCGATCGTCCGCTGGTTCACGCCCTCATCGGCCAAACTGTACTGATTCCAGTCGCCCATCAGGGTTTTCATCGACTCGACCGCGATACCGAGCCCGGTCTTCACCGGACGGTCGTTCGGCACCGGATCGGCCGACAGCTTGATCCCCCAGGTCGGCCAGCGTTCCGCCTGGCCGTCGGTGCGGTCGAAGATCGTGATCGGGAAGTTCGACAGCAACCCGCCGTCCACCCAGGTGACCGTGCCGCCCGTGCCCGGTGTGAACTGGACCGGACGGAAGAAGAACGGGAAGGACATGGACGCCCGCACCGCGTCGACGATCAACCGGTCGTCCGCGACCGCCCCGTACTGCGCGTAGTCCCAGGGCAACCGGACCAGGCAGTGCCGGGAGAGATCGCTGGTGTTCACCACCAGCGAATACCGCTGGTAGGGCGCGAGGGACGTGCCGGGATCGTCCAGCCGGAGCTGTTCGAACGTGGTGATGCCGGTCGACTCCAGCAACGGGCCGAGCCACTCGTAGAGGTAGTTGCCGGTGTGCAGGCCCTCGTGGAAGGCCAGTTGCGTGGTATCGCCGAACGGGCCGGTGACGTGCTGGCCAAACTTGGCGTCCTTGAACTTGCGGTACTCGCACGAGGTCATCACCTCACGCAGCTCGTTCAGGTCCCGCCCGGCACGCTGGTAGGTGGCGACCAGCGCGGCCACGATCGCGCCCGCGCTGGTACCGGCGATCCGCTCGAACCGGTAGCCGGCGTCGTGCAGCGTCAGCACCGCGCCGAGCAGACCGATGCCTTTGACACCGCCGCCTTCGAGAACGAGGTCGACACTCTTGAGCGCAGTGGCCATTGGTCGATTGTCCACCGAAGATCCGCCCGCGCGCATCACGGTTCCGACCACAGGACCGTTGTGCACCCCATTGCGCCTGATTTCTCAGTCGGCCGGGGTGTCCAGCAAATCGGTTTCCGAACCGAAATCACGCAGTTCGGATTTCACCACCCGGTAGGCAAGGCCCTCGCTGTAGCCCTTGCGGGCGAGCATGCCGACCAAGCGCCGGATCATGGCCACCTCGTCGGCCGGCACCGTGCCGCGCAGTCGTTTGCGGACCAGTTCGCGCGCCCTGGCCTCCTCGGCCTCCGCGTCGACCGCGGACACCGCCTCGGCGACCACCTCGTCGGCGACGCCCTTGCGGCGCAACTCGATGGACAGCGCCTTGCGTGCCATGCCTTGGTAGTTGTGCCGGGAACGCACCCAGACCTCGGCAACGGCCGCGTCGTCGATCAGGCCGACCTCGTGCAGCCGGTTGAGCACCTGATCGGCCACGTCTTCCTCGTAACCGCGGCCGATCAGCTTCTTGCGCAGTTCGACCCTGGTCATCGGGCGCGCGGTGAGCAGGTTCAGGCAGTAGTCGCGGGCGGCCGACACCGGGTCGGTCGGGGTGCGCTTGGCGCGTTCTCGCTTGGGGGCTGGCTCTTCCGCCCCTGGCTCAACGGCCGTGCTAGCGGACCGGGCGCCGCCGCGGGACTTGCTGGGACTGATCAGGCTGATCGGCTCGGGGCCTGAACTCTCCCGGTTTCCGCGACGGCTCCGGTACGGCAATGCCATCGGCTCAGAATTCCACCGGCGCGGCGGCCGGGGCTTCCGCGTCGATCTTCGGGCCGATGTCGAGCTTTTCCTTGATCCGCTTCTCGATGTCGTTGGCCACGTCCGGGTTCTCCTTGAGGAACCGGCGAGCGTTCTCCTTGCCCTGACCCAACTGGTCGCCCTCGTAGGTGTACCAGGCGCCGGACTTGCGCAGAATGCCCTGGTCGACGCCCATGTCGATGAGCGAACCCTCCCGGCTGATGCCCTGGCCGTAGAGGATGTCGAACTCGGCCTGCTTGAACGGCGGGGCGACCTTGTTCTTCACGACCTTGACCCTGGTGCGGTTGCCAACGGCCTCGCCCGCGTCCTTCATGGTCTCGATGCGGCGCACGTCCAGCCGGACCGAGGCGTAGAACTTCAGCGCCTTACCACCGGTGGTGGTCTCCGGGGAACCGAACATGACGCCGATCTTCTCGCGGAGCTGGTTGATGAAGATCGCGGTGGTGCCGGAGTTGCTCAGCGCACCGGTGATCTTCCGCAGCGCCTGGCTCATCAACCGGGCCTGGAGGCCGACGTGGTTGTCGCCCATCTCGCCCTCGATCTCGGCGCGGGGCACCAGCGCGGCCACCGAGTCGACGACCAGGATGTCCAGCGCGCCGGAGCGGATCAGCATGTCCGCGATCTCCAGCGCCTGCTCACCGGTGTCCGGCTGGGACACCAGCAGCGCGTCGGTGTCCACCCCGAGTGACTTGGCGTATTCAGGGTCGAGCGCGTGTTCCGCGTCGATGAACGCGGCGATGCCGCCCGCGCGCTGCGCGTTGGCCACCGCGTGCAGCGCGACCGTGGTCTTACCGCTGCTCTCCGGGCCGTAGATCTCGATGACCCGGCCGCGCGGGTAACCGCCGATGCCAAGCGCGACGTCCAGGGCGATGGAGCCGGTCGGGATGAACGCGATCGGGGGGCGGTCCTCGTCGCCGAGACGCATCACCGATCCCTTGCCGAACTGCTTGTCGATCTGGGCAAGGGCCAGTTCGAGTGCCTTGTCCCGGTCCGGTGCCTGTGCCATCGGAACTTCCACCTCGTCGCATCGTGTCGTCGGTCAGTCGGGTTGACCCGGCTGACGCTACGGGTGAGGACCGACGATTTCAGACCGGCTCGACAATCTGTGGATCGTTGCCCTCACTGTGCACAACAGGCTAGACCGAACAGGTGTTCGATCAAAAACTGACACGCCCATCGGCTAGGTTTATTCGTTTTGGCCCTGGTCAGCTCGATCAGCGGCGCGAGTCGGGCACGTCGAACTCCTCGCACACGGCCAGCCAGATCACGCGAGGGTCGATGCCCTGGTCGATCGCGCCGTTGACGGTGACGCCGCCGAGCGCGGCGAACACGTGGTCGGCGCTGATCGTGGCGGCGCGCATCTCGCCGAACTCGTCGTCCATCATTCTGCGGAACACGGTGATACGCATCGAGCGAAAGCCTACTTAGCTGCCGGGTTGGACGTTCGCCTGGAAGTAGTCGGCGACCTGGTCGGGGGTGAGGTCGCTGGATCCCTTGGTGGTCAGGACGCCGATGGTGTCGGAGTTGTCCACCGAGAAGACCAGCACGCCGTCCTGGCCGACCACGCCGGCCTCGTACTCGCCGCTGAGGCTGTTTCCGCTCCAGCGAGCCTTCACCAGCGAATGCGGCTGTGGCGGCAGCATCGTCTCGATGATCGACTGGGCCGAGGCGCTCGGCCCGCCCTGCTGGTAGACGATCCGATAGCTGCCCATCGTGCAGGTGACCGTCGAACCGGCAAGGCCGACGCCGACGTCGACGCCGCCGGTACCGGACGTGCACTGGGCGTGCCGCGGCACGGCCCCGGCGAGTTGGCGCATGCACGGGGTGAAGCCCTGGGTGTCCGCGCTGCCGCTGCCCTGGCAGCCCGTGGCCTGGCTCGACCCGCCGAACAGCAAGATGCCGCCGACAACACCACCCGCGACGAGGACCGCGGCGATCACGGCGATCAGGATCGGGACGCGCTTGCTCTTCTTGGGCTGAGAGGCTGGTTGCTGCTGCTGGTAGTGCGGGAAGCCGCCGCTGGGCGGGTAGTTGGCGTAGTTGGGGATGTTGGCGACGGGCTGCGACATCGACGGCGGCATGGCCACCGGCTGCGAACCCGATGCTGGCATCGACACCGGCTGCGGCATCGAGACCGGCTGCGAAACGGAGGGCATCGACACCGGCTGTGAGACCGAGGGTGGCGGGGCGACGGGGCTGAATTCCGGGCGGGTGCGGCCGATCGGGATCGGGTCGGGGTGGAAGTCCTCGGGGGTCGCGGTAGTGCCGGGGGACGCCTCCAGCGCGCCGAACGCGACCGCGGTTTCCGGGGCGGGCGAGCTGATCGGGCGCAGTTCGAGGTGTTCGCCGATGATCTTGGCCACCAGCGGCATCCGGCTCGACCCGCCGACCAGGTAGGCGCCGAGCAGGTTGCCGGGGACCAGACCGGCCTGGGTGATGGTGCGGTCCACCAGTTCGGCGCCGCGCAGCAGGTTGGGCCGGATCAGCGCATCGAGTTCGGTGCGCATGACGTCGACGTTCTCGAACGGCGCTGGCATGGGCACGGTGGCCATTTGCTGAGTGGCCAGTTTCTCCTTGGCCACCCGCACGGATTCGCGCAGTTCGCGTTGGGCGATGCGGTCCTCGACCGACTCGGGCCGGAGCAGCCGCTGCCAGTGGCCGGGGTCGCGGTGCGAGACGGCACGGCCGACGTACTCCAGCAGGGCCTGGTCGATGGCAAGGCCCGCGACGTCGGTAAGGCCGTTCTCGGCCAGTACGACCGTCCCGGTTTCGGTCGCGCCGAGCACGGCGCAGGTGAAGGTGGCGGCGCCGAGGTTGTAGACGGCGAGAGCCTCGCCGGGGCGCAGATGTTGACCCGATGAGGTGAAATGTGCCGCCGCGGCAACGGATTCCGGGATCAGCACGGGGTCGCTGGTCAACCCGGACAGGCGCGCGGCCGCGACCAACACGGTGCAGCGCGCGGAATTCCAGTCGTCCGGGTGGGTGAGGCGCAGTTCGTCGGGGGGCAGGCCGTCGAGCCGGTGGACGGCCTCGGCGACGACGCGGTGCAGCACGGCGCCGAGCAGGTTGGTGACCGAGATGACGGTGTCACCGAGCAGCACGGTGCCTTCGTCGATGCGGCGTTTGGGCTGCGGTTCGAACCGGGACGGGTCGCTGCGGGCGCGGTTCTGGGCTTCCGGACCGACGATCAGCCTGCCGTCGGCGTCATCGACGAACACGGCTGATGGCATGGTCCCCAACAACTGGGGTGGTTGGCCCTCGACCTGCAGCACCGCGACGGTGTTGGCCGTGCCGAGGTCCACCGAGAGCACGTTCACCGTGGCCGTTCCTCCGATTTCCGCCGATGCCGGCCCAGATCCTTGCACGTCTACCGGCATCGTCCGGACCGATCCGGCATTTTCCCTGGTCGAGTGGTGGTGGCCGGGATCTGTCGGGGTACAGGAGCAGGATGGTGGGGTGGCGAAGGACGTGTTGGACCTGTTCTCCCCGGCGACCAGACAGTGGTTCCGGGGAGCCTTTGCCGCGCCGACCGACGCGCAGCGCGGGGCCTGGGAGGCCATCGCCGCCGGTGAGCACGCGCTGGTGGTCGCGCCGACCGGGTCAGGCAAGACGCTGGCCGCGTTCCTGTGGGCCCTTGACCGACTGGCCACCGAGGAACCGCCCGCTGAGCCTTTGCGGCGGTGTCGGGTGCTCTACATCTCGCCGCTGAAGGCACTCGCGGTCGACGTGGAACGCAACCTGCGCGCGCCGCAGGCGGGGATTCGGCAGGCCGCGATGCGGCTTGGCGAGCCGGAACCGAAGATCACCGTCGGCATGCGCACCGGCGACACACCGGCCAACGAGCGCAGGGCGTTCATGCGCGCTCCGCAGGACGTGTTGGTGACCACGCCGGAGTCACTGTTCCTGCTGCTCACCTCGTCGGCGGGGGAATCGCTGCGCGGCGTGGAAACGGTGATCCTCGACGAGGTGCACGCGGTCGCGGGCACCAAGCGCGGCGCGCATCTCGCCGTGTCGCTGGAACGGTTGGACACGCTGCTGGACAAACCGGCGCAGCGGATCGGCCTCTCGGCAACGGTGCGGCCGATCGAGGAGGTCAGCGCGTTCCTGTCCGGCGGGCGGCCGGTGAAGATCGTCGCGCCCAAGAACACAAAAACGGTGCGGGTGCGGGTCGAGGTGCCCGTGCCGGACCTGGCCGAACTGGACGCGCCCGCGCCGCGTGACACCGAGCAGGAGGAACTGGCCAAGCTGCCGGTCGCGGGCGGCATCGGCACGCTGGAGGAGATCGCAGGACCGGGGTCGACCGGGACGCGAAGGCCCTCGATCTGGCCCGCGGTGGAGCGGCGGATTCTGGACCTGGTGACCGCGCACCGGTCCACGATCGTCTTCGCGAACTCGCGGCGGCTGGCCGAACGGTTGACCGCGCGGCTCAACGACCTGCACGCCGAGGATCTGGCCGGGGTACCGAATCTCGACGAGTTCCCGGCCGAGGCCGTTGGCGAGTCAGGGATCTCGATGGGCGCGGAGGCCGTGATCGCCAAGGCGCACCACGGGTCGATGTCACGGGAACAGCGGACCGGCGTCGAGGAGGCGCTCAAGTCCGGGCAGTTGCCGTGCGTCGTGGCGACCTCGTCGTTGGAGCTGGGTATCGACATGGGCGCGGTCGATCTGGTGATCCAGGTCGAGGCGCCGCCGACGGTCGCGTCGGGTTTGCAGCGGGTCGGCCGGGCCGGGCACCAGGTCGGCGCGACCTCCTACGGCGTGGTGTTCCCGAAGTTCCGCGGCGACCTGGTGTCCTGCGCGGTGGTGGCCGAACGGATGGCGAGCGGGTCGATCGAGTCGATGCGCTATCCGCGCAATCCACTGGATGTGTTGGCGCAGCACATCGTGGCGATGACGGCGATACGCACCTGGACGGTGACCGAGCTGGCTTCGCTGGTGCGCAGGGCCGCGCCGTTCGCGGGCCTGCCGGATTCCGCGTTGTACGCGGTGCTGGACATGTTGGCCGGGCGCTATCCGAGCGCGGAATTCGCGGAACTGCGGCCGAGGATCACCTGGGACCGGGTGACCGGCGAGCTGAAGGGCAGGCCGGGCGCGCAGCGACTCGCGGTGACCTCGGGCGGCACCATTCCGGACCGAGGCCTGTTCACGGTGACCACGCCGCAGGACGAACGCGGGCACGGTTCGCGGGTCGGCGAACTGGACGAGGAGATGGTGTACGAGTCGCGGGTCGGCGACGTGTTCCTGCTCGGCACATCCTCGTGGAAGGTGGAGGACATCACCCACGACCGGGTGATCGTCACGCCGGCGCCGGGCCAGGCCGCGCGGATGCCCTTCTGGCACGGTGATGCGCCGGGACGGCCGCTGGAACTCGGCCGGGCACAGGGGAAATTCGTCAGGGAGATCTCGTCGGCGGGTGAATCGGACGCGCGGGCAAGGGCGAACGCGGCCGGGCTTGACGAATGGGCCACCGACAACCTGCTGGCCTACCTCGGCGAGCAGAAGTCCTCGACCAAACACGTTCCAGATGACAAAACCATTGTGGTGGAACGGTTCCGCGACGAACTGGGCGACTGGCGCATCGTCGTGCACTCGCCGTTCGGCGCACAGGTGAACGGACCGTGGGCGTTGGTGGCGGCGGCGCGGATGGCCGAACGGCGCGGGGTCGCGCCGCAGGTGATGCACTCCGACGACGGCATCGTGCTGCGCATGCCGGACTCGTTGGACGAGGAAGGCGAGGAACTGCCGCCCACCGCCGAGGATCTGCTGATCGACCCTGAGGAGGTCGAGCAGCTGGTGGTGGCCGAGGTGGGTGGGTCGGCGCTGTTCGCGGCCCGGTTCCGGGAATGCGCGGCACGGTCACTGCTGCTCCCCCGGCGCGACCCGAACCGGCGCACCCCGTTGTGGCAGCAGCGCCAGCGCTCCGCGCAACTGCTCAGTGTGGCCTCGCAGTACGACCAGTTCCCGGTGGTGCTGGAAGCGATGCGGGAATGCCTGCAGGACGTGTACGACGTGCCGGGCCTTCGCGAGCTGATGGCCGACATTCGTGGGCGCAAGGTGCGGGTGGTCGAGGTGGCAACGCCCGCGCCCTCGCCGTTCGCGCGCAGCCTGCTGTTCGGCTATGTGGGCATGTTCCTCTACGAGATGGACGCGCCGCTGGCCGAACGGCGCGCGGCCGCGCTGTCGCTGGACACCGCGCTGCTGGCGGAGCTGCTTGGCTCGGAAGCGATCCGGGAACTGCTCGACCCGGATGTGCTGGACCAGATCGAGGCCGACCTGCAACGGCTCTCGCCGGATCGGCGCGCGCGGGACATGGAGGGTGCCGCGGATCTGTTGCGGTTGCTCGGTGATCTGAGCGAGGAGGAGGCGCTCGCGCGCGGGGTGCGGCCGGAATGGTTGGCCGAACTGGTCGCCACGCGGCGGGCGATCGCGGTGCGGATCGCGGGCGAGGACCGGTGGATCGCCATCGAGGACGCCGGTCGGGTCCGGGACGCGTTGGGCGTTGCGCTGCCGGTCGGGGTGCCGGAGGCGTTCACCGAACTCGTCGCCGATCCGCTGGCCGATCTGCTGTCGCGGTATGCGCGGGGGCGGGGTCCGTTCGCGCCGGCCGAGGCGGCGACCCGGTTCGGGTTGGGCATCTCGGTGGTGACCGGGGTACTGGAACGGTTGGCCGGCACCGGTCGGCTGGTGCGCGGCGAACTGCGCCCGGTGCGCGAGTCCGAACATCGGCCGGGCGGCATGGAGTACTGCGACGCGGACGTGCTGCGCAGGCTGCGGCGCGCTTCGCTGGCGCGGTTGCGGGCTGAGGTCGAACCGGTGGAACAGGCCGCGTTGGGCCGGTTCCTGCCGACCTGGCACGGGATCAGACCGCCTGCCGACACTCGGCTGCTCCGCTCGACGGCCAGCGTCGAGGACGTGCTGAACGTGGTCGAGCAGTTGGCGGGTACGCCGCTGCCGGCCAGCGCGGTGGAGTCGCTGATCCTGCCGGCGCGGCTGCCCGGCTACTCCCCCGCGCTGCTGGACGAGCTGACCGCGAGCGGCGAGGTGAGCTGGACCGGGTGCGGTGCGCTGGCCGGCGGGGACGGCTGGATGGTGTTCGCGCCGAGCGACGTGGCCGGGTTACTGCTGCCGGATGTCGAGGATCCGCCGGAGAGTCCACTGCACCGCGCTGTACTGTCCGTATTGGACGGTGGGGCGCTGTTCTTCCGGCAGTTGGGCGAACGGGTCGGGGCGCGGCTGGTCGACGAGGGCGAGGCCGGGCCGGATGATGCCGCGCTGGTCGCGGCGATCTGGGATCTGGTGTGGGCCGGGCTGGTCACCAACGACACGCTGGCGCCGCTGCGTTCGGTGCTGTCCGGTGGCGGCGCGCACAAACCGCGCCGGTCCGCGCCGCGCGGGCGCTACGCACGGCTGCGCACCCGGCCGACCATGCCGAGCAGGCTCGGGCCGCCGACGGTGGCCGGGCGCTGGTCGTTGGCGATGGATCGGGTTTCGGACCCGACCCGGCGCTCACATGCCAGGGCCGAGGCGTTCCTGGAACGGCACGGCGTGCTGACCAGGGGCGCGTTGGACACCGAGCGGGTGACCGGCGGATTCAGCGGGATCTACAAGGTGTTGCGGGCCATGGAGGAATCCGGCCAGGTGGTGCGCGGGTACGTGGTGGAGGGGCTCGGCGCCGCGCAGTTCGCGGCGCGCGGCGCGGTCGACCAGCTGCGCGCACTGTCCCAACCGGACGGACCAGCGCCCGGCCGCGCGCCGGGCGTTGTGGTGTTGGCGGCGGCCGATCCGGCGCAGCCTTATGGGGCGGCGTTGGGTTGGCCAGGAGTGGTCGGCGACAACAAGCATCGGCCGGGGCGCAAGGCTGGTGCGCTGGTGGTGTTGGTCGACGGGGTGCCGGCGTTGTACGTGGAGCGCGGCGGGAAGTCGCTGCTGTCCTTCACCGAGGAGGACGAACCGCTGAATGCTGCCGCGCAAGCGCTTGCGCGCGCGGTGCACGACGGGTGGTTGGGCGAGTTGGCGGTACAGCGGGCCGACGGGGCGGCGGCACTGACCTCGCGACTGGCGGATGTGTTGCGGGACGCGGGATTCCGGGCCACGCCAAAGGGTCTGCGACTGCGGGCGTGACGTTGGGGTTTGCGACTGCGGCGTGACGTTTCGGTGGCGGGCCGCCCGCGCCCGCCACCGTTGTGCCATCAGCAGTAAACGCCGGCGGGTGCCGGGTTGAACGTCCACGTCGGCTTGTAGTCCAGGACACCGACCGGCTTGCCGATGTAGGTGAACACCGCCTCGGTCCAGAATTCACCACACGACAGCGTGACCGGCTTGTCGAACCTGATGTCGACCTTGTTGTGGGCCAGGTTGCCGCCCGCGCAGTCGGGATTGCAGTCGTTCTCGATCAGCACCGCGGTGCCTTCCGCATGGCTGCTGTTCCAGCTGGTCCAGTGGGCGTTCGACATCATCAGCGTGCTGTCGCAGGAGAAAGTGGCGCTGGTCATTTCGATCTTCGACTTGACCGTTTGGCTCCCGCAGTGCGGGAAGTAGATACGCGCGGGCGCCGGCACGCTGACCACCTCGGGCGCGGCCGGTGCAGCCGCGTTGGCCGGCGTGCCCCCGACTGCGGCGGGCAGGCTGACCTGCGTGGATGGCGCGATCGCCGGTGCCTGCGCGGTCGTGGTGGTCGGCTGGCTGGGCGCCGGAGCACCACTCGACGTGGACGAGCACGCCGAGATCGCCACAACACTCGCGGCCGCCCCCACGAGCAGCGCGGCGCGCACGATTCCCTGCTTCATGATGAAACCCCCTGAATTCGGTAACAGCTATTTGCTGTCCGCATTCATGAGGACGCCCGGACCGCGGCAGGGTTGACCGCGAATCCGCAGATTAAGTTTGCGACACGATGGATGTCGCGCGGGCAACCTAGGGTTCGACCAGGGGGCCGGTGGCGTAGACGGTTTGGCAGGTGGGGCCGGACAGGTCGGTGTCGACCTCCAACACCGTCTTGCCGTTGAGGCTGGGCAGGATGGACGGGCTGAAGTTCTTGCAGCCGGTGTTGTTCACGCCCGTCACCCGGACCGGCGCGGGGATCTCGTACCAGGGGCCGCTGCCGAGGTGGTCGTTGGCGAGGATGGTGCCGCCGTTGCCGGCGGCGACGCTGCCGTCGTTGTTCACCAGCATCTCGTTGATCATCAGGATCGTCCCTTGTGGACCGGGGCCGGCGCTCCAGGCGACGGTCGGGGTGTGCCGGGCGTAGTCGCCGTCGGCGGTGCGGATCACCGTGCCGAGGTTGAGCGAGTCGCCGTAGTCCCAGCCATCCGTTGAGGTGCGGTAGTAGACGCTGCACAGGTGCAGCTTGTCGTTGTTGCACACCTCGTAGACCATGAAGTACGTGCCGTTGGGCAGCCGGATCGCGCTGGCCATACCGGGGCGCACGCTCCAGTTGTCGCTGACCACGGTTTCGCGGTAGTCCATCCAGTGCACGCCGTCGGTCGAGCGGACCTGAACGAGTTTCTGGTCGTGGTTGGCCTTGTCGGTCTCGTCGGAATAGAACGCGACCAGCGAGCCGTCGGCGGCGACGGACAGGCTCGGTTCCCAGGTGTTGTACTGGCTGGTGGTGACGGCGATGTCAGAGACGAACTGCCAGGTGGCGCCGTGGTCACTGCTGGCCCACAGCCGTTGCCGGGTGGTGTGCTGGGTTACCGAACCGGTGTAGCCGACGGTGTCCACCCACAACACGGTGCCCGCCGGCATACTTCCCACTGTGGACGGTAGCTCGTACATGGTCGAGCAGCAGATGCCGTCGCCGTTGATGGAGTAAGCGTCCTTGATCACCGCGAGTTGGTGGAACGTGGCGCCGTTGTTGGTGCTGGTCGAGATGATGCCCTCGCCCTGGCCGTTCTGGTTGGTGGTCAAGCTGGAGAGCAGCGTGCCGTTGGCCGATCCGCTGTGCGTCAGGCGGATCACCCTCGGATAGCCGCTGCCGCCGGAGTAGAGGACGTGCCGGGCCGGCGGCGACTCGGCCGCACCGCTGGTCAGCGGGGTCGCCAGCAGCAGGGCTGCCAGCAGGATGCCCAGGAACCTCATACCACGTCGGGTCACGCTCGGACGCTAAGTCCACTCGGGAGGTTCGACAACTCCAACCGCGATCGACCAGCCGGTCGGGTCACAGCTTGCGCAATCTGACCCGCTCAACGGCGTGATCAGGGCCTTTCTGCAGAACGAGCCCGGCGCGGGCCCTGGTCGGGCGGATGTTCTCCAGCAGGTTCGGCTCGTTGATGTCGCGCCAGAGCTGCTCGGCGCGGGCCACGGCCTGCTCGTCGTTCAACTCCGAATACCGATGGAAATAGGAATTCGGGTCGGTAAAGGTCGTACTACGCAAAGTGAGGAACCTGGACACGTACCAGCGTCGGATGTCCTCGACGTGGGCGTCCACGTAGATGGAGAAGTCGAACAGATCCGACACGGCAAGGCGGGTGCCCGGCTGTAGGACGTTCAGGCCTTCCAGGATGAGAATGTCCGGTTTGCGGACGACGGTGGACTGGCCGGGCAGGACGTCGTAGCTCAGGTGCGAGTAGACCGGCGCGTGCGCCTCGGCAACGCCGGCCTTCACGTCGGCGACGAAACGCAGCAGGGCGCGACGGTCGTAGCTCTCCGGGAAACCCTTGCGGTTCACCAGGTTCCGACGTTCCAGTTCGGCCTGCGGGAACAGGAAGCCGTCGGTGGTGACCAGGTCGACGCGGGGGTGGTTGGGCCAGCGGGACAGCAGGGTGCGCAGCACGCGCGCGGTGGTCGACTTGCCGACCGCGACGCTGCCGGCCACACCGATCACGAACGGCACCTGCTCGGCCCGCTCACCGAGAAACGTGGTGGTGGCCTCGTGCAACTGCTGCCAGGCCGCGACGCGCAGGTTGATCAGCCGGGACAGCGGCAGGTAGATGTCGGCGACCTCATCGAGGGAGATCGGCTCGCCGAGGCCGCGCAACTGGTCCAGTTCGGCATCGGTCAGCGGCAGCGGGGTCGCCGCCCGCAGTTCGCGCCAATGCTCACGGTCCAGTTCAACATAGGGCGTCAGGTCGCGGACACGTCGCACACCGTCCAGTGTCGACCGTGACGGCCGCCACACGCGCCTCGGCCTTGGCGAACCGACGGAGCTCAACGCGTCGCGAGCCTGAGCAACACCCAGAGTTGGCCGACGGCGTCGTCGTCGCCGCGCGCCGGAATCGCCGACACGCCACGCCTGCCCCACAGCCACAGGTACATCTGGTTGGGGTCGTCCTGAATCTCGCCGCTGTTCTCGTCGCCGTCGCGCCAGCCGGACCATTCCGAGGTCGACCAGAGGCGGTGCACGGTGTTGCCGATGTCGCCGGGACCGGTGCTGGTCAGCCATTCCCGGCCGCCGCTGCGCACCGTGACCGACTTGGTCTTGGTGCCGGAGACACGCAACGTGGTGAGCCGGTAGCCGAACCAGACGTAGAGGATCTCGTCGATGCCGTCGACGGCAATGTCCTCGGGGACCCCTCCGATGTCGCGTTCGAGGGCGCCCTGGATGTCGATGCGGTGCACGGTGACCTCGTGCGTCATGCGGCGCAGCCAGAAACCGTAGTTCTGTTCCGGTTCGTACCAACCGGGGCAGGGGTCCTCGGGTTGGTGTTCGGCCAGTTCGCGCATGAGCGGGGTGGTGCCGGTGCGGACGTAGTCGGCCAGGCTCTGGCTGGCCGGCGGGACGCGCTGCCAGTCCCTCGGCCGTCGGCCCTCGCGCAGCCAGTGCAGCAGCATCCTGGCATCGCTGCCGACGTGCCGGGCTGCCTCGGCAACGGTGAGGCCGGGGCAGCCGGGCACCTCCTTGTCCAGTTGGGAATGATCGATCGACTCGGCCAGCAGTTCGGCTTCGATGGCGAAACGCTGCAACAGGCGGCCATACCCGACAAGCGCCGTCATGTGGCGGCCCGTGTTCGGCCGATCGGGCCACGGCCGGCCACCTCGTCACCGACCAGGTCGGCGAAGGTCGCGGCGGCGCGCACCAGGTCGTCGGCGTCGCGCTGGGTGACGCCTCGGGTGATGCCGGACAGGATCGCGGCGCGCCGGGAAGATCCGGCCGCGAAGAAGTCGGCCCACTCGCCCATTTCCGGGGCGAGCTTGGCCAGTAGCAGCCAGGCGCTGGCCGGGCGGGCCCGACCGCGGTGCGGGCGACCGCGCAACGCGAGCATGGCCGCTGCCGCGCGCAACGCGGCCAGATAGGCGGTCGCGTAGCGGGCGGCGGCCGCGGTCTCCCGCTGGGCCTCGGCGATGCCGGCGCGGGCTTCGCGCAGCAGGGCCGCTGCCGAGCGGGGCGGGGTGGTGTTGCGTGGGCTCGGGTAACCGCCACCGTGGTGCGGCTGCGCGGTGGGGGTCGAACTGGGCTCGACAGGGCTGGGCTCGAAAGGGAAGTCGATGAGGGCGGACATTCGTGGCCTCCTTACGTCGGAAACGTCGGTGCTGCGACGTGTCCGCCGAGGGGAAGCCGGCGGGTTCGGCGGTGAGGCGCTTCCCCCGCCCCACCGCCGAACATGTGCTCGAACATGTGTTCGAACACCTTCACCATAGCCCACCCCACCGACAGCTCTCAACTGGCGTTACGCGCTCGTGCCCGGTGCGGCACAATGGGATCCCCGCGCGCGGATCCCACCCCGGCGCGGTGGACCTGGCGCATGGTCTGATGGTCAGGTGCAATCCCCTGCACACCCGGGGCCAGATCATCGGGAGAACGTTTGAGCACGCTGGACCACGCTGGTGTTCGTAAGGTGGTGGCCGCCCTGGCCGAGGCAGGTCTTGCCGCGTCGGCGGAGGGTGTCCGGGTACTCGACGACGAGGTGCGCACGGCCGCGCTGGCCGCGCGGGCGCTCGGGGTCGAGGTCGGCGCGATCGCCAACAGCCTGGTGTTCACGGCCCTCGACGCGGACGGTCGCGCGACGCCGCTGCTGGCGATGACCTCGGGCGCGCACAAGGCCGATCCGGGGATCCTGGCCAGGCTGGCCGGGGCGGCCCGGATCGGGCGGGCCGACGCGGAGTTCGTGCGCACACACACCGGGCAGGCCATCGGCGGGGTCGCGCCGGTCGGGCATCCGGCCCCGATCACGACTCTGGTCGACGAGTACCTGACCCGCTATCCGGTGGTGTGGGCGGCGGCGGGCCACCCGAAGACGGTGTTTCCGATCACATTCGCCGAGCTGGTCGCCCTGACCGGCGGGACAGCGGCGGACCTCGCCGGCGAGGAGACGCGGGCATGACGGCGGCACCGCCGGTCCCGGCGTATCGGTTCGTCAACCTGACCGTGGCCCAACTGCGGGCGCGGCTGTCCGAGGCGCTGGACATCTACGTCACCGCGATGCGCTACCCGAAGGGCACCACCGAGCAGCGCGCGCCGATGTGGCTGACGCACATGCTGCGCGAGGGGTGGCGCTGCGTCGCGGCCATCGACAGCAACGACCGGCTGCTCGGCATCTGCTACGGCTACCGGGGCGCGCCGGGGCAGTGGTGGCACGAGCAGGTGCGGCGCGGCCTGCTGATCACCTCGGGCACGGCCGCGGTGGAGGCCTGGACCAGGGACTACTACGAGCTGACCGAGCTGCATGTGCGGCCGGACGCGCAGGGCCACGGCATCGGCGAGGGCCTGCTGCGGCTGCTGTTGGACGGGGTGCCGGCCAAGGCGACGCTGCTGTCCACTCCGGAGGGTCCGACCAGGGCCTGGCGGCTCTACCGCAGGGTCGGGTTCGAGGACGTGCTGCGGGACTTCCTGTTCGCGGGCGATCCGCGTCCGTTCGCGGTGCTCGGGCACACGCTGCCGCTGGACCCGCCGCCGCAGCGGCCGGGGACGCGACGCTGAGCCGGACTCAGATCTGGGCGAGGCGTTCGCGCAGGGTGTCCAGGCCCATCGAGCCCATTTCCAGCGCCTGCTGGTGGAAGGACTTGAGGTCGAAGTCGGCGCCCTTGCGCTGTTTGGCCTCGTCCCTCGCGGAGAGCCAGAGCCGTTCGCCGAGCTTGTAGGACGGGGCCTGGCCGGGCCAGCCGAGGTAGCGGTCGATCTCGTCGTGCACGTGGTCGGCGTCGGTGATCGTCCTGGTGAGCATGAACTCGAGGCCGAGCTCCGGAGTCCAGCGCTCGCCGGGGTGGAAGCCGGAACCGGCGGGGATCTCCAGCTCCAGGTGCATGCCGATGTCCACGATGACCCTGGCGGCGCGGAACAGGTGCGCGTCCAGCATGCCCATCAGGTCGCCGTCGTCGCGCAGGTAGCCGAGTTCGCGCATCAGCCGCTCGGCGTAGAGGGCCCAGCCCTCGCAGTAGCCGGAGGTGCCGCTCATCAGCCGCTGGAACCGGTTGAGCGTGTCGGCCTGGTGGACGGCGGTGGCGATCTGCAGGTGATGGCCGGGCGCGCCCTCGTGGTAGACGGTGCTGGTCTCCCGCCAGGTCGAGTACTCGGTGCGGTCGGCCGGCACGGACCACCACATCCGGCCGGGACGGCTGAAGTCGTCGGCAGGACCGGTGTAGTAGGCGCCGACGCCGCCGCCGGGCGGCGCGATCCGGCACTCCAGCGCCATCAGCGGGTCGGGGATGTCGAAGTGCACACCGCGCAGTTCGTCGAGGGCCTGATCCGAAAGGCGCTGCATCCATGCCTGGAGACCGTCGTTGCCGTGCACGCGGTAACGCGGGTCGGCGTCAAGGACGGCGGCGGCCTCGGCCAGGGTCGCGCCCGGCTTGATTCGGTTGGCGACCTGCTTCATCTCGGCCTCGACGCGGAAGAACTCCTCCCAGCCCCACTGGTAGGCCTCGGCGAGGTCGAGGGCGGAGCCGGTGAAGTAGCGCGACCAGAGCCGGTAGACGTCCTCGCCGACCGCGTCCTTCTCCGGCGCCTTGGGCGCGAGCTCGGCCCGCAGGAAGTGGGCGAGGTCGGCGTAGGCGCTGCTGGCCGCGCTGGCTCCGGCGCGCAGATCGGTGCGCAGCGCGTTGTCGACGCCTTCGACGTCATCGGCGCCGGCCACCAGGTCGGTGAAGAAGGAGCCGCCGCCGCGCTGGCCTGCCCAGGTCTCGCACTGCTCGATGACCTTGCTGACCTGGCGCAACGCGGAGATCCGGCCGCGCGCCGCGCTGGCCGCCAGGCTGGCGCGCAGATTGGCCAGCGCGTCCGGCACCGTGATCAGGCGTTTGGCGATGAGCTCCCATTCGGCCGCGGTCTCGGTGCCCATCAGGTCGAACACCATCCTGATCTGCTGCGGCGGTGATTCGATCACGTTGAGGTCGGCCTGGAACAGTCCGGCTTCGTGCAGTTCGACGTAGATCTGCCCGCGTTCGGTGAACACGGCCTTGGCCGCGCGCTCGGCGTCGGTGTTCGCTTCGGCCGATTCGATGTCACGCAGCGCGACCGCGGTGAGATCGGCCCGTGCCTGGTGGCCCTCCGGGGAGAAGTCGGTCAACGCGTCGTCATGGTCGGTAATGCCAATCAGCGTGGCGTCGATCGGGTGCAACCGCGCGTAATCGGCGACATAACGATCACTTGTCGCGTCGATCCTGGAGGGCGTCTTAGGCATGTTCGCACGCTACCGTGACGCCCAGATCGGGCGGAGTCGGATTTCTCTGTCCGGAACGGCTGTGAAGGATGATCGCGTGCTGGAGGCGAAACCGAGGCGCGTCGCGCGCCGGGTGGGGGTCGGCCTGAGCGTGCTGGCCGCAGGTTTACTGGTGACGGGTTGTGTGCGCATCCAGGTCGGTCTCACGGTGACCGCGACCGACCTGGTCTCCGGTGACGTGGTCGCCGCCGCGCTGCCGAACCCGACCAGCCAGACGGGCCCCAAGCTGACCGTGCCCCGGGAGATGGCCGACCAGGCCAGCACCAAGCCCTACAACTCGGGCGGGTACGTCGGCACTGAGTTGATCTTCAACAACCTCAGCTTCACCCAGCTGGCGCAGCTGATCAGCAGCGGCACCGACCAGAAGAGCCATTTCCAGCTCAACTTGCAGCGTTCCCAGGACCTGGTGAACTTCGGCGGTTCGGCCGATCTGACCCAGCTCACCTCCGACGCGCACGTGCAGCTGAAGGTGAGCTTCCCCGGCACGATCCGGAGCACCGACGGCAGCAACAACGCCGGCACGGTGACCTGGAACCTGCCGGCCGGCCAGACGAGCACGTTCACCGCGACCGCGCAGTACAGCAACGGCGGGTTCGTCCGACCCTGGTCGTTCTGGGTGATGGCGCTGGGCGGCGCGGGCCTGCTGATCGCGGTGCTGGTCGGGGGGCTTGCGCTGTTGGCGCGGCGGCTCAACATCCGCAAGGAAGCCCGGCAGGACGCCTGAGCAGGAGCCGGGCATGTATCGGATTTCCGCGCTCTGGTTCGGCAGGCGGATCCGCGCCGACATGCTGCGCACCTTCGCCGCGTTGCAAGCAAGGGCAGCATGAGCGCGGACGAGGGACCGCTGCGCTCCCCCGGCTTCTGGCTGCATCACGCTGCACTGACCTGGCGGGCGGAGCTCGACGCGCGGCTGCGGCCGCTCGGGTTGACCCCGACCCAGTTCATGCTGCTCGGCTCGGCAGGCTGGCTGGAACCCTCGGCACGGCGCCGATCCAGCAGGAGGTCGCCGACCATGCCGGCGCCGACCGGATGATGACCTCGAAGGTCGTCCGGGGCCTCGACGAACGCGGCCTGCTCACCCGGCATGCCGACCCGGACGACACGCGGGTGCTGCGGCTGCGGCTGACCTCGACCGGGCGCGAGGTGACCCGGCAGGCCATCGCCGTCGCCACCGAACTGGACCGGAAGTTCTTCGGCACGGACCCGAGCGAACTGCGCGCCACGCGCGGGATCGCCGAGCTACGGGCCGATTAGACCGAGGCGGGGAGCAGGTCGAGGCGGCTGATCAACTCGGTGGTGGCCTGCGCTCGGTTGAACGTGATGAAGTGCAGGTCCGGCACGCCCTCGGCGAGCAGCCGCTGGCACAGCTCGGTGGCGATGTCGATGCCCTCGGCGCGGAACGCCTTGGCGTCGTCGGCGAGCGGGTCGAGTCGCTCCAGCAGGGCGGTCGGCGCGGAGGTCGCGGACAGTTCGAGGGTCTTGGCCATGGTGCGCGGGGTGGTCATCGCCATCACGCTCGGGATCAGCGGCGCGTCGCAGCCGTGCGCGGTGACCCGGTCTCGCATCCGGAGGAAGTCATCGGCGTCGAAGAACAGCTGGGCGATGGCGAAGTCGGCGCCCGCGCGCAGCTTGCCGACCAGATGGCGGGTGTCGGTGTCCAGGTCGGGCGAGCGCGGGTGACCGGTCGGGAAGCAGGCAACGCCGACGCAGAAGTCGCCGAGTTCGTCGACGAGGCGGACCAGCTCCTCGGCGTAGGTGAAGCCGTCCGGACGGGGAACCCACTCGCCGTTGGGGTCGCCGGGCGGGTCGCCGCGCACCACGAGCACGTTGCGCACGCCGATGTCGGCATACCAGCCGATCACGTTGCGCAGTTCGGCGACGGAGTGGTCGACCGCGGTCAGGTGGGCCATCGGGACCAGGGTGGTCTCCTTGGCGACGCGGCCGGTGGTGCGCACGGTGCGGTCGCGGCTCGACCCGCCGGCACCGTAAGTGACCGACACGAACGCCGGTCCGAGCTGTTCGAGTTTTCGGATCGAACGCCACAACAGCTGCTCATCCTGGGCGTCCCTCGGTGGCATGAACTCGACCGAGAACACGGGACGATCCGAGCGCAACCGTTGAACCACCGACGTCATGCGCTCAGGGTAACCAGAGGATGCGGGATGGGGGCGGGTCCGCCAGGCTGCGATGATGCTTCTCATGGGTGTCCCATCGGCCGTCGATCAGGATCCGGCCGGACACGTCGCACGGGTACTTGGCGAGTACTTCGACAGCAGGCAGGCCGGGGTCGGCGAGATCGGCTCGGACTTCGCCTCGGCCGTCGCCGTGCTCAGGGACTTCGTGCTCGGCGGCGGCAAGCGGATCCGGCCGACGTTCGCCTGGTGGGGGTGGCGCGGCGCGGGTGGCGCGGCCGACGGGCCGCAAGCCGAGGCAGCACTGCGCGCGCTGAGCGCGTTGGAACTGTTGCAGGCCAGCGCGCTGATCCACGACGACGTGATGGACTGCTCGTCGGTGCGCCGCGGCTCGCCGACGGTGCACGTGCGCTTCGCAGCGCAGCACGCCGAGCACGGCTGGCACGGCACCCCTGAGCAGTACGGGCTGGCCGCCGCGGTGCTGCTCGGCGATGTGGCGCTGGCCTGGACCGACGACATGTTCTACACCTCCGGCGTGCCGGTCGAGGCGATCCGGCGAGCGAGTGATCCGTGGCTTGGCATGCGGACCGAGGTGCTGGCCGGGCAGTTCATCGACGTGCGCACCCAGGCCAGTGGCGACGAGAGCGCCGAGGCGGCGCTGCGCATCGACCGGTTCAAGACCGCCGCCTACACCGTGGAACGGCCACTGCACCTCGGCGCTGCGCTGGCCGGCGCGAGCGCTGCGCTTGTTGCCGCCTATCGGGGGTTCGGCGCCGAGGTCGGGGTGGCCTTTCAACTGCGGGACGACCTGCTGGGCGTGTTCGGCGACCCTGCGGTGACCGGCAAACCGGCGGGCGACGACCTGCGCGAGGGCAAGCGAACCCTGCTGGTCGCGCTTGGCCTCGCCAACGCGGAGGCGGCAGGCCGCTACGGCGACGCCGCACTGCTGCGCGCCTGCCTCGGCCGGCACGGGCTCGACGTCGCGGATGTGGACAAGGTGCGCGAGATGCTGGTCACCGTCGGCGCGGTGGACGCGGTCGAGCGGCGCATCGACGAGCTGACCGCGTCGGCGCTGGCCACGTTGCGCGCGGCGCCGCTGCCGGAATTCGTGCTCGACGCGCTCACCGAGCTGGCGTTCGCGGCCACCGCGCGAAATCGTTGATCGATCGGCGTAGCGATTTGGCGCTTCTGCGCGACAATCCGGTAGGCGTTGGGGAGGCGCGGTGTTCCGGACGAGGTTTCGCTGGGTGCTGTCCACGGTCGCGTTGACCGGGGTGGTGCTGGCGTGCGCGGGCTGTGCGGCGTCGGTCAGCGGGCAGGCCAAGGGCGTGCCGATCCCGGCCGAGTCCGCAGCGCAGGTGGCGCACCAGTCGATCCTCGACCTGTCCGAGGCGAGCGTGCTGCACCTGCACGGCAAGCTCACCACCAAGGCCAACGACCAGCTCGACATCGACTTCCTGACCACCTCCTCCGGTGAGCTCACCGGCACGGTCGGCCTCAACGGCCAGCAGGCGCAGGCGGCGGACCTGAACGGGCGGCTCTACCTCAACGCGGGTCAGGCGTTCTGGTCGGCCATCGCCGATCTGCCGTCCAATTCGGACAGTGCAGCCGCCGGCAACTGGGTGATCGTGCCGAGTGACCTGCTCGGCGTCGACCCGACCAGCGAACTGACCCCCGCCGCGATCGGCAACGCACTGACCGCGACGCTGCCGAAGACCGACGACCGCGCGTTCACCAGCCTCAGCCCGACCGATCGCGCCGGCACGAAAGTGGTGCGGTTCGACGCCAACCAGGACAGCACCGGCGACCTGCTGGTGAACGCGGCCGCGCCGCACGGCATCGTGCACGCCGAGTTCGAGGTCGGCGGCGGCAACGCGCTGGTGGTCGACATCGCCGACGCCTCGGCGACCGCTGCCGCCGCCTACACGACGCTGAGCCAGCAGGCCGGCGCGCTGCAGACCGCGATCGACCCGAATCTGGACATCCAGCAGGGCAGCCAGACGTGGGGCGCCTGCAACTCGGGCAGCTGTTCGGTGAACGTGAGCTTCACCAACTCCTCGTCGGTGACCGCGCGGGTGCTGGTGACCGGCAACTGGACCGGCGACAACAACCCGGTCGGCAGCTGCCAGGCGATTTCCGCCCCGGTCGCGGCGAGCACGGCCGGTTCGGCAACGTGCACGGTGAACACACCGCAGTGGGCCGCGTTCTACCACCACGCGCAGACCGTGCCGGGCAGCCACCCCTACGAGCTGCGCTGGGCCGCGTTCGCACTGGCCGAAGCGCCGAACCAGCAGACCATCGGCACCGAGCTGACCGAGGCGAGCACCCCGGCGAAGCCGAGCACGTCCACCGGCGACACCAACACGGCAGGCGGCGAGTACGTCTACCGGATCGACTACCAGGACGCGGGTGGCCGGACCCAGGTGTGGAAGTACGGCGTGACCACCGCGGGGTCCTGGCAGAACTACGCGAACGCCCAGACGACCGAATGCCTTGCGGAGCGCAAGACGTCGTGCGCGGTGGGCCTGGTCGGCCGGCTGCCGAATCTGGTGTCCGCGCAGGCATTGGCCGCGCAACTGGTGGTCACCGCGACCGCGGCGGCCGGCAGGCACTGCCCGCCGGGGCAGTGGGCCTTCTGCGCCTGATGTCGATTTTCGCCGACCCGAATCCCGCCTATGTCGGAATCCGATCAGTACCTCGCGGCTAGCCGCCGAAGCGACCCCTTCGCGACCCACAGTAGTGAGGTAACAATCGCGAATGGGGAGGACGTTGATGATGACCAAGGTCATGAACGTTGACGTGATCGTGATCGGGGCCGGACCGACCGGCTTGATGGTCGCGACCGAACTGGAAACGGCCGGGGTCAAGGCGGTCGTGGTGGACCGGCTCGAAGTGGGCTCCAAGATGCCGAAGGCGGCCGGGGTCCAGCCGCGCACGTCCGAGGTGTTCGACCTGCGTGGGCTGCTCGAACCGATGCTCGCGGTCAAGCCGACCAGCGAAAGCGGCCAAGGGCACTTCGCGGGGCTGCCCATCGACTACACGGTGCTGGCCCCGGCCGGATCGCTGATGCGCCTTGAACAGAACGAGATCGAGGACTTCCTGGAGCGGCGGCTCGTCGAGCGCGGGGTTTCGGTGCTGCGCGGCCACGAACTGGTCGGGATCGATCAGGACGAGCACGGCGTGACCGCGACGATCACCGGGCCTGGCGGGGAAACGCTGAGCATCGCCGGGCAGTACCTGGTGGCGGCGGACGGCGCGCATTCGAGCGCGCGCAAGCTACTCGGCGTGGGTTTCCCCGGCAGGGACGGCACCGAGACCGCGATCGTGGCGGATGTGAAGGTGCGCAACGCCACCGCGCAGCAGCTCGTCGACCCGCACGCCCGGCTGGGCCTACCGGCGGTCGGGCCGGACGGTTCCTGGGCGATGATCTTCGAACTGACCGGCGGCTGGCGGCGGATGTTGAGCAGCGTGGTCGGCGCGCCCGGCCGGGAAGTGCCGGTGACCCTGGACGAGGTCGAGGACACCCTGCACCGCATCTTCGGGCCCGAGGTCGAAGTGGTCGAGTCGCGCTACCTGTCCCGGATCAGCGATGCCGCGCGGCAGGTGCCGAACTACCGGGCCGGCCGGGTGTTCTTCGCGGGCGATGCCGCGCACGTGCACCTGCCCTTCGGCGGGCAGGGCCTGAACCTGGGTGTGCAGGACGCGGTCAACCTCAGCTGGAAGCTGGTCGCCGCGGTGCGCGGGTACGCGCAGGAGGGCCTGCTGGACAGCTATCACACCGAACGCCACCCGGTGGCGGCGAACGTGCTGGTGAACTCGCGGGCCCAGTCGCTGTTGGCCAACTTCGGCGCGGTCAACAACATCGACGTGCCACCGTTGCGGGAGTTCATGGGTCAGCTGGTGGCACTGCCCGAGGTGAACCGCTTCATCACCGGCATGCTGTCCGGTGTGGACATCCGGTACCCGATGCCGGGTGCGGTACATCCGTTGCTCGGCAAGCGGTTGTTCGGCATCCGGCTGTCTCCGGAGCGCGGCGCGCTGCTCGATCCGACCGGCGCGTTCGCGAAAACCGCGTGGAACTGGGCGGATCGGGTAGAGGTCCGGTCCGGCGAGCAGGCGATGCTGGTGCGGCCGGACGGCTATGTGTGCTGGGTCGGCGCGGAACCCGGTGACGACACCGGCTTGGCCGACGCGCTGTGGCACTGGTTCGGGCCGGGTATGGCCAACGTCACCGGAATCGCTGATGTCACAGCTGAGACAGTCGCGGTAGGCCGTTGAGCTGGGCAGGTAAATCGCATGTAAACGCCATGCCGCCGAATTAGGTTACGGCGCGATCACAGCGGCCGACCTGGCCCGAAGCCGGGTCGGCCGCTGTGCGATGCTGCTGCCCAAATGACCACACCCGTATCCGTCCCTGGTACGAGCGTGTCCAGCGGCTGGCTGGGCCTCGGCTCGTTGCCGGTCCGCACCATCCTGCGTGGACTGTCCGGGGTGGTCATGGTCGCGGTCGGCGGCATCGGCGCGGCCGCGGTTCCCATGCCGGACAAGGTGTTGGACGGCACGATCTTCAGCTGGGTCCGCTACGGGCACGGCAAGGAACTGGCCACCGCGATGCTCTACGCGGGCCTGCTCATGCTGGTGTGGGCGTGGATCGAGCTCGGCAGGGCGGTGCGCTCGGGCCAGGTCGACCGGCGCGGCGTGCTGGTCGCGATCGCCGCCTGGACGGTGCCGCTGCTGTTCGCGCCCGCCCTGTTCAGCCGCGACCTCTACCTCTACCTCGCCCAGGGCGACCTCGGCCTGCACGGCTTCAACCCGTACACCAACGGCGTCTCCGTGCTCAACGACCCGCTCTCGCACAACGTCGACGCGATCTGGCAGAACACCCCGGCCCCCTACGGCCCGCTGTTCCTGCTGCTCACCAAGGGCGTCGTGCTGTTCACCGGGCAGCACGTCGAGGTCGGCCTCGTCCTGCTGCGCTGCGTGTTCTGCCTCGGCCTCGTCCTGCTGTGCTGGGCGCTGCCCCGGCTGGCCAAGGCACTGGGCGGCAATCCGGTGGTGGCGCTGTGGTTCGGCGCGGCAAACCCGCTGGTGCTGGCCTACCTGGTCGGCGGCGGCCACAATGATCTGCTGATGGTCGGGTTGCTCGCGGCGGGCACGGTGTTGGTCGTCGAGGGCCGGCACGCGCTCGGCATCGCGGTGGTCACCGGTGGCTTCTCGGTGAAGGCGACGGCGGCGATCCTGTTGCCGTTCCTGGTGTGGATGTGGGCGGCTCGCCTGAGCGGCTCGCCCACCCGGCGCTTTGCCAAGGCGACCGGCGCGAGCCTCGCGGTGTTCGTTGCCGTGTTCGGGTGGCTGACGGTCATCGCGCAGGTCGGCCTCGGCTGGGTCAAGGCGCTGGACGTCACCAACCTGGTGGTCACCTGGATGTCGCTGCCGACGGCGGCAGCGCAGTTGGCCAACGGCATCGTCGGCATCTTCACCGCGACCGACCCGTCGCAGTTCCTGTCCGTGGCCAGGATGATCGGCTGGCTGCTGCTGGCCGCGCTGGTCGCGCGGCAGTGGTGGCTGGCCCGCTCGGGCGACGTGCCGACGGTGTTGCGCCGCGCGTCGTTCGCGCTGTTGACCGTGGTGCTGCTCTCGCCGGCGACGCTGCCCTGGTACTTCACCTGGCCGCTGGTCATCGCCGCCGGTTTCGCCTGGTCCGGCGTTGGCCTCGCGATCGGCGCAGGCGTGTCGGTGTGGATCATGCTGTCCACGTATCCTGCCGGCTCGGGCGGCCTGTACAACTTCCCCTACCTGGCCCTGATCGCGGCGGTCGGCGTGCTCGCGGCGATCTCGCTGCTGCGGCCGGACCCGCTACGCCTGTCGGGCAGGTTTTCCGGGCTTGCCGGGTCGAGTCTCCGGGCGCCCCTTGCCAACGACGCGTTGAACGCGCCGGTTGTCAACAGGACACCCGGAGACGGGAAAAGGGGTACTCGGTCCTAGAAGGCCAGTGCCTGCGCGCGGCGCTTCACTTCTCGGCCTCGGTTGCCGCGCAACGCCTCGATCGGCGAGCCGGGCAGCGAGTCGTCCGAGGTGAACAGCCAGCGCAGCATCTCCTCCTGGGAGAAGCCCGCGTCGTTGAGCACCGTCAACGTGCCGGGGAGGCCCTTGACCACCCCCTCACCGTTGAGGAACAGCGCGGGAACAACCATGACACCATCGCGGCGGAAAGCGACGAGGTGTCCGTCACGCACCAACTGGTGCACTCTCGTGACCGGCTGTCCGACCGACTGAGCGACTTCGGGCAGGGTCAGCACTTCAAACGACCGGTCGAGGACGTCCTCGGCGGTAGGTATCGCACTCACGCGCCCACCATGCCATACCGGCGCGCCGTACGCCCTGCGCCAGTCGAGGGATGTTTCGTCCGTACGATCGACGGTCGTGGAGGCCAACGACACGGCTAGACGCACCGAGGTCACCGGCGACGGCGTGATCGGCGCGGTGCTGGAACGACGCTACCGGGTGGACGCGCCGTTGGCCCGTGGCGGCATGTCCAGTGTCTATCAAGGCCTTGACCTGCGGTTGGACCGTCCGGTCGCGATCAAGGTGATGGAGCCGAGGTTTGCCGCCGACCGCTCGTTCATCGACCGCTTCGAACTGGAGGCGCGCGCCGCGGCCCGGCTGCACCACCCGAACATCGTCGCAGTACACGATCAGGGCGTTGACAACGACCAGATCTACCTGGTGATGGAACTGGTCGACGGCGGGACCTTACGCGACCTGCTGCGCGCGCACGGCGCGCTGCCGGTACCACTGGCGTTCAGCGTCCTCGACCCGATGCTCAACGCCCTGGCCGCCGCGCACCGCGCGGGTCTGGTGCATCGGGACGTGAAGCCGGAGAACGTGCTGATCGGACGGCCTGGCACGGTCAAGGTCGGCGACTTCGGTCTGGTGCGGGCAATAGCGAACGCCGGCACCACCAGCGCGAACCTGATCCTCGGCACGGTCGCCTACCTCTCACCCGAACAGGTCGCCACCGGCGCGGCCGATCCGCGCAGCGACGTGTACTCGGCCGGTGTGGTGCTCTACGAGATGTTGACCGGCGTGCCGCCGTACTCGGCGGACACCGCGCTGTCCGTCGCCTACCGGCACGTGAACGACGACATGCCGCCGCCAAGCGAGGCCCTGCCCGGCCTGCCGCCCGCCGTGGACGACCTGGTGCTGCGCGCGACCCGGCGCGACCCCGCGCTGCGGCCCGCCGACGCGGCCGCGTTCCTGGCCGAACTGGCCAACACCTGCGCCTCGCTCGGCATCGGCCCGGTGCCGGTTCCGGTACCCGAGGTGGAGCGGCCGACGCCGGTCTCGTTCGCGCCTACTACGAGTGTGCCGCGCGATGATCCGAACGAGACGCACGCGTACTTCGATCCGGAAACCGTGCGGGCGCAGCCGATCGTCGCACCAAGCCCGGTCGGTCCGCAGGGCACCCGCGCGCTCGCGCGTGACCAGTACCAGAACATGGCCGGCCAGTACGGTCCCCCGGCCGTCGAGCAGCCGGTCCAGCAGCCGGCGGACCGCTATCAGGCGCAGCGCACCCGCAGCAGGCGCATCTTCGCGATCTGGATCTCGGTGGTGCTGTTGCTCGCGGTGCTGATCGGGGTGAGCGCGTGGTGGCTGGGCAGCGGACGCTGGACGGCGATTCCGCAGGTGACCGGGCTGGACACCACATCGGCCGAGCACGCGATCACCGGCGCCGACCTGAGCGTGGTCCTCCACCAGACCCACGACGACACGATCCCCGCCGGGCAGGTGATCAACACGGACCCGACCGAGGGGTCCAGGGCATTACGCGGCGCCGCCGTCGCGCTGCTGGTCTCCGAGGGGAGGCCGGTGGTGCCGGACGTGACGGCGGGCGCCAACCTTGGCGCGGTCGAGCAGGCCATCAAGGCCGACCAGCTCGTCCCGCATCTCGACCCGAACGCGAACATGTACAGCGACAGCGTGCCGGCAGGCGCGGTGGTCAGCCTTACCCCTGGGCCGGGTAGCCAGGTCGCGGTGAACGCGCAGGTCACCATCGTGGTCAGCAAGGGCGCCGCGCCCAAGCCGGTCCCGAACGTGGTGGGCCAGCAGCACGACCAGGCCTTCGCCACGCTCACCCAGGCCGGTTTCCAGCCCTTCGACGAGCCCAAGCAGTTCTCCGACCAGGCGGCCAGCGGGACCGTGCTGTCCACAACACCGCAGGCCGGCACCGTGATCGATCCGGGCGGCGACAAGCGGGTCGGCGTCGTGGTGTCCAACGCGGTGGCCATGCCCTCGCTGGTCGGTGAGCAGGCGAGTCAGGCGGTGCAGCAGTTGCAGCAGTTGGGATTGTCGGCGCAGGTGCAGTCGCCGTTCGGCAATGGCCAGAACGGCACCGTGTTCCAGCAGTCGGTGCAGCCCAACACGCTGGTGCAGCAGGGCACCCAGGTCACGCTCGCGGTGTTTCCTTGAGCGGCTCAACCGCTTTCGCTTGAGCGCCCTTGCGACCGCGTAGCGCGACCTCGCGCAGTTGGGTCGCGAGCAGGAAGCCGATGACCGCCACCACGATGCCGCCGAGGAACACGTCGTGCAGCGCGTTGGCGAATCCGCTGAGGAATTCCACGCGCAACGCGGCCGGTAGCGCGTCAATCTGCGCCCTGCTGATGTTGATGCCGCTGGCCGAGAACTGGCTGACCACGTTGCCCGGCAACCGTTGCCGCAGCGACGAGGTGAGCTGGGCGGCGAAGATCGCGCCGAACACGGCGACGCCGAAGGAGGATCCGACGGTGCGGCCGAAGGTGTTGATCGAGGTGGCAACCCCGATGTCCTTGGCCTCCACCGCGTTCTGGGTGGCCAGCACCATCACCGGGTTGATCATGCCGAGGCTGACACCGACCACGGCCAGCGCGAGGAACTGGTAGCCGTAGGAGGTGTGCACGCCGAGCTGGGTGAGCAGGATGGTGCCCACCACGAGCAGGCCAGCACCGATCCTCGGGAAGATCTGGTATTTGCCGATCCGCGCGATGGTCTGGCCGCAGGCCACCGAGGTGATCATCATGCTGAGCACAAGCGGGGCCAGCCGCAGCCCGGACATGGTCGGCGAGACGCCGTCCACGATCTGTTGGTAGAGCGGCATGAACGTGGTGATGCCGAGCATGCCGAAGCCGACGACGAAGATCAGCGGCCCGGCGATCCTGATGACCGGGTTGCGGAACAGGCGCAGCGGGAACAGCGGTTCCGGCGCGCGCCGCTCGACGAAGACGAACGCGATGATCGCGCCGATCGCCAGCACGACCAGCAGCACGGCCTGCGGGGAGAACCAGCCGAAGCTCTGGCCGCCGGAGGAGGTGAGCAGGATCAGCGCGGCGACGGCGACGGTGAGCAGGGCCGCGCCGGACCAGTCGACCTTCGGTTTCGGCCCGGTGCGCGGCGGGAGCTTGAGCACGAGCCCGATGACCACCAGGGCGATCGCGCCGATCGGCAGGTTCACGTAGAACACCCAGCGCCAGCTGGCGTCCTGGGTGAGCACGCCGCCGACCAGCGGGCCCGCGACCGTGGCGAGGGCGAACACCGACTGCATGAAGCCCTGGTAGCGGCCGCGGTCGGCCGGCGCGACCAGGTCGCCGATGACAGCCTGCGAGTTGACCATCAGGCCGCCCGCGCCGATGCCCTGGATGCCGCGGAAGATCACCAGTTCGGTCAGGCTCTGCGCCATGCCGCACAGCGCCGAGCCGATCAGGAACAGCACGATCGCGAACTGGAACAGGCGTTTGCGGCCGAACTGGTCGCCGAGCTTGCCGTAGATCGGCGTGGAGACGCACGACGTGAGCAGGTAGGCGGTGGCGACCCAGGAGATATGGGTGAGGCCGCCGAGGTCGGTGACGATGGTCGGTAGCGCGGTGGACACGATGGTCGAGTCGAGGGCGGCCAGCATCATCGCCAGCATGAGGCCGGGGAACACGATCAGAATCCGGCGATCCAGCTTGGTCCGCGTCTCCCCCGTCACCACCAGTAACCTCCGCCCACACAGTTAGCCTTGCTAACTAACTTAGCAGACGGCAGTCTCGGCCCACTCGAAAAAAGGACGCGACGACCGTGACGGTCGTCGCGTCCTTGTCGAAGGGCGCAAGATCAGGCGCGGAGCATCTCCGCGACCAGGAAGGCCAGTTCCAGCGACTGCTGCGTATTCAGCCGAGGGTCGCAGGCGGTCTCGTAGCGGCCGGAGAGGTCCGTGTCGGAGATGTCCTGGGCGCCGCCGAGGCACTCGGTGACGTCCTCGCCGGTCAGCTCGACGTGGATGCCGCCGGGGTGGGTGCCGAGCCTGCGGTGCACCTCGAAGAAGCCCTGCACCTCGTCCACGATCCGGTCGAAGTGCCGGGTCTTGTAGCCGGTCGAGGACTCGTGGGTGTTGCCGTGCATCGGGTCGCACTGCCAGATGACCTGCTGGCCGGACGCGGTGACCTTCTCCACGATCGGCGGCAGCGCCTCGCGCACCTTGCCGTTGCCCATCCGGCTGACCAGAGTCAACCGGCCGGGAACGTTGCGCGGGTTGAGCCGCTGCACGTACTCGACCGCCTGCTCCGGGCTGGTGGTCGGGCCGATCTTGAGGCCGATCGGGTTGGTCAGCAGTTCGGCGAACGCGATATGCGCGCCGTCGAGCTGACGGGTGCGCTCACCGATCCACAGGAAGTGGCCGGACAGGTCGTAGAGCCGGGCCTGCTCCTCGCGGTTGTCCATGCGCAGCAAGGCCCGCTCGTAGTCCAGCAGCAGCGCCTCGTGACTGGAGAAGATCTCGGTGGTGTTGAGGCTGTGGTCCTGCACGCCACAGGCGGACATGAAGCGCAGCGCGCGGTCGATCTCGCTGGCGATCGCGTCGTAGCGCTCGCCCGCCGGCGAGTTCAGCACGAAGTCCTTGTTCCAGTCGTGCACCCGGTGCAGGTCGGCCATGCCGGCGTTGGTCAGCGCGCGGAGCAGGTTCATGGTCGCGCTGGCGTTCGCGTAGGCGCGGACCATCCGCGACGGGTCGGGCACGCGAGCCTGCGGGGTCGCGGTCAGCGAGTTGATGATGTCGCCGCGGTAGGACTGTAGGCCGAGCGAGTCGATGTCGGAGGAGCGCGGCTTGGCATACTGCCCGGCGATCCGGCCGACCTTCACCACCGGCATGCTCGCGCCATAGGTGAGCACCACGGCCATCTGCAGCAGCGTGCGCACGTTGCCTCGGATGTGCGGCTCGGTGTTGTCGGCAAAGGTCTCGGCGCAGTCGCCGCCCTGCAACAGGAAGGCCTCGCCCTTGGCCACCGCGGCCAGCTGCGCCTGCAGCCGGTCGATCTCGGTCGGCACCGTGATCGGCGGCACGCTCTCCAGCACGGTCCGGATCCGGCGCACGTGCTCCGGGTCCGGCCACGCCGGCTGTTGCGCGGCGGGCCTGCTCAGCGCGTCGTCGAGCCGGTTGCGCAGCTCGGCGGGCAGCGGGGGCAGTTCGGGCAGTTCGTCGACCGGGACGTCCACAGTCCAGTTCACGACGACCAGGATATTCGTCCCCCGCAACGTCCCAGGCAACGGGAGGTGCCTCCCAGCTGACGAACATCAATTCATGGTGAGATAGCCCCGGATCGCGGCGAGGGCGGCGGCCCGATCGCCCGAGTCGACGACCAGGCGGTGGCCGTGTTTTTCCTCGTCCCACGGCTCGTACTCGCGGTCGAGAACCTGTTGCCAGGTCGGCACATGGCCAGCGACCAGATCGCCGTCGCGCTGCTCGACGCGGCGCCGATGCTCCTCGGAGTCGGCCAGCACCACCTCGACGGTGCGCAGCGGCACGTGCTCGGTCGCGGCCAGCTCGACCCAGATGTCGCGGGCCTCGGTGACCGAATTCACCGCGTCGATCAGCACGGTGCCGCCGATGGCCAGATTGGCCGCCGCGATGTCGCGCATGACCAGGTAGCCGACCTCGTTGACCGGATGCCGCGCGATGCCGCTGCGCACAACGGCCGCCTCGATGACGTCCACCCGCAGCAGGGTGGCCCGCAGGTCGGCGGCGATCTGTTTCGACAGGGTCGTCTTGCCGGTGCCGGGCAAACCGGCGAACACGATCAGCATGTCCGAGATGTTCCCGCAGGGCACCGACGGATTCCCCGAACGCAGCTGTTGCCGGCTCGGAACGCGGGGCAGGATGCCTGATGTGACCACTCGACCGGATGACGACGTCCTGCTGGCTGACGAGACCGCGAACCTGCTGCTGGAGACGGCGGTCGCGAACGTGCAACGGGACTACCCGATCCACTGGACCCACCTGGTGACCTCGCCGGAGGAGCTTGAGCCGCAGCGGGCCAGGCATCCGGTGTTCGCGGGCTCCTACGACTGGCACTCCTGCGTGCACCAGACCTGGCTGATCGTGCGCCTGCTGCGACGCTTCCCTGGCCTGGACGCGGCCGAGAAAGCGCTTACCGTGCTAGACCGGCTGGTCACCGAGGAAGGCTGCGCCACCGAGGCGGACTTCTTCGCCGACGATGCGGGCCGGTACTGGGAACGGCCATACGGTTGGGCCTGGCTGTTGCTGCTGGTCGCCGAGCTGCGCACCTGGCCTGCGGGCGCCGAGCTGGCCGCCCGATTAAAGCCGCTCGCGGACGTGTTACGCGGCCGGATGCTCGACTGGCTGCGCGGCGCGGGCCTGCCGACCAGGGTCGGCACGCACACCAACTCCGCGCTGGCCTGCGCGCTGGCCCTTGACGCGGCCCGCGCCACCGACGACGGCGAACTGGCGCAGGCGATCGTCGACATCGCGGTGGCCTGGTACGCCCGCGACACGAACTACGGCGGGTTCGAACCGGACGCCGCCGACTTCCTGTCCCCCGCGCTGGTCGAGGCCGATCTGATGCGCAGGGTGCTGCCCGCCGACGAGTTCACCGCCTGGTTCGAGGCGTTCCTACCCGACCTTGAGGACGACCGCTGGTTCACCCTGCGCGTCCCGGTGTCGGTCGAGGACCCGAGCGACCCGTACGGCTCGCACCTGGTCGGGCTCGCGCTGTCGCGGTCCTGGTGCTGGCAGGGCCTGGCCTCGGCGCTGCCGGCCGGGCACCGGTTCGTCGAACTGGCGCAGGAGTCGGCGGCGATGCACCGCGCCTTCGGCTGGATGTACGTGTCCGGCTACGGCTACGCGGCCGAACACTGGCTCGGCACCTTCGCCGCGTACCTCGAACTCGGCGCCCTCACGTGAGCAGGCCGTTGCCGAAGAAGTCGGTGGAGTTGCGGACACCCGGCAGCGCGAAGAAGTAGCCGCCGCCGAAGGGCTGGATGTAGTCGACGAGCGGCTCGTCGATCAGTCGCGTCTGCACCGCCTCGAACTGCCGCTGGATGTTCTGCTGGAAACAGGTGAACACCAGGCCTGCCGAGATGTTGCCGTTCTCGTCGAACCCGTTGTCGTAGTTGTAACCGCGACGCAGGATGCGGGTCTTCTCCAGCGCGGCCGTGCGCGGGTTGGCCAACCGGATGTGCGAGTCCAGCGGGATCACGTTGCCCTGCGGGTCTTTGGCGTAATCCGGGGTGTCGGTCTCGCTCTGCCCGTCCAGCGGCGCACCGGAATCGCGGCGGCGGCCGAACATGTTCTCCTGCTCGTTGATGGACACCCGGTCCCAGAACTCGACCAGCATCCTGATGAACCGGGTCACCTGATACGAGCCGCCGACCGCCCAGCTCGGTTCGCCCGAGTTCGGCTGCACCCACAGGATTTCCGCGTCCTCGCTCGGTGGCGGCTGTGCGATGCCGTCCTTGAAGCCGAGCAGGTTGCGCGGCGCACCGGAGGGGCGCGGCTGCGAGACGAAGCCGTCCTGGCGGTAGCGCGCCTGCATGCCGCCTCGCGTGTGTTTGGCGATGTCGCGCAGCGCGTGGTGGATGGTGTCCGGGTTGTCGGCGCACAGCTGCACCATCAGGTCGCCGTGGCACAGCGCGGGCTGTAAGGCGTCGTTCGGGAAGCTGCGCATCGGCGTCAGGTGCTGCGGCTTCTTCGCGGCAAGGCCGAACCGGTCGTCGAAAAGACCGGCGCCGACCGACAGCGTCACCG
>DASYBO010000024.1:0-17707 GCA_036500685.1 Pseudonocardiaceae bacterium | reverse complement strand
GTGCAGCACTTGGCCAGCTTGACCCAGATGTCGCTGGCGCCCTTCACGACCACGCCTGCGTCGCCGGAGCCGCGACGGCGGCTGACCGTGGACGGGGTGGAGCGTTCGGCCAGTTCCTCCTCGGCGTGCTCGACCCCGCCGAGCTGGGCGACCAGGCGCTGCACCACGTGCCGCGCGGAGAGCTGGCCCTCGCCGATGGCCGCGTAGAGGGCGCTCACGTCGCGGTAGCGCAGTTCGCGGCCCAGCGCGGTCATCGAGTCGATGGAGACCAGCCGCTGCATGGGCAGGCCGACCCTGCGGACCTCCTTGGCGATCGCGTCCTGTCCGGACTCGATGGCCTCCTCGCGCCGTTCCTGCGCGAACCACTGCTTGATCTTGGTCTTGGCCCTCGGTGAGGCCACAAAGGACAGCCAGTCGCGGCTCGGGCCCGCGCCTTCGGCCTTGGACGTGAAGATCTCGACGACGTCGCCGTTCTCCAGCTTGCGTTCCAGCGCGACAAGGCGGTTGTTGACCCTGGCGCCGATGCAGGCGTGGCCGACCTCGGTGTGCACCTCGTAGGCGAAGTCGACCGGGGTCGAGCCGGCCGGCAGGGTGCGCACGTCGCCCTTGGGGGTGAACACGAAGATCTCGCGGGTGGTCAGCTCGTAGCGCAGCGACTCGAGGAACTCGCCGGGGTCGGCCGCTTCCCGTTGCCAGTCGAGGAGTTGGCGCATCCAGGCCACGTCGTCCACGTCGACCGCGGTGGCCTTGTGGCTGCCTCGGGTCTCCTTGTACCGCCAGTGCGCCGCGATGCCGTATTCGGCGGTGCGGTGCATGTCCATGGTGCGGATCTGGATCTCGAGCGGTTTGCCGTCCGGGCCGATCACCGTGGTGTGCAGCGACTGGTAGACGCCGAAACGCGGTTGGGCGATGTAGTCCTTGAACCGGCCCGGCATCGGCTGGAACAGCGCGTGCACGACGCCCATGGCCGCGTAGCAGTCACGCACGTCGTCGACCACGACGCGCACGCCGACCAGGTCGTGGATGTCGTCGAAGTCGCGGCCTCGGACGATCATCTTCTGGTGGATCGAGTAGTAGTGCTTGGGCCTTCCCTCGACCTTGGCCTCGATCCGCGCGGTGCCCAGCTGCTCGGACAGTTCCGCGACGACCTTGGCCAGATAGGTCTCCCTGGACGGGGCGCGGGTGGCGACCAGGCGGACCATCTCGTCGTACTTCTTCGGTTGCAGGATGGCGAAGGCCAGGTCCTCCAGCTCCCGCTTGACCGTGGCCATGCCGAGCCGGTGCGCCAGCGGGGCCAGGACCTCAAGGGTCTCCTTGGCCTTGCGGGCCTGCTTCTCGGGCGGCAGGAAGCGCATGGTGCGCATGTTGTGCAGCCGGTCGGCCAGCTTGATCACCAGCACGCGTGGGTCGCGGGCCATCGCGATGACCATCTTGCGGATGGTCTCGGCCTCGGCCGCCGTGCCGAACTTGACCTTGTCCAGTTTGGTGACGCCGTCGACCAGCCTGGCGACGATCTCGCCGAAGTCGGTGCGCAACGCATCGAGCGAGTAGTCGGTGTCCTCGACGGTGTCGTGCAGCAGCGCGGCGACCAGGGTCGTGGTGTCCATGCCGAGGTCGGCCAGGATGGTGGCGACGGCCAGCGGGTGGGTGATGTAGGGGTCGCCGGACTTGCGGCGTTGGCCGCGGTGCTTCTCCTCGGCCACGTCGTAGGCGCGCTGCAACAGGGCCAGGTCAGCCTGCGGGTGCAGTTCGCGGTGGACAGCGGCGAGAGGTTCGAGGACCTGCTTGACCAGCCCGGCGCGCTGCGCGGTGATCCGCCGCGCGAGCCGGGCACGCACCCTGCGGGTCGCCGACGGCGGCCGGATCGGCTCCTGGGCCTGCGCGGGCGTGCTGGCGTCAATATCCTGACTCACGCACGCTCCTGACATCCTCGGGCTGGTACCCGAGAATAGCTCCCGATCGACCGATCCGGTCTCGGCGGGGCCCCTGACCAGGCCAACCGTGACGGATCAAACGGTGAGCAGCGCGCGAATGTTCCGTCCGGCCAGTCGCTGCCGACCGCCCAGCGCAGCCAGCTCCATGACCAGCGATACGCCGACGACCTCGGCGCGGGCCCGTTCGACCAGTTCACAGGTGGCCGCGACGGTGCCGCCGGTGGCCAGCACGTCGTCCACGACAGTGGCGTGCTGACCGGGGCGGATCAGGTCGGCCGGCAGTTCCAGGGTGGCGCTGCCGTATTCGAGTTCGTAGGAGACCCGGTCCGCGACGACCGGAGTTTTGCCTGGTTTGCGCACCGGCACGACGCCGAGACCGGTGGCGTAGCCGAGCGCGGCGCCGAGCAGGAAGCCACGCGCCTCGATGGCGATCAACACATCGGTGGCGGGATCGAGCGTGGTGGCGAGGCCGTCCACGAGCGCCCGGAACGCGGGCCCGTCCGCGAAGACGGGCCCGAGATCACGGAACAGCACCCCCGGTTCCGGGAAGTCAGGGACCTCCCGAACCAGGGCGAGTGCGGCGGAGAGCTCCAACTCCTCGGTCGGGGCCATGTCCGTCGTTTCCTCCTGCCGATGTGGGCCCGCGCAGTTCAGCGCTTGCGCTTGGCCCGGTTGGTGCTGCTGGTCCGGCCGCTGTTGCGGCTCTGCTGGGTGCGCTTGGGCGTACGCGAGGGCGTGCTCGCCGAGGCTGCGTAGGCCCGTTCCTTGCGCAGTTCCGCGTCCAGCGTCGCGTCGTCATCCGCGTCGTCGGCGGCCGGCGCGGTGCCGTCCTCCGGCTCGGTGATGCCGGCGGCGGCCCGCTCGGCGGCCTTCTTGCGCAGGTTCTCCCGACGTGCCAGCACCCGCTTGGCCTGGGCCTGGAACTTCGGATCGCGCATCTTGAAGTCGACCGCCAGCGGCGTGGCCAGCAGCAGCGAGGACGCGGCACCGATCAACATACCGACCAACTGGACGAGCGCCAGGTCGTTGAGTTCACCGACGCCGAGCACGCCGACACCGATGATCAGCAGGCCGAGCACCGGCAGCAGGGCGATCAGCGAGGTGTTGATCGAACGCATCAGGGTCTGGTTCAGCGCCAGGTTCGCGGCCTCGCCGTAGGTCTGCCTTGTCAGGCCGAGCAGGCCCCTGGTGTTCTCCTTGACCTTGTCGAACACCACCACCGCGTCGTACAGCGAGAAACCGAGAATGGTCAGGCCACCGATGATCGTGGCCGGGCTGACCGTGAAGCCGACCCAGGCGTACACACCCGCGGTGACGATCAGGTCGTTGGCCAGCGCGATGATCGCGGCTATCGCGATGGCGCGTTCGAAGTAGATCGCCAGGAACACCGCGACCAGGATCAGGAAGATGATCAGGCCGTAGAGCGCCTGTGTGGAGATCTGCGAACCCCAGGATCCACTGACCGAGGAGTCGCTGATCACCGCGAGGGTGCTCTGGCCGTTGCTGCCGACCGGGTGGAACTGGTTGAACAGCGCGGATTCCACGTTGTTGGTCTGCACCGGGGTCAACGTGCCGGACTCGATCTGGATGGTCGCCGACGAGCCGTTGCCGACCGTGACCACCGAGGTCGGTTCCTGGCCGAGCGCCCGGTTGAACGCGGCCTTCACGTCGCTGGTGCTGATCGGGCCGTGCGAGCTCGCGACCGGCATGGAGATCTGCGTGCCACCGACGAAGTCGATGGTGAAGTTGAAGCCACGCACCACCATGCCGAGGATGCAGATCAGCACAAGGCTCGCGAAGAAGATGTAGAACCGCTTGCGCTTGCCGACCAGGTCGAACGCGCCGGTACCGGTGTAGAGCCGACGGAAGAGGCCCTGCTTCTCGATGGATGGCGACACTGCTGGAGTCGGCATCTCAGACCTCCTTCGCGCTGGACGTGGCAACCGCACCGGCCGCGGCGGCTTGCGCGGCCCGCATCTGGACGCCGGCGCGTTGCACCGCGCCGAGACCGGACATGCTCGGCCTGGACAGGAACTTCGACCGGGAGGCGATCGCCACCAGCGGATGCGTCACCAGGAACACGATCACCAGGTCGAGGATGGTCGACAGGCCCAGGGTGAAGGCGAAGCCCTGCACCTGGGAGACCGCGACGACGTAGAGGACGATCGAGGCGAGGAAGCTGACCCCGTCCGAGGCGAGGATGGTGCGCCGCGCGCGCACCCACGCCCTCGGTACCGCGGACCGGAATGTTCGGCCCTCGCGCACTTCGTCCTTGAGTCGTTCGAAGAACACCACGAACGAGTCCGCGGTGATACCGATCGAGATGATGAAGCCCGCGACACCGGAAAGGTCGAGGGTGTACCCGATCCAGCGGCCGAGCAGCACCAGCACCGCGTAGATGACGACGCCCGACAAACCGAGCGAGATCACGGTCAGGACGCCGAGCGCCCGGTAGTAGAACAGGCAGTAGATGATGACCAGCAGCAGGCCGATGCCGCCCGCGACCAGGCCGGCCTGCAGCGAGCTCAGGCCCAGCGTCGCGGACACGGTTTGCGCGTTGGAGGACTCGAAGGACAGCGGCAGCGAACCGAACTTCAGCACCTGGGCCAGCTGGCTGGCCTGCTGCTGGGTGAAGTTGCCGCTGATCTGGGTGTTGCCGCCGGGGATGGCTTCCTGGATGGTCTCGGCCGAGACCACGCTGCCGTCCAGCGAGACCGCGACCGCGCTGTTGACGTGCGCCGCTGTGTAGGTGGCCCAGGTCTTGGAACCCGCGCCGTTGAAGGTCAGGTTGACGATGAAGTCGACGCCGTTCGGGTTCTGGCCCGAGGTGGCGTTGGTGATCTGCGAACCGTCCAGCAGCCGGGGCCCGAGGATGTACTTGGTCAGCCCGTTCTGATCACACGTGACCAGCGGCAGGGTCGGCACGTCGTTGCCGATCAGCGGGTCCTTGATACCGGGACCGCACTTGAGCGCGGCGAGCGCCGCCTGCTGCACCGTGGTGTTGGTGCTCTGCCGGGTCGCCTTGGCCGCCGCGATGGCCTGCGCTTCCTGCGTGTTGACGTTCGCGCCGCCCTTGGATCCGCCGGTGGAACCGTTGTTGTTCGAGGGCGGGGCCGACGGGGTGGTCGGGGTGCTCGTCGGGCTCGCGGCCTTGGCGGCCGGGCCGACGTAGGCCTGCGGGCTGGTGCCACCGCTGGACTTCGGCGGGCTCGCCGTGGCGGTCGTCGAGGGCTTGACCGAGCTGGAGGTGGCCGGGGCGCCGCTGGTCGGCGTGGTCGAACCGGTGGGCGCGCCGCTGGTCGGCGTCGGGGTTTTGCTGGTCGGCGGGGTCGTCGTCTGGGCCGCGGCGACGCTCTGCACCACGGGGCGGAACATCAGGTGCGCCGTCTCACCGAGCGACTTGGCTTCCGAGCCCTGGTCGCCGGGGACGGTGATGATGATGTTGGAGCCGCTGAGGTTGACCTGGGCGCCGCTGACACCGAAACCGTCGACCCTGGTCTGGATGACCTGCAACGCCTCGTTCAGCGATGCCTGGTCAGGGGCCGCGCCGTTGGTGGTGCGGGCGGTCAGCGTGACCGTGGTGCCACCCTTGAGGTCGATACCCAGTAGCGGGCTGGCCTTGTGATTCCCGGTACCGAACACCAGGGCATAGAGGATGACCACGATCAGGGCGAACACCCACAGGTAGCGACCTGGGCGAATCTGCCCGGCGGAGGATGCCACGGCGCTTGCGTCTCCTCAACGTCGATGGTGTGACCAGGACCGCCGGAGAGGCCGCTGGCGTGCTTGTTCAATGGTTCTGGTCACGCGGTTACGCCCCACCCGCTACACCGGGTGAGGCGTCTATGGAGCGTACCCCAGGAGTGTGAGACCGGCGTCACCTCCTCGGGGTGGGTCCGTTCGGCCCATCCCGAGGAGTACGCCTGGCTCAGCTGGACTTCTTGCCGCTCTGCTCCAGCGGCTGGGCGACCTCGGCGGTCTCCTCTTCGGAGTCCTGGTGCTCCTCGGCCGCATCGATGGCCTCGGTGTGCTCGGTCTCGAGCTCCTCGTAGTCGGTCACCTCGTCATCGGCGATCGCTTCGGGCTCGTCATCGAGCAGCTCGGTGTCGGACGCCACGACCTTCTCGCGCACGGCCTGGCGCAGCCAGGTGGTCACGAAGCCGGGAGCGAGCTCCAGGTCGATGGTGTCGTCAGAAGTGCTCACCACGGTCGCGTACAGACCGGAGGTCGTCATCACGCGATCACCGAAGGACAGGCTCTTCTGCATGTCCTGCTGGGTTTGCATGGCGCGCTTCTGCTTGCGGGTGCTGAAGAACATGAACCCGACGAGCAGGACGAGGAGCAGGGGGATCAAATAGGCGGACATATTTCTCCGTTCATGTGACGCCACCGCGCCTACGTCATGGTGTGTTGTTGGCGACGCCAATACCGAGTGTGCCAGGTCGGCAACCTTGGATTCGCACAGGCTACCCGTCCGACCGTGGCGCTGTCGCCTCCCCGACTGCGTCGGGGGGTGGCCGCAGACCAAGATGTGCCCAGGCCAGGGCGGTCGCGACCCGGCCACGAGGGGTTCTGGCCAGCATGCCGGCGCGCACCAGGTACGGCTCGCAGACCTCCTCGACCGTGGTCGACTCCTCGCCGACGGCCACGGCCAACGTGGAAATGCCGACCGGTCCCCCGCCGAAGGATTTGACCAGCGCGGAGAGCACCGCGCGGTCGAGCCGGTCGAGGCCGAGCCGGTCCACGTCGTAGACCAGCAGCGCGGCCATGGCGACCTCGCGGGTGACCGCGCCGTCGGCGCGCACCTCGGCGAAGTCGCGGACCCGGCGCAGCAGCCGGTTGGCGATGCGGGGCGTGCCGCGCGAGCGGCCCGCGATCTCGGCGGCCCCGTCCGGGTGCAGGTCGACGCCGAGAATGGTCGCGGAACGGCGCAGGATCTTCTCCAGATCGCTCGGCTCGTAGAACTCCATGTGGGCGGTGAACCCGAACCGATCGCGCAGTGGGCCGGTCAGCGAGCCGGACCGGGTTGTAGCGCCGACCAGCGTGAACGGCGCGATCTCCAGCGGGATACTCGTCGCGCCAGGCCCCTTGCCGACCACGACGTCGACCCGGAAGTCCTCCATCGCGAGATACAGCATCTCCTCGGCGGGCCGGGCGATGCGGTGGATCTCGTCGATGAACAGCACGTCGCCCTCGACCAGGTTGGACAGCATCGCGGCCAGGTCGCCGGCCCGCTCGAGGGCCGGGCCGGAGGTGACCCGCAGCGCGCTGCCCAACTCGGTCGCGATGATCATGGAGAGGCTGGTCTTGCCGAGGCCGGGCGGGCCGGAGAGCAGCACGTGGTCGGGCGGCGAGCCGCGGCGGCGGGCGCCTTCCAGGACCAGGGACAGCTGTTCGCGGACCCGGTGCTGGCCGACGAACTCGGCGAGACTGTGCGGACGCAGAGTTGATTCGACATCGTTATCCGACGACTCGGCCTCGGGCGTCATCTGAACGGTTTCGAATTCGTCGAACTCATCGAATTCGGAACGGGTCATGGGTTCATCGTGCACGGCTGCCTCACCCCTGGCGCTTGCGGCCCAGGGTGCTCAGCGCCTGGCGCAGCACGGTCGCGGTGTCCGACGCGCCGTGCTCGGCCAGGATCGCGTCCACCGCGCCCTCGGCCTGCTTGGTGACGAACCCCAGCCCGAGCAGGGCTTCCACCACAGCGCCGCGTACCGCGCCGTTGGTCGGGCCGGTCTCGGCGTGACCAGAAGCGCCAGGCAGCGTGCCGACCTTGTCGCGCAGTTCGATGATCAGCCGCTCCGCGCCCTTGCGGCCGATGCCGGGGACCTGGGTCAGCGCGGTGATGTTGCCGTCGGCGAGCGCGGCACGCAGCGCGTCCGGTTCGAGCACGGCCAACGTGGCCAGGGCGAGGCGCGGGCCGATGCCGGAGACGGTGAGCAGCAGTTCGAACAGTTCGCGGGCCGCGCTACTGGCGAAGCCGAACAGGGTCAGCGAGTCCTCGCGGACGACCAGCATGGTGGCCAGCCGCGCCTCGTCGCCCCGGCGCAGTCCGGCCAGCGTGGTCGGGGTGGCGCGTACCGCGAGCCCGACCCCGCCGACCTCGACCACCGCGTGGTCGAGACCGATCTCGACCACCTGTCCACGTACCGAGGAGATCACCTGCTGGTCCCTGCTGCTTTCTTCGTCGGTGTGCTCGCCGCTTTGGTCGCCGCCGCGAGTTTGGCGCGATGTTTGCTGGCCAGTTCGGCGGCTCGCGCCTGAGCCTCGGCCAGCTTCGCGCGCATGGGCGCGCGCCAGACGTGGCAGATGGCGATGGCAAGGGCGTCCGCGGCGTCGGCCGGTTTGGGCGCCTCGGCGAGGTTGAGCAGGCGGGTCACCATGGTGGTGACCTGCGCCTTGTCCGCGCGGCCAGATCCGGTGACGGCGGCCTTGACCTCGCTCGGCGTGTGGAACATGACCGGCAGGTCGCGGCGGGCCGCAAGCAGCGCGACAACGCCGCCGGTCTGCGCGGTGCCCATGGCGGTGCGCACGTTGTGCTGGCTGAACACGCGCTCGATCGCCACGACGTCGGGCTTGTACCGGTCGAACCACCGTTCGACCTCGTCGGCGACCTGTAGCAGGCGTTGAGCCAGTTCGGCCTCGGCCGGGGTGCGCACCACGCCGACCGCGACGCAGCGCACGCTGCGACCGGAGCCGCCGTCGACAACGCCGAGACCGCACCGGGTCAACCCGGGGTCGACGCCGAGGACCCGCACGCGCACCACCTAGTGACTTCGAACGAACATTCGTTCGAACCTTAGTGGGTTATGCGAACAGCGACGCTCAGGCGGGGACGGACACGCCGACGCCGCCTCGGGTCTCCGAGCCGTAGCGGGCCGCTTCGGCGGGGATGTCCAGTGGCTTGATGCCCGCGCGATTGGCCAGGGTCTCCTCGGTGAGCAGGTTCGCTGGGACCAGCCAGCTCACCTCGAACTCGATGCCGTCGGGGTCCTTGCCGTAGAGCGCCTTGGTGGTGGCGTGGTCGGAGGCCCCGATCAACGCGCTGAGCTCGCTGAGCTTGTCCAAGATCCTGGCCAGTTCGGAGAGGGTGTCGACCTCCCAGGCGAGGTGATAGAGGCCGACGGTGGTGCGCCCGGCGCCCGAAGCGCCCGCGTCCGCGCCGACCTCGAACAGGCCGAGATCGTGATCGTTGGTGGAGCCTGCGGCCTGGAGGAAGGCAGCGCCGCGCATCTGCGGCAGGCCCTCGACGGGGTGGAAGCCGAGCGCGTCACGGTAGAACGCGACGCTGCGCGCGACATCACGGACGTAGAGCACGGCGTGGTTGAGACGCTGGACCGGCATGGCAGGGCTCCTCTTGGTGGTCTGTTACCACGAGGCTACGCCGCTACTGTTGAACGCTCAACTTCTCGAATGGGACGACCTCACGGGCCGTCGACGCCGGGAGTCCAGCTCTCCGGCACGCCGCTATCGGTGAGGATCTGCTGCCAGTCCGCGAAACCCGCAGGCGCGTCCGCCTGCCAGGGCCAGGCGCCGTCGGGGGTGGGCACGATGATCTGCAACGCGGGGAAGTCACCCTTGGCGTACAACAGGAACGCGCTGCCGAAGAACTCCGGGTACCAGCCCTTGGCGACCTGCTCGAAGGCCACCGGCACACCGTCGAAGAACCCGTCGTAGACGGTGCCCGCGCGGAACCGGACGCCTTCCCGCGCCCTGGTCACGTACGCCCGCAGCAGCACCTCGGACATCTCCGCCGGCAGGCCGACGACGACGGCCTCGGCAACACCGAACCGGCGCCAGGCACCGACCGTGAACGCGTACGGCGCCCCCCGATCGTCTCCGGCGACCTGGACAACGGCGTTGCCGTGTTCCTCGGCCTGTTCCAGCAGCCAGGTGCGTAAGTTCTGATATTCGGCAGGGATGTCCGTGGTCGGCACGTCGCACATTGTGCGTCATCGAACTGTTATCTCCGCGTCAGGGTGCCCCGACACGCGCCACGCAGCTTGCCGATGCCGTACATCAGGTAGCCGATGCCCAGCACACCGAGCAGAAACCCGAGCACGACCACCAGGAACCGCTCGGAGCCGGGCCGCAGGAACGGGTAGAGCGGCCGGCCGTCGCCGACGTAATCGATGTAGAAGACCAGGTAGGCCAGCGGCAACACCAGCCAGGTCAGCGGGAACCACCAGTGCGCGGCGGCGGGCGCCCTGCCGACCGCGATCCAGTCCACGATCACCACGATCGGCGTCAGCAGGTGCTCGAACTGGTCGGCGGTGTCGGACAGCGACCCGCCCAGCATGGTCATGTAGGTGACGCAGATCAGCGTCATCACCACGGTCACGGCGCCGCGCAGCCACGGCGCGCGCGGTTCGTGCTGACGACCCGCGGTGCACAACGGGTAGACCAACAGGCAGAAATACACCAGCGCGGTGAGGAAGCTGCCCTGCTGGGTGAGATAGGCGAAGTTGGTGATCCGCCCGGTGCCGCCGAACCCGCCGCCGTTGGGCACCGAGGTGAAGCCGACCAGCGCGAAGGTGACGATCAACGCGCGCCACAGGCTGACCCCGATCAGCACCCAGAGCGGCAGCCGTGCCCGTTCCGCCGCAGCGGGAACGGGCACGGAATCGACGGTTGGGTTGATCGGGTGCACGCCGGTATCTCTCCCCTGTCCCGGCGTCACCCGATCGAGCCAAATCAGTCGAGCGCCGCCATGATTTCGTCACTCACGTCGATGTTGGTGAAGACATTCTGCACATCATCGCAGTCTTCCAGCGCATCTATCAGCCGAAACACCTTGCGCGCGCCGTCCTCATCGAGTGAAACCGTCATCGACGAGACGAAGTTGACGTCAGCCGAGTCGTAGTCGTAGCCGGCGTCCTGCAGCGCCTTGCGGACCGCGATCACGTCCTGCGGCTCGGACACCACCTCGAAGGCCTCGTCGAGGTCGTTGACCTCCTCGGCGCCCGCGTCGAGCACGGCCATCAACACGTCGTCCTCGGAAAGGCCCGCCTTGGGCAGCGTGACAACGCCCTTGCGGTTGAACAGGTAGGACACCGAACCAGGGTCGGCCATGGAACCGCCGTTGCGGGTCATCGCGGTGCGCACGTCACCGGCGGCCCGGTTACGGTTGTCGGTGAGGCACTCGATCAGCACTGCGACGCCGTTGGGGCCGTAGCCCTCGTACATGATCGTCTGCCAGTCGGCGCCGCCCGCTTCTTCACCGCCGCCACGCTTGCGGGCGCGCTCGATGTTGTCGATCGGCACCGAGTTCTTCCGCGCCTTCAGCATGGCGTCGAACAGCGTCGGGTTGCCGTCCGGGTCGCCACCGCCGGTCCGCGCGGCCACCTCGATGTTCTTGATCAGCTTGGCGAACAGCTTGCCACGCTTCGCATCGATGGCGGCCTTCTTGTGTTTCGTTGTGGCCCATTTTGAGTGGCCGCTCATCTTTCCTCCTCGATGTCACTCATGCTCGACCGTTGGCTGTGCGCCAGGCACGCCGAACATCTCAATCCCGCACGGTCCGCACGAACAGTTCATGTACTCGACCGTCGCCGGTGAGTTCTGGATGGAACGCAGTCGCGAGCACGCGCCCCTGACGAACCGCGACGATCTTACCGGTGGCCGCCCCCGCATCGGCCGAGTCCGGCACGCTGGCCAGCACTTCGACGTGGTCGGCGGCTGACTCGACCCAGGGCGCCCTGATGAACACCGCGTGCACGGGCCCACCGGGCACGTCCGTGATGTCCAGGTCGGCCTCGAACGAGTCGACCTGGCGGCCGAACGCGTTGCGTCGCACGACCACATCCAGCGCGCCGAGCTGCTGCTGGTCCGGTCGGCCGTCGCGCAGTTCCTTGGCCAGCTGGATCATCCCGGCGCAGGAGCCGTAGGCGGGCATGCCCTCGGCGAGCCGGGCGCGCAGCGGGTCGAGCAGTTCGAAGGTCTCCAGCAGGCGGCTCATGGTGGTCGACTCGCCACCGGGCAGGACAAGCCCGTGCACCCTGGCCAGCTCTTCAGGCCTGCGCACCGCGATGGCCTCCGCGCCGGCAGCGCGCAGCGCGGCGAGGTGCTCACGCACGTCACCCTGAAGGGCCAACACACCGACAAGGGGTGCGGCCGCCGAGCTGCTCACGCCTAACTCCTCCTGCTCGACCAACCCCTCAACAGTACGCAATGACCCGGCACGGGGTCAGCTCGGGAGCCCGGTGCCGGGTCGTGCACGCGCTGGTCAGCCGGTCTTCTGGCCGGACATCGGCCGTCGCTTCACCTCGCCGACCCTCTTGCGCACCGCGAACCACCCGATGATCATCAGGATCGCGATGCCGGGTGAACCGATGATCATGATCCGGCCGGCCGGATCGTCGAACCAACTCAGCCCGAACACCGCGACCAGGAAGATGATGGTCAGGTAGTTCGTGTACGGCGCGCCGGGCAGCCGATACGCGGGCCTGGTCAGGTAGCCCTGCTTCGCCCTGCGCTGTAGGCCAAGGTTGGCCACCATGATCATGATCCACATGCCGATGATGCCCAGCGCGGAGAAGTTCAGCGCGATCTCGAAGGCCTGGCCCTTGACGAAAACGTCCAGCAGAATGCCGAGCAGGTAGATTCCCGCCGTCAACAGCACGCCGGTGTAGGGCACGCCGTTGCGCCCGATCCGGCCGGTGAATTTCGGTGCGGCGCCGTTGACCGAGAGCGAACGCAGGATCCGGCCGGTCGAGTAGAGCCCGGAGTTCACACTGGACAGTGCTGCGGTCAGGATGACGATGTCCATCACGCCGCCTGCCCCTGGCACGCCCAGCTTGGTGAGGAACGTGACGAACGGACTCTGTCCACTGTGGTACTCACCGAAGGGCAGCAACATCACCAGCAGCAGGATCGAACCGACGTAGAAGATCGCGATCCGCCAACCGACCGCGTTGACCGCCTTCGGAATGACCTTGCGCGGTTCGGCCGCCTCGCCCGCGGTCACGCCGACCATCTCGATGCCGGCGTAGGCGAACACGATGCCCTGCAGGATGAGCAACGCGGCCAGCGCGCCGTGCGGGAAGAATCCGCCGTTGGCCATGATGAGCTGCGGTCCGGTCACATGACCCGCGACCGGATGCCGGCTGATCAGCACCACGATGGCGATGACCATGAAGATGACGATGGCCGCCACCTTGATCGCGGCGAACCAGAACTCCATCTCGCCGAACAGCTTCACCGACACCAGGTTGATCGACAGCACGACGCACAACGCGATCAGCGCCGGAATCCACTGCGGCAGGTTGGGCCAGAAGAACTGGACGTAGATCGCGGCGGCGGTGACGTCGGCGATACCGCTGGTGGCCCAGTTGAGGAAGTACAGCCAACCGGCGGCGAACGCGGCCTTCTCGCCGTAGAACTCGCGCGAGTAGGAGACGAACGAGCCGGACGTCGGGCGGTGCATGACCAGTTCACCCATGGCCCGCACCACCAGGAACGCGAAGACACCCGCGATCGCGTAGACGATCGCCAGCGACGGTCCCGCGCTGTGCAGGCGCGAACCCGCACCAAGGAAAAGCCCGGTGCCGATCGCGCCGCCCATCGCGATCATCTGGATGTGCCGGTTCTTGAGATGGGGCTTGTAGCCGTCGTCCTCGATCGCGACCAGATCGGTCCGCGAGACGTACATGGCCGATTCCTCCGGGCTGAGCTTGCCGGGGCCCGAACCCTCCTCAGTCGGCTCTGAGACGTGCGACATGAAGCTCCTTTGCGTCGTGCCTGATCCCCCAAACGAGTCGTACCCGGACGGCATTAACGCCAATCCAGGCCAACGACCCAATCCGCCTCCGCGGCCTGACTGCGGATGGTAACGGGTGGGCAGCCGGAGGATCAGGCCACGCCGGCCAAACGGAGCAACGCGGTGGTCGCGGCGGCGGCCAGGACGATGACCACGAACGGCGCCTTGCGCACGGCGAGAATGGCGCCGACGCCGATGCCGGCCGGTCGCGCCCAGCCCGCGAAACCGTGCCCCTGCGTCAATGCGGACGTGGTGACCAGGGCCAACAGCAGCACGGCCGCCGAGATCAGCAAGATCCGCCGGACCCGATCGGAGAGCTTCAGCCGACCACCGAGAACCGGCCCGACGATCCGATAGGCGTAGGAACCAAGAGCCAGGACGACGATCGCGGTCACGGTCACGCGATCACCGCCGAGGTCGGCTTGGCCCGAACCGACTTACCCACCGTCAGCAAGCCGAGCAGGGCGAGCAGCACCGGCACGCCGGGCGGCAGGAACGGGGTCGCGGCCAGCGCGACGAGTGAGCCGACGATCGCGGGGCGGGCCGTGCCCTTCGTGCGCAGCATCGGCAGGACCAGCGCGAACAGCACGGTCGGGAAGGCAGCGTCAAGGCCGAACGCGTTGGTGTCACTGAGCGCGTGACCCGCGTAGGTGCCGGCGAACACCGCAATGTTCCAGATGATGTAAAGGCTGATCCCGGTCGTCCAGAACGCGGCCGAGCGCCGTTTCGGTTCGCGCTGGGCCCGAGCGAACGCGACGGACTCGTCGATGACCAGCAGCGAGCCGGTCAGCTTGCGCCACCAGCCGCGATCCAGGATGTCGGCGACGGCGAACCCGAAGGGCAGCAGCCGGGTGTTGAGCACGAGCCCGGCGATCACCGCCGCGACCGGTCCCCCGCCGGCGAGCACAACGGCGACCGCGCTGAACTGTGCGCCACCGGCGAAGATCAGCAGGGACATGGCGATGGGTACCCAGGTCGGTAGGCCGCCGGCGACCGAGATCGCGCCGAAGGAGAGGCCGACGATGCCGTCGGCGAGGCAGACCAGGGCGATGTCTCGAACGGGAGCGAGGGCAACCGTTCGCCATAACGAACGCATGTCCATTATCCTGAACACTCACCGGGGTGTTCGTCAAGTCGAACGAACGAAGTCTGGAGCGAACGATGGTCGACCAACCGACCGGGGCGCCGTTGGAACAGATCGCCGCGTCCCTGCGCAACGAGCGCGAGCGACTCGGCCTGTCCCTGACCGAGGTCGCCAAGCGCGCCGGCATCGCGAAATCGACCCTGTCCCAACTGGAGGCCGCCACCGGCAACCCGAGCGTGGAAACACTGTGGGCCATCAGCGTCGCGCTCGGCGTCCCGTTCAGCAGGCTCGTCGATCCGCCGAAACCGACCATCACCGTGCTGCGCGCGGGCGAGGGCACGGTCATCTACTCGGAACGCTCCAGCTACGCCGCGACCCTGCTGTCCTCATCGCCCCCCGGCGCGCGCCGCGACATCTACACGCTGCGCGCCGAACCCGGCTCGGTACGGAGGTCCGACCCGCACATGCCCGGCACCATGGAGCACTTCTGGCTCGGTCACGGCCGTGCCAGAGTCGGGCCGGTGGACGTCCCCGTCGAACTCGGTCCCGGCGACTACATCGCCTACCCCGGCGACGTCCCGCACATCTTCGAAGCCCTCGACCCCGATACGACCGGCGTGATGGTGTTGCAGCACATGTGAGGCGTTCGCCCGGAAATGTCCGACCGCTTCGCTAACTTTGCGCGCATGACCAATTACGCGCATGCAGAATGCATGCACGAGCAGTATCCTCCCGATATGGGCCACATCATCCAGATTCGCGACGTCGACGACGACGACTACCGAGGACTGACGGCGAAGGCCGCAGCTGAAGGGTTGTCGCTGACCGCCTACCTCAAGCGCGAAATGCACCAACTGGCCCAGATGCCGACCATGGCGGAGTGGATCCAGCGGGCGACCGACCGCGACTGGGGCGTGTCCGGCGCGGACCTCGAAGAGGTCCTGCGCGAGATGGACGAGGAGGACGAGCTGTGACCAACCTCGTTGTCGTCGACAACTCCGCATTGATCGAAGTGGTCGCCGTCCTAGACTCCGCAGACGGCCGGAAGGCGGACCGAGGGTTGACCAAACGGCTGGCCCTCAGCCAGGGTTGCGCCCCGGAAGTCATCGATGTCGAGGCCCTGACCGTGCTACGCATGTTCATCGCCAACAAGAAGCTCACGGACGACCAGGCGAGCGCTGTCATGCGGCGGGTCGTGGACGCGCCCATTGTTCGCTACAGCCATAGGCCGCTCATGGCGGACGCATGGCGGATGCGACATAGCGTTGGTGGCGCGGACGCGTTGTACGTCGCCCTCGCCGAGCAGTTCGACGTCCCGCTGATCACCTGCGACAAGCGGCTCGCCAACAGTAACGGGCACAAGGCGCGCATCGAGTTGTATCCGCTGTCCACATGAAACACACCATCAAGATCCGCGACGTCGATGAGCAGACCTATCGCATGCTGTGCACCCGAGCCAACAACGAAGGGCTGGCCCTAGACATCTATCTCAAGAAGGAACTGGCGCGGATCGCCGGCCCGACCATGGCCGAGTTGATCGAACGCGCCGATCGCCGCCGAGCACGCGGCAGGCACGTCGACGGTGGAGCGATCGCCGAGGCGATCACGAAGTCCACTTGAGACGGCCGGGCCGGGGAACGACGTGCGTTCCCCGGCCCGGTCGGTCTTCGGCTAGGCGATCTCGCCGTAGTGCTTGACCACCAACGGTTCGCCGAGCAGCTCGTCGAGTTGGGCGGCGACCGCCTTGAAGTGCGGCGTGCCGTAGTGCCGCTGTAGCGCGGCCTCGTCCGTCCACTCTTCGATGATCGCGACCGACGCTGGCCGATCCGCCGCGATGTAGAAGCGGTAGGCCAGGCAGCCGGCTTCGGCCAGCGTCGGCTCGACCAGGTCGGCCAAGGCCGCGTGCAGTGTGCCTTCGCTGCCGTATTTCGCGGTCATGGTCGCGATGACGGTGAGGGTCATGCGGTGCTGCTCATCAGGGGATTACCACCCGCGTTCGGCGAGCCGGTGCGGCTCGGGAATGTCGTCGACATTGATGCCCACCATGGCCTCGCCGAGGCCGCGGGACACCTTGGCGATCACGTCCGGGTCATCGTAGAAGGTCGTGGCCTTGACGATGGCCTCGGCGCGCTTGGCCGGGTCGCCCGATTTGAAGATTCCGGAGCCGACGAAGACGCCCTCGGCGCCGAGCTGCATCATCATGGCGGCGTCGGCGGGGGTGGCGATGCCGCCCGCGGTGAACAGCACGACCGGCAGCTTGCCGGCCGCCGCGACCTCCTTGACCAGCTCGTACGGGGCCTGGAGTTCCTTGGCCGCGACGTAGAGCTCGTCCGGGGAGGTCGAGGTGAGCTTGCGGAGTTCCGCGCCGATCTGGCGCATGTGGGTGGTCGCGTTGGACACGTCGCCGGTGCCGGCCTCGCCCTTGGAGCGGATCATGGCGGCGCCCTCGTTGATCCGGCGCAGCGCCTCGCCGAGGTTGGTCGCGCCGCACACGAAGGGCACGGTGAACTGCCACTTGTCGATGTGGTTGGTGTAGTCGGCCGGGGTGAGCACCTCGGACTCGTCGACGTAGTCGACGCCGAGCGACTGGAGCACCTGGGCCTCGACGAAATGGCCGATCCGGGCCTTGGCCATGACCGGGATGGAGACGGCGGCGATGATGCCGTCGATCAGGTCGGGGTCACTCATCCGGGCGACGCCGCCCTGCGAACGGATGTCGGCGGGCACCCGCTCCAGGGCCATGACCGCGACGGCACCCGCGTCCTCGGCGATCTTGGCCTGCTCCGCGGTGACCACGTCCATGATCACGCCGCCCTTGAGCATTTCGGCCATGCCGCGCTTGACGCGGGCGGTGCCAACGATGGACGTGGACTCGGTATCGGTACTCACGGCGGACCTCTCGCAACTGCTCGGGTGATGGCCGCGAGG
>DASYBO010000023.1:0-10044 GCA_036500685.1 Pseudonocardiaceae bacterium | reverse complement strand
GACGCTGTCGACCGGCTGGAGGCGGCATGGCAGGTTGGTTCAGCAGAACCGGTGACCGCTGCCGCGATCGTGCTGCGCATCGCCGAACAGTCTGATGATCCAGTAGGCCGAGCAGCAGCCGCGCGACTGGCTCTGGCGCTTGATCCGGCCTTGGCGGGGAACCCGGCCATCGCCCATCCCATGACGATGGTCAGCCTTGAGGCGGCGCAGGTGGTGTCCAGGTTGGCGGGCATCGAGTTCGCCATGCCGATGTACGAGGCATTGCTCATCGGTGACCACTCCCCCACCGCGAAGCTGGCGGCGGCCGACGTAGTGACGAGAATTCACCCCCCGATCGACGCGTGCCGATCGACGCCGCCCTGGCTGCAGACCGAGAAATCCCGGTGTACCAACGTACCGAATTCGCACGGCAGGTGGCGAACGCCGACCAGGGGCCGAGCGGTGCGATTGCTGGTGAGCATGACTCGCGATGTCAGGGCACGCGAGTCTGACCGGATCGAGGCCGGTCGGGCCGCCGCTGGCTTGGACCGCAACGCCGGAGTCGGCGCGCTGCTCGCACTGTGCGACTCGATTGGCTGGTCGGCGGAATCTCGGCTCCGGGCAGCCAACGCGGCAGCTGCGTATAACCGGCACCGCAGCCAAGCGCAAGTCACCATGTGGTCGGCGGCTGTCGCCAAACGCTACTGGACGCCACCCTCACACGCCCGGACCACTGGGAAATCGGACGATCCCCGCTCATCCGTCAACCCTTGTCGACCGACTCAAGCGGTACGCACATGCGAGTACTCGCACTTGACTATCTCTGGTACTCGTGTTTGAGTACTCGCATGAGTAGCGTGCGGTTGTTCATCCTCGGTGCTCTCGCCCGGGGGGGCCCGATGCACGGTCATCAGATCCGGCGCGACGCGCAGACCGACCGGACCGAGATGTGGACCGACATCAAGGTCGGCTCGTTGTACGCGGCGCTGGGGCGGATGGCCGGCGAGGGAGTTATCGAGGCAGTGCGGACCGAACGCGCCGGCAACCTGCCCGCGCGCACCGTGTATGCCATCACCGACTCCGGCAGACAGGAACTGTCCGCGCAGCGGGCGGCCACCTTGCGCGACACCCATCTGCGGCCGGACCCGGTCGACCTGGCCATGGCCTACAGCGACAGCATGTCGGCCAAGGAATTGCTCGACGCCATGTCGGACCGGCGTGCGGCCATCGCCGCCGAGTTGCAGTCCACGCGCAACCTGCTCGAACTCGCTAGGCCCTACCTGACCGGCATCGAACCGCTCGGCTTCCAGCACCGGCTGATCCGCCTCGAGGGCGAACTGGCCTGGCACGACCTGGTGCTCGCGGAACTGCCCGCGCTACTCGTGCAGCGCGACACCGACAAGACAGCGGACCTCCACGAAGGGGACGACCATGACTGATCAGCCCAGCACAGTGCTCGTGATCGGTGGCGGCATCGGCGGCATCGCCCTGGGCCACGCCCTCCGTGCGGCCGGCATCGACGTGCAGATCTACGAGCGCCACCCGGACCAGCACGGTTGGGTGTCCGGCTACCGGCTCAACATCAACCGCACCGGCAGCCGCTCGCTGCACCACTGCCTGCCCGAGCCGCTCTGGAGAGCGTTCACGGCGACCTCGGTTCAGCCCAGCGCCGGCCTTGCGTTCCGCACCGACCAGTTGCGCAACCTGACCGTGGTCGGCCAGGACGTCATGACCGCGGGCGCCACCGATCCGGCCGACCAGAACTACGCGGTCAGCCGCACCGTGCTGCGCAACATCCTGCTCACCGGGATGGACCGGATCATCCACTATGGACGGACGTTCGAACGCTACGAGCGGCGCGCCGATGGCCGGGTGGTCGCGTACTTCACCGACGGCAGCACCGCGGTCGGGGACGTCCTGGTCGCCGCGGACGGGGCGAACTCCAGGGTGCGCCAGCAGTACCTACCGGAGGCACCGCGGCTGGACACCGACGCGGTCTCGGTCGCCGGCCGGCTGGCGCTGACCCCGGATGTGCTCGCGTGGCTGCCCAGCGGCATCGCCAACGGGATGAACGTCCTACTTCCCTCGGCCGGCAGTTTCCTGTTCACCTCGGCCTTCGCCGGCCGGCGGCAGATGACCACGGCGATCCGCGCCGGACACGACCTGGCCGGCGCCGGTCTTGATCCGAAGCTGCTGCTCGACGAGGTGTCGGACTACGTGCTGTGGGCGTTCATCACGCACCGCCGACACTATCCGGCGAACGCGTTCGCGCTGGACGGTACGGAGCTGCGTGGACTGGCGCACAAGCTGCTGCGCGGCTGGCATCCGACGCTGCGCCGGATGGTCACCGAAACCGACCCGTCGACGCTCGGCGTCCTCCGCCTCAAGCGGTCCACCATCGACTACGACTGGACGGCCACGCCGGTCACACTGCTCGGCGACGCGGTGCACAACATGCCGCCAGTGATGGGCCTGGGAGCCAACACCGCGCTGCGTGACGCGGCCGAACTGTCCGCCGCGCTGGCTGCCGCGCACCGGGGCGAACTGGGTCTGATCGAGGCGATCAGCCGGTATGAGGCGAAGCTGCGCGACTACGGCTTCGGAGCGGTACGGGAGTCCACCAAATACACCGAGGCGGCCATTTCCGGCAACGCGGTGGCCCGGCACGGGATGAAGGCGTGGCTGCGGCTGTGTGACGCGGTGCCTTCGGTCAAGCGGCGTAGCTTCGGCCCCTCCACCGAACTCGACCGGCAACACCCGGACCTGCTCGGCGCCGCGAACTGACCGCCCCGAGCAGGGTCTGGCGTGGGTTGCTGACCGACCACGCGCCATAGCGCCCCTTCACCACCGTCTGGGCGGCGAGGTGGTCGCCCAGCTTCTCGGCGAGGCCCGTCTACCACGGCGAACATCTCCGCTGGGCCTGACCGGCCGGCCTGACGTCCTCCGCTGACCCACGGACCGGCGGCTACGCTGTCGTGAAGCCGGTTGGGCGGGGGTACGCGTGGAGTTGCGTCTGTTGGGACCGGTGCATGCCCGTTCCGGCTCGGATGTGGTGTCGTTGGGGCCTCGGCAGCAGCGGCTGGTGTTGGCCGTGCTCGCCCTGGAAGTCAACCGTGCCGTGCCGATAGACCGGCTGGTCAGCTGGGTGTGGCCCGACGACCCGCCGCGCAGCGCCGCGCACGCCGTCCGGGTCTACGTCCACAACCTGCGGTCGATCGTCACCAGCGCCGGTGCCGCCGACGAGTTGATGATCGACACCGAGGGCAGCAGCTACGTGCTCCGCGCCGACCCGGACCGCGTTGACGCGCACCGGTTCCTCGATGCGGTGGCGCGCGCCCGGGCGGCTGCTGACGACCGCGCTCGCGTCGCCCTGCTCGACGAGGCACTCGGGCGCTGGACCGGCCCGGCCCTTGCCGACACCGCGCCCCCGGACATTCGGCAGCGACTGTGCGGCGGCCTGGAGGAGAGCCGCCTCGTCGCGGCGGAGGACCGGTTCGACGCGCTGTTGCGGCTCGGCGTACACCTTCAGGTCGTCGGCGAGATCACCTCGCTCGCCGATGCGCACCCGACGCGGGAACGGCTTGTCGGGCAGTTGATGCTGGCTCTGCACCGCAGCGGCCAGACCAGCAAAGCCCTTGATCTCGCCCGCCGCACCCGCGCCCTGCTTGCCGATGAGCTCGGCATCGATCCCGGCACCGAACTGCAAGAGCTCATCCTGGCGATCCTGCGCAACGATCCCGCGCTCACTTCCGAACACGCGCCGCGTGCGTTCACGAGTCCTCCGCCCGTGCCCGCGCCGCGTACCCGGCTGATCGGCCGCGACGACCAGGTCGCCGGCATCGCCGATCAGCTCACCACCACCGGCACGCGGCTGGTCACGCTGACCGGCCCTGGCGGTGTCGGCAAGACCCGGCTGGCGCTGGAGGTGGCCCAGCGACCGTGGACGGGCTTGGGCGGCGTCGCGTTCGTGTCGCTGGCGTCGGTCCGCGAGCCCGCGCACGTGCTCGCCGCCATCGCCGATGGCATCGGCGTCCACGATGCGGTCGGCCATCCCATGATCGACACGCTCCGCAACTACCTGCGTGACCGTGGCCTGCTGCTGGTGGTCGACAACTGCGAGCACGTGCTCGCCGCCGGCCCCGACCTGGCCGACCTGCTCGACGCCGTACCTCGGCTGGTGGTGCTGGCCACCAGCCGAGCACCGTTGCGGATCCGAGGAGAACACGTGCGGCCCGTCGAGCCGCTCACCGACGAGGCCGCCGCCGAGTTGTTCGTCGAGCGCACGACCCAGGCCGGCGCGGCAGCGGACCTGGACCCGTCGGTGGTGCGGACCATCTGCCAGCACCTGGACCGGCTGCCGCTGGCCATCGAACTGGCCGCCGCCCGCACCAGGGTGCTGCCGACCGCGCTGCTGGCCGCACAGCTCGATCGGACCGAGGCGCGGCTGGACCTGCCCGGCCCACGCGACCTACCGGATCGGCAGCGCACGCTGCGCGCGACGATCGCCTGGAGCTACGAGCTGCTCAGCGCCGACGAGCAGGCGCTGCTGCGCGCGGTCGCCGTGTTCGCCGGTGGCTGGACCCTGGACGCGGCGGCCGCCGTCACCGGCCTCGATCCGGCGCGGACGCTGGACCTGCATGCCGGCCTGATGGACGTCAGCCTCATCCACCGCACGGGACATGCCGACGAGGCACGCTTCGACCTGCTCGAAACCGTGCGCGCGTTCGCCCTCACCGAGGCCGAGGCGACCGACACGGCAGACGATCATCGGGCAAGGCACTGCGGCTATGTCGAAACACTGGTCGATCGGGCGGGAACCGAGATGGAGGGGCCGCACCAGGCGATCTGGTTCGCTCGGCTGACCCAGGAACGGGACAACCTTTGGCTGGCCATGCGTTGGCTGCTCGATCGTGGCGACATCGACCGTTTCGCGGGCATCTGCCGCCAGTGGCAGTTCTCGACCATGCTCGGACATACCTCGGAACGCGCGCGTTGGACCAGTGAAGCCCTGAATCTCGGCGCCCCGATGTCCGACACCGCGCGGGCCCGCCTGCTCTCGCTGTGCGCGTTCGCGTCGTTCGGTCCCCGGCCCGACGCCGCCGTTCGCATGGCCGACGAGGCCGTGCGGCTGGGTCGACGCCAGGACGACCTGGCGACCCGCCAGTTCGCGCTCAGCATTCGTGGCCAGATCGCGCTGTGGCTGGAGGATCTGGATCGCGTCGACGCGATGTTCGGCGAGGCCGCCACGATAGGGCTGGAGCGGGGAGCGGTGTGCGCGACCGCACGCGACCGGGTCGGCAGGACCGCTGCCCTGATCCTGCGTGGTCGCTATACCGAGGCCGACCAGGAACTGGCCGAGATCGAGGCGCAGATGCGTGCGCAGGGCGGACCGTGGGAAGTCGGATTGGTGCTGTCCTTCCGCGGCAAGATCATGCTCGATCGCGGCGAGTGGACCCGTGCGACACCGATGCTCGTGGAATCGATGGACCTCCTGGCGTCGATCGGGGACATCTACCTGCTGATGTACGTCGTGCAGCGGTTGGCCATCGTGCTGGCCTACTCCGACAACGCGCGGCGTTGCGCCGTGCTGTTCGGCGCGTCCACCGCGTTGGCCGACCAGTTCGGGCTCGCGCAGTTGGGCGTGCATGCCCGGGACGGGGAGCATGCCGAGGAAAAGGTGCTCGTGGAGCTGGGCCAGGAGCGGTACGACGAGCTGTTCGCCGAGGGACGCCGCATGCCGCTGCACGAGCTGCTGGCCTTGGTCAGGCGACCCCGGTCGGAATCGGATCACTAGTGGTCCGTCGTTGAATTGGTGCCGTAGATCGAGCCGAGCTGACACGGATGGCTGCCTCGACGGTCCTTGCGCATCGGCGGTGGTGCAAGCCAAAGCGCCGCTGTGGGCCGGTGAGGGCGTGGCCAACGAAGAGATCGCGCGTCGCTGCGGGCTCGATTCCGACACGGTTCGCCGGTGGCGGAGACGGGAAGGTTGTCGATCACGGCAGGCGCTCAGTGCACGTGTTCTACCCGATGAGAGCCTATTTCGTTGCGCAGAGCCGTAAAGTCGCAATAGGCGCGTGGCGATAGGCCGAAGCGGTTGCGGAACTCGTTGATGAAATGGGACGGGTTCGGGTATCCCACGTCGCGAGAGATGCTCGCCACGGTGACATCTCGATTCACCAGGAGCTCTCTGGCGCGGTTGAGGCGCATGTCTTTGATGAACTGGTAGGGCGAGCGCCCGGTGGCCTCGCGGAATTGCGCGCTCAACGCCGACGTGGACAGCGCGACTTGCTCGGCCAGGTCCGCGACGGTGAGCGGTTCAGCGAGATGTTCTCGGACGTAGTTGACGATCCGCGCGATCGGGTCGCTGTGTTCTTGTTCCGCGGCGATCTTGAGCATGCGCGTGTACTGGTTGTCCTGCAACACGCGGTAGACCATTTCCTGGAGGTAGGCGGGAGCGAGCACCCGCCGGTCAGGTCCGGTGGAGATGGCGCCGAGAAAACGCAGCACCGCGCTCATCAACCCGGTGTCCAAAGCGGACACGAAAACGGGCTCCGCGTCATCGGCGCCGCGCTGTGCCGCTACAGCGAGCGTTCGCTCCTCAAGCATGTCCACCGACACCTTGCGGACCAGCGTGGGGTCGATCTGAAGGACGAAGGACACGAACGGTTTTTCCACACTCGCCTCGATGATCTCCGCGGTGAAGTGCAGGCTGCTGTTGAGCACGAGGTAGTTGAACGGGTCGTAGTGGTAGTGCACGCCGTCGACCGTCACGCACTTGCGGCCCTGCGCCACCACGCACAACGACAGCGACTGGACCTCCTCCCACGTCGGCGACACCGGCCCGGTGAACCGGTAGATGGTCAGGCCGGGCCATTCCGCCGAGTTCGCGCCAGTGCGCGGCGCCCGCGCCAGTAGCGCGGCCACCAGGTCGCCGGACGTGATCCGCTCCTCGAGCGGAGTCACCGGGTGCACCATTGCACGCTCCTGCTCAGGCTGACCGGTACGTCACCTACAGTGGGCGCCGACCACGCCAGTTCAACAGACCACCAGTATTGCGCCCGTCGGCGCAGCTGGCCAGCATCCGTGCGCGTTGTTCAGTCGATCGGCCGGAAGGTCTGTACGTCACGTTCGGCGAGGTTGGGCAGGGCAGACCCGACGACGTAGGTCTGAAACGTTTCCGTGGCCCGGTGATCGGCGTATCCGGACTCGTCGGTGTATTGCTCGTAGAGCATGAAGACGTTCGGGTCTTCGGTGCTGACGTGCGCCTGGAACTGCAGCAGTTTCGGTTCGGCCCGGTTCAGCGGAGTCACCGTCGCCAGGATTTTCCTGATCGTCTCCGCTTCGCCGGGCTTGGCCACCCAGGTCGCGATCACTACGAAGGACACCCACTACCTCCGGTCGTCACAGGGATTGGCTCTCAGAAGCCGGTGAAGCCGATAGCGCGCAGTTGATCGCGGCCGTCTTCGCTGATGTCGGCCGGGCGCCACGCGGGCAACCAGGACCATTCGACGCGGATGCCGGGCACGGGTGCGTCGTCGCGCAGTATCTGACCGATCTGGTCGGTCATGATCGCGGTCAGCGGGCAGGCGGCCGAGGTCAGCGTCATGGTGACGACGGCGTTTCCGTCGTCGTCGATCATGATGTCGCGGACGAAGCCGAGGTCGACGACGTTCACGCCGAGATCGGGGTCGATCACCTCGTAGAGCAGTTCGCGTATCGCGGACACGGTTGCCGGTGGCCGCATGCCGGCCGGTCGCGGCTCTGCGACGGGCGCAGTGGCCGGTTGTTCGGCCGCGACTTCGTCGACGGCGCCGGTGCCGACCAGTCCGGCCGGCCCCAGTTCCAGGTAGACGTCCGAGGTGGGGCTGGAGATCCAGTCGGCCGTGCCGTGCGCCTTGCGGCGTACCCGGACCACGTCCTGCCCCGCGTCGGCCCGGCCGCCCAGCACGACCAGATCCACGGCGGCGAGCCCCGCCGTGGACGCTCTGGCCAGGGCTCGATCGAGCACCCTGGCCACCGGTTCACAGGTGCGGCCCGGGCCGAGCCTCAACTTCGTGACCGCACGCACCGCGGGTAGACCGGTGACGGCTTGGATCGCGATCTTCGCTTCCCGGACCGGCACCCGTACCGCTGTTTCTCGGGTGCCGAGCACCGCAAGGCCGGCGATCGTGCTGGTCATACGTACCTCCTCTGGATGATCATCGGGGCGCGCCGGCCGGCGATCGGCGCGGCACCAGCCGCTTGAGCGGGAGGGTCTCGTCACGCAACTCATCGATGGTCACGGTGTGCTCGGCGAAGACCAGCCTCCGCGCGGCGAGCACGTCGGCCGGCCGGTTCAGGGAGATCACCGCGGTGATCCGGCCCTCCGCGACGGAGAACGCCGAGAATTCGCGCCGGTCGAATGAGCCACGCACCACCAGGTCGTCGAGGTCGATCGCGCGGCCGACCGACTGGAGGCTGTACTCGTACTGGTCGGACCAGAACCAGTGCGGCTCGCTGTAGGGCTCATCCGTTCCGGTGAGGTTCGCGGCCAGGTTCAGGCCCTGGCGCAGTGCGTTGTCGTGGTGTTCGACGCGGATCCGTTGGCCGTACCGGGGGTGGTGGCGGGCGGCGACATCGCCGATGGCGTAGACGTCGGGGGCTGAGGTTCGGCCGTATTCGTCGACAAGGATGCCGTTGCCCACAGCCAACCCGGCCCGCTGGGCCAGTTCGGAGTTGGGGACGGCGCCGATGCCGACCAGCACGAGATCGCATTCGAGGTGGTCACCACGGTCGGTGTCGAGTACGAGCCTGTCGTCGGTCCGGGCCAGCGAGGTCGCGGTCTGGCCAATGCGGACGTCCACGCCGCGCGCACGGTGGATGTCCATCAGCACCGTGCCGATGGCTGCCCCCAGCGCGGGTGCGAGTGGCGCGGTCGCCGGTTCGAAGATGGTCACCTGCTTGCCGAGTCCGATGGCGGTCGCCGCCACCTCACAGCCGATGAATCCAGCGCCGAGGATCGCCACGTGGCGAGCGGACGCGAGCCGAGTCCGTAATCCATGCGCGTCGGCGGCGGTGCGGAGGTAGTGGACGCCTTCGCCTGCGAAGCCGGGCAACCGGCGCGGGCTCAGGCCGGTGGCGAGGACGAGTGTCCCGTACGGCAGTTGTTCGCCGGTCTCGGTCGCCACGCGTCGCCGATCGACGTCGAGCGCGGTGACCCTGGTTCCGATCCGCAACTCGACGTCGTTGTCCAGGTACCAGGTCGGGGGTCGGGCCGCGATGTCCTCGGTCCTCAACCCGCCCGCGAGGAACTCCTTGGACAGTGGGGGTCGTTCGTAGGGCGGTTCCGGTTCGTCGCCGACAAGCGTGATCGGCCCATCAAAACCCTTGGCGCGTAGGCCCGCGGCGGTGGCCGCAGCCGCGACCCCGCCGCCGACCAGCACGATCCGCGCCGAGCTCATCGCAGGTCCACCATGATCCACCCGTCCTCGCTCACCCGGCACGGGAACGGGTTCAGCTGACAGGTGTCGGGGTTGACTCCCTTGCCGCTGAGCGCGTCGAACATCCACATGTGCCGGGCACAGGTGATCTGTTCTCCGTCGAAGTCGCCCTCGCTCAGCGCCCACGCCTGGTGCGGGCAGCGGTTGCGGTAGGCGCGCACGACACCGTCGATGTTGACCAGCAACACCTGGGTGCCGTCGATCTCGACGCCCTCCATCTCGCCTTCCCACAGGTCGGCAAGGGCCATGGCCTCGCGCCAGTGCCCACCGGTCGTCACATCGTCTGTCATGGTCTCCGCACGCACGTTCATCACACCGCCCGCAACCTGTCCGATGTGGACTTGTGAGGAGGTTCCGACGATGTTCCCGGCTCCGCGAACAGCCGAGCGTGGAAGGCATTCCGGGCCGTGCGGGCCTGCTCGGCCACATCCACCGCCGACAGTCCCTGTTCGGGCAGCCGTTCCAACAGTTGGCCAAGACCGAGCGCGGCGGCGTCGGCCAGTGGAGACCACTTCGCGATCCACTTGCGCAGCGGTGTCACGTTCTCCGGGTACTGGCGCAGGCAGAACTGGACGAGCGCACCGAC
>DASYBO010000022.1:0-3662 GCA_036500685.1 Pseudonocardiaceae bacterium | reverse complement strand
TCGAGCGAACTGAGCATCGCGAGCATCTTGTTGCGGGGGCTGGCTTCGGGATGCCCGGCGCGGAACCCGACGACCACGTGGATCACCGGTATGTCCACGGCGCGGGCCGCGTCGATCGCACCGCGCAGGCGAGCCAGATAGCCGGCGTTGGCGTAATGGTCCACGATGCTGCGCTGGACGTCCAACACGAGCAGGGCATTCTGGGTCATTGTCTGTTCCTCATTCGTTGCCGCGGTCCACGAAGAGCATGAGGTCGGGCCCGCCCGGCATGGCGCAGGTCAGCACGTCGCCGACCCGGCCGGCCATGACTTCGGAGTGCTTGACGCCTCGCGCGTCGAAGTGGCTTACCCAGCGGTCGAGTTCCGCCCGATCGGCGACACCCAGGGCCGATTCGCTGAGCGCGGGCGCATTGTTGTTGCGGCGCAACAACACCATCGGCACCAGGCCGGGCACGCGCAGCACGACCGCGATGAGCTTGCCGGCTTCGTCGTGATGGTCGAGTTCGGCGATGCGCCGCGCCTCGAAGACGGTCTCGAACCACGTCGTTGCGACGTCGAGATCCGTCACCGGAAACATCACGTGGTGCAAGCCGGACAGCGTTGGCGTGGTCATCGTTGCGCTCCGAACCAGGTGTTGAGGGCGAGTCCCAGCGCAGGTAAGGGCTGGGTGCCTGTGGCTACCCAACAGACGTAGCCGTCCGGACGGACCAGTACCGCGTCCACTCCGGCCTCGGGAAGTTCACCGACCTCGGTCACGCTGATCCGGTCCCGCCACGGCGCGGCGGTCCGTGCGTATCGCGGGTCGGTGGTGACCAGGACGCCGCGGCCCTCGTGCAGCAACTCGCTGAACCAGCGAACCTGACCGTCGATGTCCAGCTTCACGTCCACCATGCGCGCGCCGAGCAGCGGATGTTCGGGACCATCCATCGGGTACCGGATGTCCAAGCCGGCGATCAAGCCGGCCATGTAGTGCTGGACCGTCGGGAGCTCCAGCAGCGCCGTGAGCGTCCTGCGCAGTGGTTCCTTTTCCGGGTCGGGGAACATCACGGCCACCTGCGCCTTGGTGTTGTCCAGCAAACGCGCGTCCACCTGGTGTTGTTCGGTCTGGTAGCTGTCCAGCAGACCGTCCGGGGCCTGGCCGCGGATGGTCGCCGCCAGTTTCCAGCCCAGGTTGACCGCGTCGAGCAGGCCCAGGTTCAGGCCCTGCCCGTTGGCCGGAAAGTTGACGTGTGCGGCGTCGCCGGCCAGCAGGATCCGGCCGACACGGTACTGCTCGGCCTGCCGGGTGGCGTCGGTCATCCGCTCCGCCCAGCCCACCTCCGCGATCTCCACCTCGTCGGCGAACGACTTCCGCACCAGGTCACGGATTTCGTCGTCGGTCACCGGCGCGTTCCGGTCGGCGGGCGGGTTGGCAAGATCGGTTCCGGCCAACCGGTGCCTGCCGTTGGGCTGCGGGATCAGCACGGCGAACCCGTCACCGCCGCGATGCTGGTGGAACAGCTGCTCGACCGACTTCCACTGCCCGCCAACCCAATCCGACGACCGCCCGACGCGCACATCGGCGACGATCGAGCTGACCGTGCCGTCCGTGCCGGGAAAGGCGATCCCGGCCAACGTGCGCACCGCACTGTGCGCACCGTCGCACCCGACCACGTAGCCCGCGCGGATGGTCAGCTCACTGTCCGGCGTCCGCACGCTCGCGGTCACGCCGTCGTCGTCCTGCGCGATACCGATCAGCTCGTGACCGCGCAGGATCCGCACGCCGAACCGTTCGGTGAGCCGGGGTTCGAGGACCTCAACCAGCTTCTGGTGTGGCAGGCCGAGCGCGTACGGGTGCCGGGCGTGCCAGCCGTCATAGCGCAGCGCGACCGGCAACTGCCCGAAGTGCGCGTCCGGTAGTTCGGCGTTGCCGTGTTCGGCCACCTCAGCCAGCAGCCCGCGCTGCTCCAGGATCTCCACTGCGCGGACCGGAACGCCGACCTCCCTGGAGTGGGTTGGCACGGTGGCGCGCTTGTCGATCACCGCGACGTCAATTCCGGCCAATGCCAGTTCGTGAGCCAGCATCGCCCCGGTGGGGCCGCTGCCGACCACCAGCACTTCGGTCTCGAAGTCGCCCATCGGGCCTTCTCCTCGTCGTCAAGTAAGCCTAACATCGTTTATAGTATGCCTAACGATGTTAGGTGGTCAAGCGTGACGCGACGCGGCATTGCGGCCGGCGACCCGGCCGAACGCGAGGCATTCTGCGATGTTGCCGCCGCCGGAGGGGTAGAGCATTCCGTAGATCGAGCCCAGCTCACCGGCCGAATACAAGCCAGGGATCGGCTCGCCGGTCACCCGCATGACCTGGGAGTCGGCGTTGCGGCGCGGTCCGCCCTGGGTGTTCGGGCCGCCCGGCCACAGCTTCACCGCGTAGAAGGTGGGCCCGTCCAGCGGTGTCAGCGTCGAGGCAGGTCGCCGGAAGTCCGCATCGTCGCCGTCGGCGCACGCCGCGTTGTACCGGCGCACGGTCTCGGTGAGCACCGAGGACTCGATACCGCACCGCGTGGCGAGTTCGCCGATGCTGTCGGCGGCGAGCACCCAGCCGCGATCGACCTCGGCCAGGTTGTCCGCGCTCCACTGGATCTGTTGCAGCGGACCGGTCGGGCCCATGAACGTCGGGGTGAGCGGCCCTGCCTTGAACCGCCGGTCGTCAAAGATCCACCAACTCGGGATCTTCGGGTACACCAACCGCTGACTGTCCAAATTGGTCAGTTCGTAGTACAGGGTGTGCGCCCGGTACACCTCGTTGGTGAACCGCTCGCCGTACCGGTCGACGAAGACCACGCCGGGCAGGTCGTGCTCCGGCCGGGCGATCTCCGTGTCAGCAACGGGAAGGTTGACCGCTCCGGCGCCCGCGACGTCGCCGTTGAGCACCTTGACCCCGTCGGTGCCCTCCACGCCCCAGATGTCGATCGGGCAGCCACCGGGATAGCCGGAATCGGGGAAGTAACCGACCAGTCGCGCGGCGCAGCTGTTCATGTGCCACAGTTCCGCGCCGACCTCCTGTGCCATCAGGACGCCGTCGCCGGTGTTCTCCGGGTTGCCGTAGAACCGAGTCGGGTTGACCCGCAGGTAGTTCAGCTTCAGCCAGTCGTTGAATTCGAAACCGCCACTGGCCAGCACCACACCTCGGCGGGCCCCGATGTCGCGGGTCCGGGCACCGTCGTGTACTCGCAGCCCGACGACCGCGCCCGCCGAGTCGGTCAGCAGCCACTGCGCCCTTGTGCCGTACAGCACCGGCACGCCCCGGTCCGCGACGACCCGGTCGCTGAGGAACTTGAACAGGCCCCAACCCCAACCCGAGTGCCCGGAACCGTTCGGATGCTCGTTCATGTCCGGCTTGTACAGATGGATGCTGTCGTAGCCCTCGATGTGGCGGTGCTCGCCCCGGTCGAGGAACCGGTGACAGGCGCCACCCTGTTCCCGCAGCCAGTCCGCGTTGCGCGCGGTCTCCTCGGCCCAGATACGGATCAACGCCGGATCGGTCTCGAACCCGCCCTCGTCACGCCGATAGAGTTCGCGCATGTAGTGCTCGGCGGCGTCGACGTCATTGGGCGAGATGAACAAGCCGCCCGAGAACCGGCTGTTCGGCCTGCGCGCGTCTTGCGCTTGCTTCTCGACGAT
>DASYBO010000021.1:0-2447 GCA_036500685.1 Pseudonocardiaceae bacterium | reverse complement strand
GGCGGGTCGTAGGGCATCTCGCTCTGGTAGAAGTAGTCGGCTCCGCCGTTGCCGTTCCACTGGACCTGCACGGCCTGGTAGTGCTCGACCGCGAGTCCGTACATGGTGACGTTGGCGCCGTTGACGACCAGGCCGTTGGCGGCGGTGTTGGTCGTCCAGCCGACGGTGCCGCCGTTGCCGTGGTCCGCCCGCCAGAGCCACAAGTCATCGCCGACGACGTTGCCGCTGTTGATCTGCAACGTCTGCGTGGCCTTACCGACGGTGGCTCCGCCGATGCGGGCGAAGACGTCGGACAAGACAGTCGGATCCGAGGCGTGGCTGCCGGTGGAGCCGGAGGGACCGACCTGGACGAGGACCGGACTGTTCGTGGTCCCCGCGTCGAAGGTCAGCCCGCCGATGCGGATGCCGTTGACGTCGGCGGTTTGCAGGATCGTGTTGCCGCCGTTAGACACCAGCGTGGCCAGGCCGAGGCCGAGCACCACGGTGTCCGGGTTGGTGACGTCGATGGTTCCGTTGACTTGGTAGACGCCCGGCGTGAACAGCAGGTCCTGTCCGCTCGCCAGCGCGGCGTTGATCTGGGCGACCGTGCTGCTCGGCGTCGCGATGTAGAAGTCGCTGATCGGCAGCGAGGTTCCCGGTGTGTTCCCGTTAGCCCAGGAGACGCCCTGGGAGCTGGTGCGGTTCGAGGGCACGAACACGTCCCAGTTCCCTGAGGAGTCGATGTACAGGTAGGGCTTCTCATCGACCGTCGGGGTCTGGTTCACCGTGGTGTACGGCGGGCTCGGGAAGCTTTGCGCCGGGACCCCGGTGTCGCCGACGAACACCATGTTCCAGTTCGAGCCGGTCCAACTGCCCAGCTTGTCGTTGCGCATGATGAACTGCTGCTGGCTGCCCGAGTTGACCTGGCCGGTGACGACCGAGTCGCTGATGAAACCGCCGGACGACCAGTTGCTCGAGGTGTTGCCCGAGGTGTCGTCGTCCAGCACCAGGTTGCCGTCGATCTGCACGCGGCGCATCGGGTCGGCCTGCGAGACCGCCCACTCGGTGCTGCCGGAGGACGGGTCGACGGTGATGTTCTCCACGCCGCGCCAGAAGTTCTCCGTCGCGTTGCCGCCGTTCCAGGCCGCGTTGGCGTAGATCCCGCCGCCGGTGATCACCGTTTGCGTCGGGTTCTGCCCGAGGCCGACGACCTCGGTGTAGAACCCGACCGGAACACTGACGTTGTAGGTGCCCGGCTCGAACATCAGCTCATAACGCTGCGTGCCGAACTGGTTCGACTGCTGCGTGTTGTAGACCGCGTTGATGTCGTTCTGAATCGTCGCGGTCGACATGCTGGTGCTGAACACGTAGACGTTCGACCCGAAGTTCGGCGTGTTGCCCGTGGGGGCACCGCCGCTCGGCAGCGTCCACTGCTGGTTGGCGGTGCCGGCGCAGGCCCAGATCTGTACCTGGGTGCCCGAGCCGCCGTAGCCGGTGTCGTCGAGGCACTTACCGGAGTTGGGATTGAGCAGTTCGCCGTTGGACTGGGGTTCCCAGACCTGAGCGCCGGTGCCGTTGCAGGTGTACAGGTCGACGAGGGCGCCGTTCGCCGTGCCCGCGCCGTTGACGTCCAGACACATGCCCAGCACCTGCAGCGTGTTGCCGGATCCGACGGTCCACTGCTGGGCGTTGGTCCCGTTGCAGGTGTAGACCTGGACCGGGTTGAAGTCCGCGGTGCTGGCCGAGCGGTCATCCAGGCACAGGCCCTGGTACCCGGTGATCGCCCCGGTGGCCCCGGTGGTCGCGGCCTGTGCGTGGTGAGTGGCGGCGATCGCCAGTCCGAACGTGAGGGCTACCACCGCGAGGACGGCGAGGAGGCGGCGCTTCACGGCACGGTCCACTGCTGGTTGGACGTGTCGGCGCAGGCCCAGATCTGTACCTGGGTGCCTGAGCCGCCGTAGCCGGTGTCGTCGAGGCACTTACCGGAATTCGCGTTCACAAGCTCGCCGTTGGACTCGTGCACCCAGGACTGGGCGCCGGTGCCGTTGCACGGGTACAGGTCGACAAGGGTGCCGTTGGCCGTGCCCGCGCCGGCGACGTCCAGGCAGTTGCCGAGGACCGTCAGGGAGCCGTTGCTGTTCACGGTCCAGTTCTGCGCGTTCGTCCCGTTGCAGGTGTAGACCTGGATCGGGTTGAAGTTCGCGGTGCTGGCGCTACGGTCATCCAGGCACAGGCCCTGGTACCCGGTGATCCGCCCGGTGGTCGTGGTGCCGCCACCGCCGCCGCCGCTGCTGCCGGTGATCTGGTTGAAGATCGACGAGTACTGATAGCCGGTCGGCTTGTCGTAGCCGTCGACCTCCCAGAAGGACAGCTCCGCGACGCCGTTGGACGCGGCGAAGCTTTCCAGCGACTGGGCGTTCGCGGTGGAGAAGTAGGTGCCGTCGTCGTTGGTACCGGCGATCGGCGTC
>DASYBO010000020.1:0-4807 GCA_036500685.1 Pseudonocardiaceae bacterium | reverse complement strand
GCGGCGATGTTGGTGCTGGCGTCGATGCCGGCGCCGGAAAGGCCGATCGTGGTCGGACTGTTGTTGGCGTTGCTGGTGAGGGTCAGGGTGCCGGTGCGGGTGCCGCCGGTGGTCGGGGTGAAGGTGACGGTGACCGCGCAGGACGCGCCGACGGTGACGCTGGCGCAGTTGTTGGTCTGGGCGAAGTCACCGGTCGCGGACACCGCGGAGATGGTCGCGGTGGTGGTGCCGGTGTTGGAGACGGTCACGGTTTGCGGGCTCGCGTGCGAGCCGACGACGGTGCCGGCGAACGCGAGGCTGCCAGGATTCGGGCTGAGCACCGGTCCCGGCGCGGTGCCCGTGCCGGAGAGGCTGACCGTATTGGTGATGCCGCCCGCGTTCACGGTGAGCGTGCCGGAGCGGTTGCCGGTCGCGGTCGGGCTGAACGTGACATCGACCGCGCAGGAACCATTGGCGGGAATGGACGATCCGCAGTTGTTGGTCTGCTTGAAGTCGCCGGTGATCGAGATGCCGGAGACGCCGGCGGCCGTGTTGGTCGGGTTGGCGACCGTGACGGTCTGCGCCGGGCTGGTGCTGCCGGTCGGGGTCGAACCGAAGTTCAACGCGCTCGGTTGCGCGGTGACACCCGTTGGCGGGTAGGGCGGGTAGACCGGGGCCGGCCAGCCGTTGCACTGGGTCGGGGTGATGCCGGAGTTGCCGCCGTTGTCGGTGATGGCGAAAGCGTTGCCCTCACAGTTGTAGCTTGGCGGGCTCTGCGCGACGCCGGTCGCCACGACGTTGGTGAACGACGCGGCGCCACCGGTCTGCTCCTGCATGGCGAACGTACCGGCGCCGGAAATGGTGACATTGTTGAGGTTCACGCCGCTGACCGTGCCCTCGACCCATTGGACGGCCTCGTAGGGGCTCTGTTCGATGAGCGCGTTGGTCACGTTGATCGGACCGCTGATCGCGCCCTGGCTGCCGTCGAACCACAGCGCGCCAACACCGAACTGCCAGTTCGGGTCGAGGCTGCCGTCGCGGATCATGGTGTTGTTGGAGATCGTGGTCGTGCCGACCGGGGTCGAGGTGAACCGCTGGCCGACCTGGATGCCGCCCCCCTGGGCGAGGCCGGTGTCCTGCACCAGGTTTCCGCTGACGGTGTTGTCGTGGCCGCCGTAGATGGCGATGCCGTTGGCCAACATCTGCAACTCGACGGTGTTGTTGGAGATGGTGTCGTTGGCGTCCGCGCCGAGGCTGGAGTCGGCCCAGGTGGCGATGCCGTCGTCACCGGTGTTGCGGATGTCGCTGTTGGTCACGGTGGAGCCGGTGACCCCGCCGTGGAAGTTGATGCCATCCGCGAAGGTGTCCCTGATTCGCATGCCGGACAGGGTCAGGCCGTTCATCGGCCCGTCCATCCAGGCACCGACCTTCTCGTGCTCGATCCAGATATCGCTGGCACTGGAGCTGTTCAGCGCGCCGCCGATGCCGTTGTCCTGGTTGCAGTCGACCCGGACGCCGACCTGCCCGAAGATCGCGAAGTTGGACAGGTGGACGTTGCTGCTTGACCCGGAGTTGCCGCCGACCCCGCAGCTGTTCGGTTCGCCGAGGCCGTAGAAGCCGGGCGCCGCACCGGTCACCGTCGAGTACCACATGCCGGCACCCTCGACTGTCACGTTGTTGACCGTGATGTGCCAGGGCACGTTGTAGCTGCCCGGCGGGATCCACACCGTTCCACCGGGGCCTGCTGCGCTGACCGCGGCCTTGAACGCGGCGGTCGAGTCGGCGCTGCCGGACGGGTCCGCGCCCTCACTGGTCACCGAGACCGAGCCTGCCGGCTGCGGCAGCGCCGCGCCGACGTTCTCGAAGTCCGCGAAGTCGATCGTGTACGAACCGGCGGTGTCCTCGGAGTCGACCTGGAGGCTGAACGTGGTGCCGGCCGGATAGGTCTGGCTGAACAGCCGGTGCGTCTCGTCGAAGAAGTGGTGCGGGTTGCTGCCCGGCGAGTTGGTGAACGGGTAGCTTCCGTACTGCCAGCTGTAGGCGTTGGTGAGGGTGAAGTCCGTTTGCTTGGCGCCGTTGACATAGAGCGAGAGCGGCGCGGTGTAGGCGGAACCGTCGCTGCTGTCCGGAATGCTGTAGCGGAAGTTGATCGAGTTGGTGGCCACCGGCGTGGTGAATGTGACGTACTTGCCGGTGCCCTGCAAGGTGACTGCCTTGCGGAAGGACGCTTCGTCGGCGAGCTGTCCATGGGTGTAGCTGGGGCCGATGATCGAGCCGTTGGTCGCGGAGTTCTCCGCCTGTACCTCGACGTAGGGCAGGGTCGCGCCGCTGCCACCGGTTGCCGTTGCGGCCGCCGCCGGCAACGCGGCCACTGTTGCCGCGCCGGCGGCGAGCATTGCCGCCCCGGCTGTCAGCACGGTCATTAATCGGAGGGTCCTGCTGCTGGTTCGCGCCATTGCGAAGTACTCGCTTTCCACGGGAGGCGGAGTACAGGGACGGTAACTCCGTCGACACAGAGGCGCAATAACCAGATACATGACAGATAAAGTCTTACGTGTGAACGCAAATTTGCGACTGTTCCAGTAGCTAGATCGGCCGCGCTGAGCGGTCGGCTGAGGGCGGGGACCTGGGAGTTGTCCGTGAAACGACGTTCCTGGGCCACGTCTCGCCAGTTCGCGGCATGCTTGCCAGAAAGTTCGATGGATCGAACCCGCGCAGCCCGTGACCAGGAGATGCAAACGAACCGCCAGCACAGCAAGGAACGAACATCATGATGCGACGGGTTTGCGTTTCTTACCGTCGACTTGCGGCGCAGGCCCTCTATCACCAGGCGGTACAGGTCAAGATCGGCTGGGAGAATTCCATCGAGGACCATCGACGATGGAGGATGGCGTGCCACAGGCTCCGGACCCGTTGCGCAAGCTGGGTTTTCTGACGATCGGACTGTTCAACGAGACCGACCCGCGCGCGGGCCACGAGTCGACGCTGGGCATCATCGAACTGGGTGAACAACTCGGCTTCGACAGCGCCTGGGTGCGCCACCGGCATCTGCAGTTCGGCATCTCATCGCCGGTCGCGGTGCTCGCCGCGGCGACCCAGCGGACGTCGCGGATCGCGTTGGGCACCGCGGTCATCCCGCTCGGCTGGGAGAACCCGCTGCGGCTTGCCGAGGATCTGGCCACCGTGGACATCCTCTCCGGCGGCCGGCTCAATCCCGGCATCAGCGTGGGTCCGCCGCGCGAGTACGACCACGTCAAGCAGGCGCTCTACCCCGACACCGCGGACGCCGAGGACTTCAGCTACGAGCGGGTACGCAGGCTGCTCGCGTGCGTGCGCGGGGAGAAGGTCACCGACGTGAGCGGCGTCGAGGGATTCGAGGTGTTCTCCGACCGCGTGCAGCCGCACTCGGCCGGACTGGACCGACGGATCTGGTACGGCGGCGCGAGTCTGCGCTCGGCGCGGTGGGCCGGCGAGCAGAGCATGAACTTCCTGAGCAGCAACGTGGTCCGGGCGGAGGGGTCGACGGCGGGCTTCGCGGAGATCCAGCGCGAGCACATCACCACGTTCCGCGCGCACCATCCGGACGGTCGGCGGGCGCGGGTCTCGCAGGGGCTGGTGGTGATCCCGACCGATTCGGCCGACGCCGAACAGCGCGCGAAATACCACGCATACGTGGAGGCGCGCACACCGCGCACGTCGGCACCGTTGGGGCCGCAGCAGATGCTGTTCTCGACCGACCTGGTGGGCAGCTCGGCCGAGATCGCCGAACGGCTCTACGCGCACGCCGGCTTCCAGGAGATCGACGAGGTGGTGTTCGCGCTGCCGTTCACCTTCGAACACGCGGACTACGTGCAGATCCTCACCGACATCGCGACAAGACTCGGCCCGGAACTCGGCTGGAAACCAGCCGCGTGATCGGGGCGGGTAACGTCGATGCCATGGTTGTCGTGAAGATCAACGCACTCACCGTCCCGGACGGCGCCGGTCCCGAGGTGGAGAAGCGCTTCGCCGCGCGGCTGGACGCGCTGCGCGAGCAGCCGGGCTTTCTCGGTTTCGAACTGCTCCGCCCGGTTTCCGGCGAGACCCGCTACTTCGTCTACTCCCGCTGGGAGTCCGAGGACGCCTATCAGGCCTGGCGCGACGGCGCGGCCATGGCGGCGCACGCGGGTACGCGCGGCAACACGGTGAGCACCGGCGCGGATCTGATGGAATTCGAAGTGGCTCATTCGGCCGAACCGACGAATTGAGCTGGCTTTCCCAGAAAAGTCAGAGCTCCCTAATGGCCGCATCCCTTCGGGTGCGGCCTTTTGGCTGAAATGGACCTGGCTACACGGCGTAAATCCCATTGCCGAGCAGGTAATCCCAGGTAATTCCCAGCCTGTGGCAACCGGAAATTTACTGTCACTCTTGTGACAGTGTCCGGCGCCGGACACTCCGCACCTCACACAGGTTGTACACACATGACGCCAGCGGGTGATCCGCCCGGTGGTCATGGTTCCACTGCGTTGGAGGAACAGTGCGAAGTGTCACGCGAGGGATGCTGACGCTCGCCGGGATTGCCGCGCTGTCGTTGACCTTCGGGTCGGCTACAGCGATCGCCAGTCCATCGACGAGCTCGGCAGCAACGACATCAACCGCCAACAGCTCCGCCCCGACCGTTCATGCCTGCCCCACGACGGTCACGCCTGGCAAGCTCGCCTGCCAGGCTCTCAAGAGAACCGACAAGCACTCCTTAACCGAGAGCGCCGTGCGAGCGGCGCACCCCGACACCCCTGCTGCCATCCCGTCCGGCTTCGGCTACGGCCCGTCCGACCTGCAGTCGGCGTAC
>DASYBO010000019.1:0-12798 GCA_036500685.1 Pseudonocardiaceae bacterium | reverse complement strand
CTCGGTCCCGGTCAACGTTGGCAACAATGCCGTGGGCACGCCATTCGGCCAGAAGGACCTGCCCGGTGTCGATCGCACGATCAGCACCGACGAGGTCACCAACGCGTTGCCGCAGGGCGCGGGGCTGCCGACCAACGGCGTCACGTCGGCCACTGGCAACCTGCCGGTCGCACTGAGCAAGGCGGCACCTGCCGTCACCAAGTCCGCACCCGGACTGGCCAAGGTGCTGCCGACCAGTGGGACCCTGCCGAATGTCGGCAACGTGTCCACCAGCAACCTGCCGGTCGTCGGCTCGGCCACCTCGGGACTGACCGACAAGGTCACCGGGCTCACCAAGAACGTGCCGGTCGCCAGCAGCCTGCCCTCGGTGCCCGGGGTGCCGGGAGTGCCGGGTGCGAGCACCCAGGCCCTCGGCGGCGACCCGCTGATGGGTAACCGCGGTCGCGTCGAAGTGGTGCTGCCGGTGGACATCTCGGGCAACGCCATCGCGCTCGGCGGCCCCGCCGCCGTGCAGAACAACTCGGACCAGACCGCGAACGTGCCGGACCCGGTGATCACCGGATTCGACCCTGGCGCACTGACCAACAACGTGGTCGCGGTCAACTACGCGCTGCCGGTGCAGATCGCCAACAACGCGATCGGCGCGGCCGGCAACGCCACCTCGGTGGGGTCTGCGAACCAGTCCGCGACGACCGGCGGTGACATCGTCACCAACGGCAGCCAACGCACCCTCTCCGGCAACGTGGCCGAGGGGCAGTTCGCCACTCCGGTGCAGATCGCGGGCAACGCGGTCGCCGGCGCGGGCCAGGCGGCCAGCGGCTCGACCAACAGCACCGCCGGCCGCTCCAACGGCTCGATCCTGACCGACGGATCGCTCGGCTCCGGCTCCGGCAACGTCGCCGGTGCCCCACTCGCCGTTCCGGCCGAGGTCGATGGCAACGCCATCGGTGGCGCCGGCAACGCGGGCGCCGACTCGACCAACACCGCCAACACCACCGCCGGTTGCACGGACCTGGTGAACGCGCCGCGCGGCTCGGGCGACCACTCCAGCACGTTGCCCGGCTACGTGCAGACCAGCGGTTTCAACGGCGTGCTCTCCGGCAACGGTGCCGTGCCCGCCCTGTCGAACCCGGCCGAGGTCGCCGGCAACGCGATCGCGGGCGCCGCCAACACCGGCACCAGCGGCATGACCACCAACACCGACTCGGCCGGTGGGTTCACCACCACCAACGGCGAATCTTCGGCGGGATCCGGCAACCTCGCCGGCGTGCCCGTTGCCGACCCGGTGCACGTGTTCGGCAACGGCGCCGCCGTCGCCGGTACCGCCAACGGCGTGCAGGCCAACTCGGAGAACGCGACCGCGGGTGGCATCAGCTACGCCGACGGCATCAACGGTGTCCTCGCCGGCAACAACGCCAGCGGCCCGGTCGCCGGCAGCAACGACGTGTTCGGTTCGGGTGCCTCGCTGGTCGGCAACGCCTCCGGCACGGGAGCCAACGACGTGATGGCCACCACCGGCGGCTACTCCGGCACCAGCGGTTCCGGCGCCACCGGCGGCGGCAACATCGTGCAGCTCCCGGTCGCCGGTCCGGCCGAGGTGTTCGGCGCGGCCGGCAGCCTCGGCGGCAACGCCGGTGGCACCGTGCCGGCCGAGTCCAAGGTGATCACCGCGGGCGGCAACTCCAGCACCAACGACGACTACGGCACCGTGTCGAGCAACGTCGTGCAGGCGCCCACCTCGCTGGCCGCCCAGGTGTTCGGCGATGCGGCGGGCCTTGTCGCCAACGAGAACAGCAGCGCGGACAGCCGCACCACCGTCAACTCCGGTGGCGACGCGACCGGCAGCGGCCGCCAGGGCACCGGCTCCGGCAACATCGTCTCGGCGCCGACCGCGCTACCGGGGCAGGTCATGCACAACGCGGCGAACCTGGTCGGCAACGGTGCGGCGATCGGCTCCAACACCACCAGCATGGGTGCTGGCGGCAACGCCAGCGCCGACGGTGCCGGTGGTTCGGTGGCCGGCAACGTGGTGAGCCTGCCCAACTCGGGCCCAGCTCAGGTGTTCGGCAGCGCGGTCGCAGGCGCGGCCAACGACGCGGCGCTGGCCGACAACCAGACCACCACCTGGGCCGGCGGCGACACCACCACCGACGGCACCGCCGGTGCCGAGTCGGGCAACGTGGTCAGCGCACAGGTCATCCACACCGCGCAGGTGTTCGGCAACGCGGTCGCGGCCGGTGGCAACGCCCTCGGGCACGCCCCCAACGAGACGGCCACCGCGGCCGGTGGATCCACCACCAGCCACGGCGACTGGGGTTCCATCTCCGGCGACCTGGTCACCGTGCCGGCCACCGCGATCGCCCAGGTGCTAGCCAACGGCGTCGCGGGTGCCAGCAACACCGACTCGCTGGGCGTCAACCAGCTCAGCAGTGTCGACGGCGGTCCGACCAGCACCACCGGTCACGGCGCTCTGTCCGGTGTGAACGGCATGGTGCCGGCTGGTGTTGTCGCGCAGGTCTACCAGGTTCCGGTGCAGGTGCTCGGCCACGCGCTCGTGGCCGGTGCCAACGACAGCCACGTCGTCTCCGGAGACAAGGCCCCGGCGGTCGATGTGCCGCTGAGCCTGCAGAACGCGCCGACCGTGCCGCAGTTCGGTCTGCCCAAGGGCACCGACGCGCTGCTGCCGATCGACAAGATGCCGAACCTGGCAACGCTGCCGCTGTCCTTCCCGCACCTGGCGCTCTCGCAGTTGCCGGGGCTGTCCAGCCTGCCGCGCGTGCCCGGCCTGCCCGGCGTGCCGAGCACCCAGTCCCTCCCGGGACTGCCGTCACTGCCCGGCCTCTCGGCTCTGCCTGGTGTCCCGGCGCTGCCGGGCGTGCCGGCTCTGCCCGGTGTCCCAGCACTGCCCGGCATGCCGTCGCTGCCCGGTGTCGGCAACATCCCGGCCGGCTTGTCCTCCGGGCTGTCCAACCTGCCCGGCGGCATGTCGGCGCTGACCCCGCTGCCCGCGGTGCCGATGCTCCCGGCCCTGCCGACCGCTCTGCCGACGGGACTGCCGACCGGATTGCCCTCGGTGCCCAGCACCCAGGACATGCCGGCGGGGCTGCCCACCATCCCGACGGTGGTCGCGGTTCCGAGCCTGGCCAACGTGCCCGGCCTGCCCGCCCTGCCCGGCCTCGACGTGCCGAGCGTGCCGGACCTGCCGAGCCTGCCCGGCGTGCCCAGCGTGAACAAGGTGCCGACCCTGCCGGCGACGCCGGACCTGTCCGGCGTGCCGGGCACGTCGAACCTGCCCGGTCTGGACGCGGTGCCGAACGAACTGTCCGGCTTCAGCGGTGACCTGCCGCTGGCCGGTCAGCTGCCGACCACCCCGAGCACGCAGAGCCTGCCCGAGGTGCCGCTGAACACCCCGTCGACGCTGCCGTTCACCGGCGGTCTGCCCACCCTCCCTGTGGACGGCCTGCCGATCGGCCACGGCGACCCGGCGCTGCCGGTGAGCCTGCCGGAGGTGCCCCAGATCGGCACCCTGCCGACGGTGTCCTCCGCGCTGCTGCCGGGTCAGAATGACCTGCTGCCCAACCAGAGCATCGGCACGCAGTCGGCGCAGGCGCTGCCGGGCATCGGCGGCATCGGCGACGAGCTGCCTGGCCTTGCGGGTCTGCCGGTGTTCTCGGCTCCGCTGCTGGCCAGCTCGCTGCCCACGGTGGGCACGCTGCCCACCCTGGGTGCGAACGGCCTGCTGCCGACGAGTGCGCTGCCGACCAACCTGCCCACCAGCGGGCTGGCCGGGGGCACCAACCTGCCCAGCCTGAGCCAGCTGGGCAACGTGAACGGCACGCAGGACCTGCCGACCCTCGGCACCGTGCCGACCTTCGGCACCCTGCCGGAACTGCCCACCCTGCCCTCGGCACTGACCCTGCCCGGCATGCCGGCCCTGCCCCTGACCCCGCACCTGCCGACAACGCAGAGCTTCGCGGTCACCCCGGGCCTGACCGGTTCGCAGCTGCCCGACGTGCCGTCGGTCAGCAACTGGGTGCCGAACCCCACCGACGTCGAGGTTGGTGGCGCGCCGGTGTCCTCGCTCGGCGACCTGAACAGCTCGCCGCTGAGCGGTGTGCAGGCTCCGGGTGCGCTGAGCTCGGTCGACGCTCCGGCGCTTTCCGCGTCGGACTCCGCGGCGAACTCGCTGCGGAACCTGGCCGGCCAGGGCCTGGACGGCGTCCAGCTGCCCAGCGTCTGATCGGTCTGTTTTTCCTCCGATAAAGCGGGGCCCGGGAAGCGACGGCTTCCCGGGCCCCGTGCGCTGTGCGCGAATTCAGTGGACCAGGTGTGATTCCAGGTGGGTGATCACGGCATGCACCGGGTTGTTTCCGTCGCTGGTCACCCAGCCGACCCTGACCTTGGGCGTGACCCGTTTCCCGTCCAGCCGCACCGAGCGCTCCAGCAACTCCCGTGCCCGCGCGGCAACGGATTCGCCGGTCCCACCGGGATGTTCTGCGATCACCATGAACTCGTCCCCGCCGAACCGGGCCACCGTGTGATCGGCGCGCAGGCCCTGTCGCAGTCGCCCGCCGAGCACGGTGAGCAGGTCGTCGCCACGCTGGAAACCGAACTCCGCGTTGATCGCCGCCATGTCGCAGATGTCCAGCAGCACAACGGAAACCAGGGTCGCGTGCGTGCGCGCCCGCACCAGCGCCTGGTCCAACCGATCCAGCGCGAGGGTGGCGTTGGGCAGCTCGGTCAGCGGGTCCAGCAGTCCGTGCGAGCGGGCGACATCGGTATTGACCGGTTGCAGCAGCACAAGCATGAGCCGCGCGCCGGCCCGGCTGACCGGATAGTACTTGGCCCACAACCGAGTCTGCCGCAGTTCGTCGCCGACCCGCACGGCCAGCGCGGTCGCGGCCCCGGTCCGGCCGAGTTGGTCGACGAGTTCGGCCGGGTCGGGCAGTCGCGCGCCGTTCTCGGCGCAGACCCGCCAGTGCGCGGGAATCGTCCCGGTGCGCAACTGTTCGCTGGTCAATCCGAGTAGGTCGGCCGCGCGCGCGTTGTGCGCGAGGACGGCGCCGTCGGAGTCGTTGAGCAACATGCCGACGGGAAGTTCGGCAACCACATCGGCCCAGATCGACGCCACAGCCGGCATGGTGGAAAGTGTTCTCGGCAGTGGCAGGCGATTCAAGCACCTGCCATGACCCGGACCGGTGATCTTTGGCTTTACCCGCGTCAGTAGACGGGCTGCGGGCGCGGAAAACAGTTCACGAACCGCGCGGCCACGCGCTGATCACCGGTCAGCAGCAACGCCCGCGACCGCACCGCGTCGGTCAGCGGCAGCCCATCGAAGATCACCGAGCGCACGGTGGCGACGCCGGCGTCCAGGATCGCGTCCGCGTCGCGCACCCCGCCGCGCCCGATGGTGAACTCGCCGTCGGCGATCTCCGCGTGAAACCGGTCTCCGTCCAGACACAGCTCGACTCTGGCGCGCAGCGCACCGGCCCGCCGCGCGTCGAAGGTGGTGCGCAGGGCGAGCACCAGCGCGTCGACGCTCAACTCCGCCGCGGCGTCGATCGCGTCCAGCGGCACCTTGCTGCCCCACCGCCCCAACGCGATCAGTAGCTCCTCCAGCTCGTACCCGCGCGGGGTCAGCTCGTAGACCCTGGTGCTGGCCGGCGGCCCGAGCCGGTAGTTGCGCACGACGCCGTCGGTTTCCAGTTCGCGCAATCGCGCCGCGAGCACGTTCTGGCTCATTCCGGGCAGGCCACGGCTGAGTTCGGTGAAGCGTTTCGGGCCGAACAAGAGTTCGCGCACCACCAGCAGCGCCCAGCGCTCGCCGATGACGTCCAGGGCGCGCGCGGTGCCACATGGATCGCCGTAACTGCGCCTGCCCGCCACACAAAGAATTCTAGCTTTCATTGTTGATCAGGACCGTTTACTACTAAGGCAGTAGTAGTATGCCCGACATGGCGACCTTTGTGCTCATTCCCGGCGCGGGCGGCAGTGCCTGGTACTTCCGCCGGCTCGTCCCGATCCTCACCGAACGCGGCCACCGAGCCATCGCCGTCGACCTCCCGGCGGCCGACCCCACCGCAGGGCTCGCCGAATACACCGACACCGTGCTCACCGCCATCGGCGCGCATCGCGACGACGCCGACCTGGTCGTACTCGGCCATTCCCTGGGTGGATTCACCGCATCACTCGTGGCCGCCAAGATCTCGCCCACCCTGCTGGTTCTGACCAACCCGATGGTGCCGAGGCCAGGCGAAACCGCGGGCGACTGGTGGGCCGACACCGGCCAGGCCCAAGCCCGCATCGACAAGGCGATCCAGGACGGCCGCGACCCCGAGTTCGACCTTGCCGAGTACTTCTTCCACGACGTACCCGCCGACCTCGCCCAAGAAGCCCTGGCCACGCCACTGCCCCAGTCGGACGCGATCTTCGCGACCCCATGGCCGCTGCCGGCCTGGCCGGACGTGCCGACCATGGTCATCCAGGGCCGCGACGACCGGTTCTTCCCACTGGAGTTCCAACGCCGCGTGGTCACCGAACGCCTCGGCCTGCCTGTCGACGAACTCCCCGGCGGCCACCTCATCGCGCTCAGCTACCCGGTCGAACTCGCCGACCAACTGGAGACCTACCTGCGCGAGAGTTGATCAGGCGCGCCAGATCCAGTTCCGCCGCTTGTACAACACCCGGAACCCCAGCCGCAGCAGATTGCGCAGCGACGTGTTGTGCTCACCGGGCTTCTCGTCGCCGGTCTCCGCCACCAACAACTCGCACCCGGCCTCGATCGCCGTCCGCATCCGTGCCGCGATCAACGCCGACTGCGCGCCGCGCCCCTGAAAGTCCGACAACGTGAACCCGGCCGCCAACTGCCCCACCCTCGGCCCACCCGCGACATCGACCACGTTCACCGTGCCTGCCCCGACCAACTCGGCGTCGTCATAGGCGCCGAAGGTCGTAACCCCCGGCTCCCCGAACACGCTGGCGAGCATCGGCGCCAGATCCTCCGGCATGCCGAAACCACGCAACGACGCCCGCGCCCACACCGACGCGTCCCCGACCGGAATCGGCGCGATCCGCAACGACGACTCCGCCGACGGCAGTTCGCCACCCGGATCGCGCACCAGCTTGTGCCAGTCGCTGCCCTCGGTCAGCCCGTGACGCGCGCAGATTTCCGCCCAGTCCGCAGGCAACGCCGACGGCGCGATCGGCAGCACTGTCATCTTGTTCCCGTTGTCCCGGTAGAAGTCGACGACCTCGCCGACGACCGCATCCGTGATCGGCCGGTCCAAGCCGAGGCAGTACGCCTTGCTCCAGTACTGGCTCGGGTCCTCCCGCACCGCGAGCAGGATCCCGCCGGCGACCTGCGCGGTGGCGATCCCCAACCGCCGCACCGTCTCCGGCGCGGCCCGCGACTCCAACGCCACCATCGTGGCGGCCTCGGCCCGCTCGGCGGCAATCGTCAGCGCATCGATCGTCATGCCTCCACAATGGAGCCAACCGAGGGTGAACGGGCGAAACAGTGCGCCCGTTCACCCGTTTACCAGACCGTCCCCTGACTGAACCCCTAGCGACGTCGCGCGCGCAGCACGGCGTCGTTGACGTGCTCGGTGCCTTCCGGTGCCGGCGCGGTGCGCGGCCGGATTTCGTCGATCAGGACGGTCCAGTGCTCGTCGAGCAACTTGGCGATCTCGCTCGGCTGGTAGAAATCGGCTGGGTCCAAGCCATGCCCGTGCCCCGGCGGCAGGTCGGCGAGATCGTGACCGGCGACGAGCAGCGTGCCACCCGGCGCGACCGAAGCCAGCAGAGCACGCAGCGCCGTGTGCTCCGGCTCGCGCGGCAGCGGAAAGTACTGGGCCGAGACCAGATCGAACGAGCCGGCCGGCAGCGGTGTCGAGGTCAGATCACCGCGCGTCCAGGCCACCTGCCCTGCGACATCCGAACCCGCCTCGGCCGCACGATCCAGCGCGACCTGCGAAATGTCGACGGCCGTGACCCGCCAGCCCCGCCGGGCCAGCCACAGCGCGTCGCCGCCCTCGCCGCAGCCCACGTCCAGCGCCTGCCCCGGCTCCAGTTCGGCGACCTCGGTGACCAGTACCCCGTTGGGGTTGCCGCTGAACAACTGCTCGCGGCTGCTGTACAGCTCGTCCCAGATCTGTGCGTCCATGTCGCGTCCCTGCCTCGATTGTCGGGACTCCAACCTGCGCCAGGCGATCAGGAATCGACAAACTTCTTTGCCGGAACCGCAAAAGTGAGAGGTTCTAACTATACTGTGATGATGTCAGACGGACGAAGCCCACGCGAGCGCTATCGCGCCCAGGTACGCGCCGAGATCAAGCAACACGCGTGGGAGCAGATCGCCGCCGCCGGAGCATCCGCGCTCTCGCTCAACGCGATCGCCAAACAGATGGGCATGAGCGGCCCTGCCCTCTACCGCTACTTCGCCAGCCGCGACGAGCTGATCACCGCGCTCATCCGCGACGCCTACCGAAGCCTCGCCGACACCGTCCGCGCGGCGTACGAGGCCGGCACCGACCTGGCCGGACTGGCCACCGTCATCCGGGACTGGGCCCGCGGCGACCCGCACCGGTACTTCCTCATCTACGGCACGCCCGTTCCCGGTTACCAGGCACCCGAGGACACCACCGCGATCTCCGCCGAGGTCATGGCCGTGGTCATCGAGGCCGCCGATACGTCATCGGTCGACGAACCGGCAACGCCGTTCGACACACACCTCGAAACCCACCGCGAGTGGGCGAGAGGCCACCCCGCGACGACCACAACCCTGCATCGCGCCCTGTCCTTCTGGACCCGCCTGCACGGCGTGCTCTCGCTCGAACTCGCCGGCCACTTCGTCGGCATGAAGTTCGACCCTGACCTGCTGCTCGCCGACGAACTCAACGCCCTGCCAGCGAGGTAGCGGCGGCTCGCTCACCGAGCGGCCGACGACGCAGGTTCGTACGCTGGAGGGCCTGCGGCACGTGGGCGGAGTGGTCGGGCGCGCCGATGTCGGTACCAGGCGGCACGATCTCGTCGATCCGGTCGAGAATGTCGTCGGTGAGCGCGACGTCGACGCTGGCGAGAAGGTCGTCGAGGTGCTCCATCGTGCGCGGCCCGATGATCGCGCTGGTCACCCCCGGATGAGCGATCGCGAACGCCATCGCAAGGTGCGTCACCGGCAGGCCCGCCTGCTCGGCCACCGCGATGACCTGCTCGACGGCATCGAGCCGGCGCTCGTCGCTGAAGTTGGCGAACATGGTGGCGCGGTGCAGATCGGTCGGCTGGCCCTTGCGGATGCGCCCGGTGAGCATGCCCTTCGCCAGCGGACTCCACACGAGCGTGCCCATGCCATAACGCTGGGCAACGGGCAACACCTCGCGCTCGATGCCGCGGTTGAGGATCGAATACGTCGGCTGCTCACTGCGGAACCGCGCCAGGCCGCGCCGCTCGGCGACCCACTGGGCCTCGACGATGTCGGAGGCGGGCATGGCCGAGGACCCGATGGCACGCACCTTGCCCGCGTGGATCAGGTCCGAGAGCGCGGAGAGTGTCTCCTCGATGTCGGTGTCCGGGTCCGGCCGGTGGATCTGGTACAGGTCGATGTGGTCGGTTTGCAGGCGGCGCAACGAGTTCTCGACCTCGGTCATGATCCAGCGCCGTGAATTGCCCTGCTGGTTGGGATCATCGCCCATCGGCAGATGCACCTTGGTCGCCAGGACGACGTTGTCGCGCCGTCCTTTGAGCGCCTTTCCCACGACCTCTTCGGACTCGCCGCGGGAGTACCCGTCGGCGGTGTCGACGAAGTTGATCCCCGCGTCGAGCGCCTTGTGGATGATGCGTACCGAGTCGTCGTGGTCGGGGTTGCCGATGCTGGCCCCGAACATCATCGCGCCGAGCGCGTAGGGACTGACCTTGATGCCGGTCCGGCCAAGGGTGCGGTACCGCATGGTGTGTCTCCTGAGTTCGCGGGCGGCGGCCTGTCGTTGCCGTACCCTGGATCTAAGTGGAACGTTCCTCCGGAACTATACGGAACAGCGTTCCACTTATGCAAGGGTGTAGGCAAGATGACGAGCGCGCGGGTCGCCGCAAAACCCGTTGGCGGACGACGGAGACCACTGCTAGCTTTCCTGGAAGCCGTGCCAGACAACGAGGAGGTGGTACCCGTGAACGTATCGACATGGGTGCTCCCCTCCGGGGTCACGGCCGGACGATAGGTCGTCCGGGAGCGCCGTTTCGCGAGCACTCCCGAAAGGCACGACCATGCGATTCACTTCCGAACAGCGCCTCGACGACGGCGTCCTCGAACGCGAATTCGCCATCGGCGAGATCCCCGGCATCCTGTGGACACGTGGAGCCGCACCGGCTCCGCTGATCCTGCTCGGCCACCCAGGCGGACTGCACCAGATGTACCCCCGACTGCTGGGCAGGGCCCGGAACTCCGTGGCGGAGGGTTTCGCCGCGGCGACCATCGAACTCCCCGGCAGCGGTGACCGACCTCGTTCCGCCGCCGCCGACGAGGCCCGCGCCGACCTGCGCCGGGCGCTCGAGGCCGGCGAGCCGGTCGACGACATCGTCGAGCGGCTCATCCTTCCGCTGGTAGAAAAGGCGGTCCCGGAATGGCGGGCCACCCTCGACGCCCTCCTTTCGCTGCCCGAGATCGGCGGACCGGTCGGGTTCGCGGGAGGGGTGATCGCCATCGCCATCCGACTGGCGGTGGTCGATCCGCGCATCGCGGCCGCCATGCTGTTCGCCGGGAGTTTCGTGCCCCGCACCATGTTCGAACAGGCGCGGCAGATCACCATTCCGCTGCATGTCCTGCTGCAGTGGGACGACGAGGGAAACGACCGGCAACTGGCCCTTGACCTGTTCGATGCCTTCGGCTCCAAGGAGAAGACGCTGCACGCCAACATGGGCGGGCACGCCGGCGTCCCGCAGTTCGAGGGCGAGGCCGGGAACCGGTTCTTCGCCCGGCACCTGAAGTAGGCCAGGCCGGACGGTAGTCACCTGCTTGGTGAGGCTGCGTGGTCCCGGCGCGTCAGCTTGAGATGCGGGCTGCGATCCCGTCGAGGAGGAACTCGAGGCCAGCCAGGAAGGTCTGGTCGGCGTCGAGGTGGGGGCCGTCGTGGACGATCCTGGCCACCGAGGGGAACCGGCCGGTCGCGAAGGTTCGCAGCAGGTAGGGCCCGAAGGCGGCCTGCCACTGCCTCTGGTCCATCCCGGACGCCCGCTCGGCACGTCGCTCGGTGATCTCCCTGCGCACCGCGCCGATGACGTAGGCGTTGACCGCCGCGATCGCCGGCACGACGGTGTCCAGGTCGACGCCGGCCATGCCGGCCGCCACCGCCTCTCCGCTGGCCAGCGTGTTCGGCCCGAGTTGGGGTCGTCCACCGATCAGGTCGGCGAGCCATTCGTGCTGGTGGGCGGCTCGTCGGATGCTTTCGGCAAGGGAGCGCAGCACCGCTCGCCAGCCGTCTCCGGCCGGCCGGATCTCGGCGTGGACCGCGTCGAGCATCAGGTCGAGCAACTCCTCCTTGGTGGCGAGGTAGCCGTAGAGCCGCATCGGCCCGACATCCAACACCGCGGCGACCTTGCGCAGCGACACCGCGTCGAGACCGTCCGCGTCGGCCAGATCGATCGCCGCACGGACGATCCGGTCCCGGCTCAGCGGGGCCGGCACCGGTCGGTCCGGCGGCTCCGGCCGCTCCCACACCAACATGCCGACGACAATACAGTGTTCAGTCTGATACAGTGTATCGACAGATACAGTGAATTGGGGGCAATTATGACCATCGCTATCGTGGGGGCGGGCCTCGGCGGCTTGGCCCTCGCCAGGATGCTGCACATGAACGGCATCGAAGCCGTTGTGTACGAACGAGAATCGTCGCGCGATGCGCGCGGTCAGGGCGGCATGCTCGACATCCACTCCGGGCAGCGGGCGCTGCGCGAGGCCGGCCTGATCGACCAGTTCTACGCGATTGCCCGTGGTGAAGGCCAAGACATGCGGCTTCTCGAGCCGGACGGCACCCTGCTGCTGCAGGAGGACACGCCCGACGACGCCCCGCTCGCGCGACCCGAGGTGGACCGCGCCGATCTGCGCAACCTGCTGCTGGACTCTGTTCCTGAACACGCGGTGCGCTGGGGACACGCCTTCGAATCCGCTGACAATGGCGTGCTGCACTTCGCCGACGGCAGTAGTGCGACGTATGACCTGCTGGTCGGCGCCGACGGCGCGCAGTCCCGGGTCCGTGCGCTGCTCACCGACGCCCGGCCGGCGCACATCGGCCAGAACACCGTCGAGCTCGGCATTCCCGACATCGACCGCACTCACCCCGACCTCGCCGCGATGGTCGGGCGCGGCAACTACTGGGTGCTCGGCAACGGGAAATCCCTGGCAGCACAACGCAACGGCGACGGCCGCGTGCGCATCGGCCTGAGCTTCTACCACACCGCCGAAGACTGGTTCGCCACCAGCGGAATCCCGTTCGACGACCCGGCCGCCACCCGGGAACGACTGATCAAGGAACTCACCGGCTGGGACGCAAGGTTCACCGCACTAATCGCAGCCTGCGACGACACAATCCGGCTATGGCCGATCACCACTCTCCCGATCGGCCTGACCTGGCCATCGACACCAGACGTCACACTGCTCGGCGACGCCGCGCACCTGATGCCACCGGTAGGAGAAGGCGCCAACATGGCCCTACTCGACGGCGCCCAACTCGGCCGCGCACTGGCCGCGCACCCGGACGACTTCCCCGCCGCCATCAAAGAATACGAACGCGAGATGTTCGAACGCACCAGCGC
>DASYBO010000018.1:0-25328 GCA_036500685.1 Pseudonocardiaceae bacterium | reverse complement strand
CACCACGGGGTGGCAAGCAACGCGTCGGCTGTTTTCTCCATACCACAAGGATATCAAGCGGAAACCTCGATGATCAAATCTCTAACGGGTGAATCTTACTGTGCTGTAAAGGTTTCCAAGTCTATCCATTGTGGACTGTCTGTGCGCGACGCCAGGAGTACCAGCTTTCCGGGAATCCGTGCAGCACCAGCGGACCGGTCCCCTGCTCTGCGATGTGCATCGTGATGTCGTTGACCGACACGTATCAACACCCGGTGTGATTTTGTCAGAATCTGCCACTGCACTCCAGGCTCAGCGCTGGCCGAACAGAGCCGACGTGATCAGCTCGGTGTCGACGTAGTCGGTGATCTCGCGCACCTTGCCATCCACGAAGCGGCAGACGATGCAGTACGTGTTGTTGTAGGGCCGCCCGGATTTTGCCGTCCCGTGTCCTCGGGCCAGCATGACCACATACTCGCCCTCGGCGATGAAACGGTCGAAGGTGAACCGAACATGGCCGTCCAGCGCCGCGCCCAACGGACGGAGCAGGTGTTCGATCACGTCCTGCTTGCCACGGAAGGTACCCGAAAGCGGCGTGGAGCCGATGATCGTCCACACGACATCGTCGGCGAGGTGTGCCAGGAGCGGTTCGAGGTTGCCCGAGGAAATCCCGACGTAGATCTGCTCAAGAACGCGTTTGTTGTCAGCCGTGTCCACGCGTTGGAGCATAGATAGCTGTGCGCACCGCAAGCTGGGGTTGGTCCGGCCAGCGAGACGGCTGGGGCCGGGCGGGTCAGTTGCCGAAGCCGCGATACGGGCGCAGCGCGAGCACGGTGAACTCGGACAGGCCGGCTCGCGCGACGGGTAGGTCCTCGACGACGGCGCGGGCCGCGGCCAGGTCGGGGGCCTCCATGACGAAGCAGGCGCCGAGGCCGTCGTCGCGGTGCCAGATGTGGCGGACGACGCCTTCGGCGTAGAGCTGTTTGATCCGCGCGGTTTCGGCTGGGATCAGCGGGGTGAATTCGGCGTCGCGGTACCGCTCGATCCGGCGCCTGCTGGTCACCATGAACTGCACTCGCATACCTCCGCCTCTGGTGTGGACTCCGAGGGCCGGATGCCCGGTCCGATCGCGACGATCGCGGCCAGTAGCCCGATCGAGATCAGCAGCGCCACGTGCCAGCCCGGCACCAATGATCCAGGACCGGAGATCAGCGCGCCGAACAGGGCCACGCCGAGCACGCTCCCGGTCTGGCGTGCCGTGTTCAGCGCGCCCGACGCGGCCCCGGACCGGGTGCGGGCGACGCCGCTGAGGAGGGTCGAGGTCATCGACGGCACGATGAGGCCGAGACCGTAGCCCAACGCGATCAGTTGAATCACGAGGGCCGGATAGGGCGCGGTGGCGCCGAAACCGAGCAGGGCGGCGCAGCCCGCGGCCATCAGCGTCGCGCCGATGATGATCAATCGTCGTGCGCTGACGCGGTGGGCGAGGCGGCTGGTGGTGAGGTTGGCGGCGATGATCGCGATCGTCATCGGCGCGAACGCCAATCCGGTCAGCAGTGCGGAATGGTGTTGTTCGCGTTGGAAGAACAGGCTCAGTACGAACAGCAGGCCGTAGAAGACGATGTTGACCAGCAGTCCGATCGCGGTCGCCGGGCCGAACGACGGTGCCCGGAACAGGCCCAACGGCAGCATCGGCCGACTGCTGTGCGCCTCGACGAGCACGAACACGGACCCGGCCGCGACGGCGACCGCGAAGGCGGCCAATACCAAGGGATCGGTGAATCCGCGTTGGCCGCCTTCGATCACGGCGAAGGCCAACGCGGTCAGTGTCAGCACGGCCGTCAGCTGGCCGGGTAGGTCGATGCCGCGACCGGGCGAGCGGGACGTCTCGGTGGCCGTGCGCAGGGTGAGCAGGATGCCGGCAAGGCCGATCGGCGCGTTGATGAAGAAGATCGCCCGCCAGCCGAGCGTGGTGGTGAGCACGCCGCCGATCAGCGGGCCCGAAGCCATCGCGGTGCTGGCGCCCGCGGTCCACAGGCCGATGGCGCCGGCTCGCTCGCGGGCGGCCGGGTAGGCGTGGCTGAGCAGGGTCAGCGAGCAGGGTACGAGCACGGCCGCGCCGATGCCCTGCACGGCCCTTGCGGCGACCAGCGAGACGAGGTCGGGGGCGAAGCCGCAGGCCGAGGAGGCCACGGTGAACAGGGCGAAGCCGGCGACGAACACCCGCTTCGCGCCGATCCGGTCGCCGAGCGCGCCCGCGGTCAAGATCAGACCCGCGAAGGCGAGGGTGTAGGCGTTGACGACCCATTGCAAGGCGGCGACGCCGCCGCCGAGGTCGGCGCCGATCGGCGTGATCGCCACGTTGACCACGCTCACGTCCAACTGGACGACGCTGAAGCCGAGGCTGGTCGCGAGCAGGGTCCAACCGCGTCGGTTCATGATCTGGACGCTAGAGCGGGGACGTTTCGCTGCCGGCCGAAGCGATGGCCAGCAGCGCGGTGTTCTCTGCGCGGATCCGGACCGTCAGCAGGCCCGCGTTGAGGACGGTGAACACCAGGGCGGTGAGCCAGGCGGTGTGCACCAAGGGCAAGGCCGCGCCTTCCACGATCACCGCAACGTAGTTGGGATGCCGGATGAGGCGGTAGGGGCCGCCGGTGATCAGGGGGAGGTCGGGGACCACGATGATCCTGGTGTTCCAGCGCGGGCCGAGGGTGCGGATGCACCACCACCGCAACGCCTGCGACGCGAGCACCAGCGCCAGCATCGGCCAACCGAGCGCGGGCAGGAACGGCCTGCCGCCCAGCCACACCTCCAGCACGCACCCCGCGAGCAACCCGCTGTGCAGCGCCACCATGAACGGGTAGTGGCCGAAGCCGGTCTCCCGGCCGCCCTTGGCCAGGCTCCAGGCCAGGTTTTTCTTGGCCACCACGAGTTCGGCCAACCGCTCGATCGCGACGAGGCCGACCAGGACGGTGTAGAGGATCGCGCTCACCATTGAAGTAGTACCAGCTCGGCGCAGAATCCGGGCCCCATCGCCAACAAGACGCCCCAGCGGTCGCCTTCGGACGGTCGCGCCGCCAGGGTGTCGCGCAGGACGTGCAGCACGGACGCGGAGGAGAGGTTGCCGACTTCACGCAGGGATCGCCAGGTCAACGCCAACGCGTCCGGCGGGAGGCCGAGCACGTCCTCGATGGCCTCGATCACCTTGGGGCCGCCGGTGTGGCAGACCCACGGATCGATGTCGGCGACGGTCAGTCCGTGTTCGCTCAGCAGCGCGGCCACATCGCCGGCCAGGTATTCGCGGACCAGGTCGGGGACTTCGGCGCCGAGCACGATGCGCAGGCCGCTGGTGCCGACGTCCCAGCCCATGGCGCGTTCGGTGTCCGGGTAGAGGTGACTGCGGCTGCTGACGATCTTCGGTCCCGCGCTCGCGCGGTCGGCACCGGTGAGCACGACGGCGGCCGCGCCGTCGCCGAACAGGCCGCAGGCGATCATGTTCGCCACGCTGCGGTCGTCGCGCTGCACCGTCAACGAGCACAGCTCCACCGCGACCAGCACCGCGACCGCGTTGGGCGCACCGAGCAGGTGATCGTGCACCCTGGCCAGACCGGCCGCGCCCGCGACGCAGCCCAGTCCCATCAGCGGCAGCCGCCGCACGTCCGGCCGCAATCCGAGTCGACCGGCGATGCGCGCGTCCAGCGAGGGCACCGCGATTCCGGTGACGGTCGTGGACACGATCAGGTCGACCTCGCCGACATCGAGTTCGGCCTCTTTCAGCGCGCCGGCCACCGCCTGTGCGCCCAGATCAACGGCGACCGACAGGAACGCGTCGTTGGACTCGGTGAACCCGCCGAGGCCCGCGTAGCGTTCCAGCGGCAGGGCGAGATGTCGGGCCGTGACCGCGGTGCTGCTGTGCAGCCGCCGCGCCAGCGCCGCAGCGCGATCGTCACCCGGCAGGCACAGCCGCATGAACAGCTCGGTCAGCTCGGCCTGCGGATATCGGTGAGCACCGAGTACCCCGTGTACCGCGGCGATGGTGGTCACCTCGTCACGGTACCCACGCCCTTCTAGTCTTGGCTTCGTGGAATCTGGGGTTGGCCTCGCGCATCGCCGGCACGACCTGCGCGGACTCGCGCTGGCCTCGCATCCGATTCCGAGTGCCGCGGTCACCGTGATCGCGTTGCTGCTGGCCATCGGCATCGGGCTGACCCCGGCGCGGATGGTGCTGTTCACCGTCGCCGTGCTGGCCGGCCAACTGTCCATCGGCTGGTCGAACGACCGGATCGACGCCGCCCGCGACGCGGCCAACGCGCGCTCGGACAAACCCGCCGCGACCGGCGACATCGCGTTGTCCGTGCTCACCGTTGCCACGCTGCTCGCGGTTGTCGCGTCGACGGTGCTGTTCTTCCTGCTCGGGTGGCGGGTCGGGGTCGTCGCGTTGCTGATGAACGGCGCGGGCTGGGCGTACAACCTCGGTCTCAAGGCGACCGTGCTGTCCGGGCTGACCTACCTGGTCGGCCCCGGCCTGCTGCCGGTGGTCGCGTACCTGGCCGCGCCCGCGTCGCCGCCGTGGTGGGCGCCGGTCGCGGGTGGCCTGTTGGGGCTCGGCGCGCACATCGCCAACGTGCTGCCCGACCTGCGCGCGGACGAGGCGACGGGAGTGCGTGGCCTGCCGCACCGGCTCGGCATTCGCGTCGCCACCGTGGTCATGGCGATCGTGCTCGCGGCGGCCTCCGTTGTCGTCGTGTTCGGGCCGGGGTCGCCTGCGGCGCCGGTGGTGGCCGCCGCGGTGGTCGCTGTGCTGTTGGCCTGCGCGTCCGCCGTGCTCGGTGTGCGCAGGCCGGACAGTCCGCTCGCGTTCTACGTCGCGCTCGGCGTCGCGCTGATCGATGTGGTGCTGTTCGGCGTCGTCATCTGACCTAAGCTGCGAAATATGACCCAGTCACATCCGGTACCGCCGGTGCGAACGGTGTGCCACGGGTGCCGCGTCCAGACGCATGAGCTGGTCGATGTGACGGATGGCGCCCAGAAGTACCGGCCGGTGATTCTGCCTGGGGACGGCAGCCTGATGCGCGAGATCGCCCCCGGCATGATGGTCAGCGCGCCCTGCCCGATCTGCGGTGACGGCGACGACCCTGGCTGGATGCCGGGCTTCGTGCCGCCGGTCTGAATCTGTCGGCGAAGCCGATTACCGTCGAGTCATGCTCACCACGCTTGCCGTTGAGAACTACCGGTCGTTGCGCAGCCTTGTGCTGCCGCTGCACCAGTTGACGCTGATCACCGGCGCGAACGGCAGCGGCAAGTCGAGCGTCTACCGGTCGCTGCGGCTGCTGGCCGACGCCGCGCGCAACGGCGCGGTCGCCGCGCTCGCGCGGGAAGGCGGCCTGCCATCGACGCTGTGGGCGGGCCCGGAGAAGATCGGCCGGTCGGTGCGCGAGGGGCAGCATCCTGTGCAGGGCACGGTGCGCAGCAAGCCGGTCGCGCTGCGCCTCGGTTTCGCGGGCGACGAGTTCGGCTACGCCATCGACCTCGGCCTGCCCAACGACCCGAAGTCCGCGTTCAGTCTCGATCCGGTGATCAAACGCGAATCCGTCTGGCGTGGCCCGATCCTGCGCCCGGCCACGCTGCTGGCCGACCGGGTCGCCGCCGGCGTGCGCTCCCGCGACGAGTCCGGGGCCTGGTCGAGCACGGCCGACGCGATCAGGCCGACGGACAGCATGCTCAGCGAATACGCGGATCCGCGTCGCCAGCCCGAACTGCTCCTCACCCGCGAACGCATCCGGTCCTGGCGCTTCTACGACCAGTTCCGGACCGACGCGAACGCACCCGCGCGGACCAGCCGGATCGGCACCAGGACCCCCGTGCTCGACCATGAGGGCGCCGATCTCGCGGCCGCGTTGCAGACCATCCGCGAATCCGGTGATGCGCAGGCTCTCGAAATCGCCATCGACCAGGCTTTTCCCGGTTCGCGGGTGACTGTCGCGGTGCGCGATGGCTGGTTCGAGTTGAAGTTCCGCCAGCACGGCCTGCTTCGCCCACTGGGCGCGGCCGAGCTTTCCGACGGCACGCTGCGCTATCTGCTGTGGGTGGCGGCGCTGCTGGCCACCCGGCCGCCCGAGTTGTTCGTGCTCAACGAGCCGGAAACCAGCCTGCATCCGGAGTTGCTGCCGGCGCTGGCCGCGTTGATCAGCACCGCCGCGCGCAAGACCCAGGTGATCGTGGTGTCGCACGCGGATCCGCTGATCAGGTCGCTCATCGCCACCGCGGCCGAGTTGGGCGAGGAGGCGGGCACGGTGGAGTTGGTGAAGGAGTTCGGCGCGACGTCGATCAGTGGCCAGGGCCGACTCGACCAGCCTGCCTGGCACTGGCCTACTCGTTGACCAACACCCGCACCCGGTCGGCCGATTCTCCTTTCGCTCAGGGCGAAATCGGGTCGGTTTCGGCGATTCCCGCGTAGCGTCGAACGCATGTCGATCACTGAGATCCGGCCCAATCTGCATCGGCTCACCGTGGGCGCGTTCCAGGCGTACCTGTGGCGTGACCACGACGGCGTCACCCTGGTCGACGCGGGTGGCGTCGGCGCGGGCCCGGAAATCGCCGGCCTGCTCGGCGAACTGGGCATCGCCACCACGGACGTGGAGCGGTTGGTGCTCACCCACTTCCATGCCGACCACACCGGCGGCGCGGCGGAGGTCGCGAGCTGGGGTGCGGTCGAGGTGCTGGCCGGCGCGGGGGACGCGGCGATCATCCGCGGCGACGTCGAGCCGCCCGCGCCGAACCTCCACTCGGACGCGGAACGCGAGATGGCGGCCAAGATGCTCGCGGACCTGCCGCATGCCTCGCCGTGCCGGGTCGACCGTGAGCTCACCGACGGCGTCGTGCTCGACGTCGCAGGCGGCGCCCAGGTCATCAGCGGACCTGGGCACACCGAGGGCAGCATCGGGCTGTTCCTTGCCGGGCCGAGGGTGCTGTTCACCGGCGACACCGTCGCGCACTTCCAGGATCAGGTGCTGGTCGGGCCGTTCAACCTGGACACCGACCGGGCCGTCGAGTCCTTCCGGCTGCTGGCCGGGTTCGACGCCGATGTCGCGTGCTTCGGCCACGGTGACCCGATCGTCGGCAACGCGCACGAGACGCTGGCCGCGGCGGCCAAGAACCCGATCACGATGTGACCTCGACCGATTCGTCCACTGTGGACTTGACCGGTTCGGTTGTGCGCCGGGCCATGCCGACGCACAACCCGCCGAGTACCACGATGACCCCGAGCCAGACCACCGCGTGCGGCATGGGGCCGCCGAGCAGCAGGCCGCCGACGGCGGCCACGATCGGCACGATCCCGGTGAACAGCCCGGCCCGGCCGGGCCCGATCCGGCCGACCGCGCTGTACCAGAGCACGAACGCGAGTGCGGTCACCACGACGGCCAGATAGCCTGCCACCGCGAAATCCTTGCCGGGCAGGGTAAACACGGTGCCCGGACCCTCCACCGTCACACCGAGCACCGCGAACGCGATCGCCGCGATCCAGGTCGTGTGCAGCGACACCACCCACGGCCCCAACCTGGTCAGCACCGGCACGGCCAGCAAGGTGAACGCGGCCTCGGTGACCAGCACGACCAGCGCCCAGGCCAGGCCGACCGCGTCGGTGCGCCCCGCGCCCTGCACCAACACCGCGCCAACGGTCACGATCACCGCCGCGACCACTACCGTCCTGGCCGGCTTGCTGCCCGATGCCAACGGGCCCACGATCGCCAGCACCAGCGGTACCGATGCGACGGCGATGCCGATCACGGCCGGTTCCGCGTGCGCGTCGCCGTGCACGACCGCGATGTTGAACAGCACCAGTCCGCTGCCGGCCACGCCGAGCAACCACAACCACTCCCGCCCGCGCGGTCGCGGGATCGGCCGCCCGGTGGCCCGACACAGCACGAGCAGGATGAGCGCCGCGAGGGCGTAGCGGACCGCCTGCACCGTGAACAACGGCGTGTCGACCAGGGTCTGCGACACTGCCACGCTGCTGCCGACGCAGATCATCCCGGAGGTGGCCAGCAGGTTCCCGAGTTTCGTTGGTGCCATGCCGCCCAGCGTGCGACATACTTGGCCCGGAAAACAGGACCAAGAACCGGGCATTGGACAGGACCAAATGACGGGTGCCGATTTCCTCCAACTCGACCCGGCCGGCGCGCCGCCGCGCGGCCTTGCCAGTTGGCTTGCGGCCGAGATCCGCGCCGCGGTCGCCGACGGCAGGCTCCCGATCGACGCCCGCCTGCCCGCTACCCGCGCCCTCGCAGGCGAACTCGCGGTCTCGCGTGGCGTCGTCGTCGAGGCGTATCAGCGGCTCGTCGACGAGGGCGTGCTGGCCGGACATCGCGGCGGCGGCACCGTGGTCCGGGCCGGCCTGACCCAACCCGTGCCTGCCGCGCCGACCCGCCCCAACGCGCCCGTCGAGTTGGACCTCTCGCCCGGTGTGCCGGACCTCTCGGCCTTTCCGCGCGCGGCCTGGCTGCGCGCGGAGCGGACCGTGCTGGAGCGCATCAGCCCGCGCGACCTGCGCTACGGCGACCCGCGCGGCGTGTTCGCGCTGCGCACCGCTGTCGCCGGCTGGCTCAGCCGCAACCGGGGCATCCGCGCCGACCCGGACGACCTGCTGATCGTCAACGGCGTCGCGCAGACGTTGTCGCTGCTCGCGCGGGTGCTGCCGGCGCGCGGCAAACCGGCGATCGGGGTGGAGGAACCGGGCTCGTTCGGCTCACGGAGCCTGTTCGTCTACCACGGTTTGCGCACCGTGCCCATCCCCGTCGACGAACAGGGCATCGACGTGGACGCACTGGTCGAGTCCAACGTGGACAGTGTGCTGACCACGCCCGCGCACCAGATGCCAACCGGGGTGGTGCTGGCCGCGCCGCGCAGGCGTGCCCTGCTCGACTGGGCGGCGGCGGGCGGGTTGCTCATCGAGGACGATTACGACGCCGAGCACCGCTACGACCGTGCGCCCGTCGGCGCGCTGCACGCGCTCGCTCCGGACCGCATCGTCTACACCGGTAGCGTATCCAAGATCCTGGCCCCGGCCCTGCGCATGGGCTGGCTGCTCGCGCCGCCCGAGCTGCGCGCGGACCTGGTCGAGGCCAAGTACTGCACGGACATCAGCAGTCCATCGCTCGGCCAGTTCACGCTGGCCGAGATGATCACCAACGGCGCGGTGGAGAAACACCTGCGCCTGACAAGAGGCCGCCATCGCCGCCGCCGCAACGCCGTACTCGACGCGCTGGCCGAGTACTTTCCCGGCGCCCGCGTACACGGCGTCGCCGCAGGACTGCACCTGCTCGTCTCCCTGCCCGACCTCGCGGACGACGCCGACCTGGCCGAGCGGGCGCTGGCCGAAGGAGTGGCCGTGCATCCCCTGTCCTGGTACCGGAGCAATCCTGGCGATCCGGGACTGGTGATCGGCTATGCGGCCACGCCGCCGGACCAACTGCGCGAGGCGATCCGGCGGCTGTCGGAGGTGCACACCTCCAGTCGTGCTACGCGGGCAGGGACCAGATTTGGTTGAGCTGGTTGTCGCCGCAGCCCCACGCCTCCAGCGCGGTGCCGTCGGCACTGCCGCCGCCGGTCACGTCGAGGCACAGGCCGGACTGCTTGTTGATCAGGTTGCCGTTGAGCTGGTAGGACCACTGCTGATCGGCACCACCACCGCATGTTGCCAGCTCGGCGTGTGTGCCGGCACCTCCGTTGGTAGCGAGACACTTGCCGAGGGTGCGCACGGTGCCGTCGCCGGGCAGTTGCCAGCGCTGGTTCGGGTTACCTGTGCACGGCCACAGGACGATCGGGTTGCCGTCGGCCGTGCCGCTGCCCGAGTCGTCGACGCACTTGCCGCTGGTGCCGGCGATCTGGCCGGTCGCTTCGGTGGCGCCGCAACCGGATGCCGGTGTGACGCGGAAGATCGCGGTGCCGTGCGCGGGAATGGTCGCGTTGATCGTGCCGGTCGAGCTGCTGGTCGTGCCGGCCCAGAGGTCCTTCACCGAGTACTGGCAGTTCGCGCCGGTGAAGCCGACGGCCGAGGTGGTGGTGCTGGTGGTGATCGACGAGCCGGTGCGGTTGAGGATCGCGACGGCGCGGTCGCCGCCCGCCAGCGGGCGGTAGAGCACGTCGGTGCTGCCGTTCCGCGCGGCGACCGTGCCCTGTTTGCCCAGCGAATCCTGGTCGACCGCGATCACGTCCGAATTGCCGAGGACCGAGATCGCGGCCGGGGACAGCTGGCTCACGTCCGAGCTCATGATCATCGGCGCGGCCATCATCGCCCAGAGCGCGACCTCGCTCTTGGACTCGTCGACGCTCAGGCCGCTGTCGCCTGCGATCAGGAAGTCCGGGTCGTTCCAGTTGCCGGGGCCCGAATAGCGACCGATCGGGTTGTTGTAGCCGTAGTTGTCGAGCACGCTGGACCAACGGCTCGCGTTCGGGTTGTTCGCGTCGTAGGTGGCGATGTCGCTACCCTCGCGCCACAGTTGGCCGTACTGCTTGACCCAGCCGAGCACCGAGTACCAGTCGGACTGGCCCTGGAAGTAGGCGGGCGCGGACTCGGAGAACACGATCGGCCGGTTCACCTTGGCCAACGCGGCGGCCTCCTGCGAATACGCCGACTGGTAGACCTGCTCATTGGTTTCACCGGAGACGCTGGGCAGGTTGCAGCCGTCGAGCTTGAGGTAGTCGACGCCCCAGGAAGCGAATGTTTGCGCGTCCTGTGGGAAATGCCCCCAGCTGCCGGGATAGCCGCCGCAGGTGCTGGTGCCGGCGTCCTCGTAGATGCCGAACTTGAGCCCGCGCGCGTGCAGGTAGTTGCCGACATAGGCCATGCCGTCCGGGAACTTGGTCGCATCGGCGACCAGATTGCCGTTGCCGTCACGCGACGTCGCTATCCAGCAGTCGTCGGTGGTGACCGTGTTGTAGCCCTTGGCCGCGAGACCGGTGGACACCAGGGCGTTCGCGTTGTCGAGGATGGTCTGCTCGGTGTAGCCGCACTGGTAGTGCGCCCAGTCGTTCCAACCCATCGGGGGCGTTGGCGCGAGCGGCGCGGCCGATGCGGGGATCGCGGTGAGCACGGCTGGGACAGCCAGGGCAGCGGCGAGGACGATGGTGCGGATTCTGCTCATGGAGGCGCCCTTCAGTGCAGGGTGTTGGCGAAGCTGATGGGGGCGGCCGTGGTCTGGTGCAGGTCGAGGACGACGATCTGGTTGTGACCGGGGCTCAGCCACGAGGCGGGGCAGTACAAGCGGTACTGCGGGCCGATCGCCCAGTAGCGGCCGAGGTTGTTGCCGTTCACCCAGACCACGCCCTTGGTCCAGCCGGCCAGGTCCAGGTAGGTGTCGGCGACCTTGCTCAGGTTCAGAGTGGCCGCGAAGAAGATGCCGGGGCGGGATGTGTTGCCGTGCAACGGTTTGAGCGTGTTGACGAACGAACCGTTCATGGGCAGCGAGAAGATCTGCCAGTTGGTCAGCTGGGTTCCGGCAAGGGACACGGTTTCCAGGATGCCCTTGCGGTCGACGATGGCCTGGCCGTAGTTGGTTCGGCCGAGTCCCTCGACCAGGATGTCGAGGGTGGTTCCGGTGTTGGCGGTCAGGGTCAGCGGGTCGTTGTTGTTGGTGACGTTGAGCTTGCCGGCCACCGCGTCCGGGATCAGGGTGCGGGAGAAACCGCCCTGGTAGGCGCCATCGACGAACACCGTCGCGTAATCGTGCACCCATTGGATGTCGAGGCTGCCGGGCGCGTAGTCGCTGACTTTCGTTCGGTAGAGGGCGAAACCGTAGTCCTGGCCGAGCATCTCGAAGGGTTGCGGGTTGGTGCTGGTGACCGGGTTGGGCAGGTTGTCCCAGAGCGACGCGTACGGCTTGGGGGTGACCGAGGCCGGCGTGATCGTGGGAATCGCGGCCGGGATGGCGGACGGGTTGCCGGCGTACTTGGCGATGAGCGTGCGATAGCCCTGGTAGGCGGGCGTGGCAACGCCTTGGTCGGTGATCGGCGCTGAGTAGTCGTAGCTGGTCACGTCGGGCTGGTAATCGCCGGAGAGGTTGTTCGCGTTGGCGCCGGCCCAGAAGCCGAAGCTGGTGCCGCCGTGCACCATGTAGAGGTTGAACGACAAGCCGCCGGTCATGAAGTCGGTCATCGTGCTGGTCAGGTCGCTCGGGTCGGGGAAGCCGCTGTCACCCCAGTGCGTGAGCCAACCGGGATACACCTCGCCCGCCATGGCCGGCACGGCAGGGAAGGCCTTGCGCGCGGCCGCGATCGACGGGGCGTCGCCGCCGCTGAGCGCGATCGCGCCGCCGGTGACGTTGGTGTGGTTCTGCTCGACCTGGCCGAGGCCGTCCTCGGTGTAGAAGGGCCCGCTGATGCCGCCGTCGATCCACAGTTGACGGATTTCCGCCACATATGCGGAATCCGAGCCGTAGGAGCCGTACTCGTTCTCAACCTGGACCATCAGGATCGGGCCGCCGTTGCCGATCATCAACGGCTTGATGTGCGGGATGAGCGCGTTGATGTAACGGGTGACCGCCGGCATGTAGTGCGGGTCGCTGGCTGAATCGACGCGGAGCTTGATGTCCGGGTAGCGCAGCAGGTAGGACGGGATGCCGCCGAGGTCCCATTCGCCGCACACGTACGGGCCGGGGCGCAGCAGCACCCACATGCCCTCGGCCTGGCAGAGTTGGATGAACGCGCTGATGTCGCGGCGCTCGGATGAGAAGTCGAAGACGCCCTCGCGGACTTCGACGTAGTTCCACATCACGTACAGCGAGATCGTGTTCAGGCCCATGGCCTTGGCCATGGCGATCCGGTGCCGCCAGTACTCGACCGGAATCCGCGCGGGGTGCATCTCGCCGCTGCGGATCTGAAACGGTTGTCCGTCAAGGAGAAACGCACTGCCGTCGGCGGCGAAGCCGAAGCTGTGCGCGGCCGGGCGGCGATGCACCGGATCGGCCTGAGCCGTGCCGGTGATCGCCATCGCGGCCAACGGGCTGAGTGCGCTGATCGCCAGAAATCGGCGCCGGTCCATGTCCATCGGCGTCTCCCTCTCGGTAGCTGGGAGGGAACGCTAATCGACGCTTAACTGCTTGTCCATGCTCTAAAAGTCGCGAATTCAAGCAGTTGTGAACGTGATCTTGCATCATTACGTCGGTTTTGGGGGATTTTAGGTGTTCGCGCGGACGAAGACGTGACCGGCGAGGTTTTCCACTTGTACGGCCGCGACATCGCTGGGGGCTACCAGCGCGGTGCCGTCCAGTTTGATCGTCGTGGTCGCGGCCTTCGCGGAGACCAGCCAACTGCCGGCGATCTCGGTCTGGCCGCTTCGCGAGACGACGACGAGGCGGCATTTCTGACCGGCCGGGATGCCGCTGACCGACGCATGCACCCAGACCCAGCCATCGGCCGGTACCACCGTCGCGGCGAGCTTGGCGCCGGAGTCGGTACCAGTGAGCTGCTTCGTACCGGGTACGTGGGTGGTGGCGGGGCCCGCCGTCGAGATGGCCGGCTGGGCGTCGCCAGTTCGGCCGATCAGGATGCCGCCGCCGAGTGCGGCCAGCGCGACCACGGCAGCGGCCGCGGTGATGGTGAGAGTTCGCTTGCGGCGGCCAGCGGCCTTTTCCTGGTCGATGCGGCGCAGTGTGCGCGGCAGGACCAGGTCGGCGCCCTCCGGTGGGCCGTCCAGGAAGGCCTCGGGTGGGATCTCGTCCAGCAGTTCGCGCAGGGACGTAAGCTCGCCGAGCTGGGTGCGGCAGTCGGCGCAGTGCGCGACGTGGTCGGCAACGACGTGGGCCTCGGGTTCGTCGAGGGAACCGAGGGCATAGGCGCCGAGGGACTGGGTGTGGTGTTCCGAGGAAGTCATCCGGCCACCCCTTCCAACTCGACCCGTCGCACGCCGAACGATTCACGCAACGCGCGCATCGCATGGTGCGACCGCGATTTCACCGTACCTGGTGGCACGCCGAGCACGCGTGCGGCTTCGGTCACGGTCCGGCCGCGGAAGTACAGTTCGACCAGGACTTCCCGGTGCTGACCGGAGAGTTTGTCCAACGCGGCCAATACCACCAGACTGTCCACTACGGACTCGGCGTGATCGCGTTCGATCGGTGGCGTCCCCGGCGACTCGGCCACCTCCACCGGTCGCGCCGCGCGGGCGCGGACCCGGTCGGTGACCAGGTTGCGCACGACGGTGAACAGCCAGCCGCGCACCGAACCCTTCTCGTTGACAAGGACCTCCGGATGCTTCCACGCCCTGACCAGAGTTTCCTGCACGACGTCCTCGGCGGCGGCGCGATCGCCGGTCAGCCGGGTCGCGTAGGCGAGTAGCGCGCGCCCGTGCTCGGTGTAGAGCGAGCGGACCAGTGCCTCGTCCGCGTCAGCCTGCCGTTTGCGGGATCGCAGGACTGCCATCCGGTTTCTCCTTCGCCTTGATCGGCGTGAGGTATTGACCGCATAGGTACGGGCGCACCGGCAAAACGGATTGCCTCGTGATCGGCAACACATCAGCGAAATTCCGGTGAACCGCTCAGGCGAAGCATCCGTGTTGAGGGGGTATCAGCAACCACTCAGGAGGAATTCATGCCGAAGCCAATCCGTCTGCTCAGCATGGTCGGTGTCGCCGGTGCCGCTGCCGCGTTGCTCGCGGCCTGTTCCGGCGGTGCCACCGCGACCGGCGGCAGCAGTTCGTCGAACCCGCCCGCGCCGACCACCGCCTCCAGTTCGGCCAGCACGACCTCGGCCGACCTGTCCACGACGCAGTCGAGCCTTGGCACGATCGTGGTCGACAGCAAGGGCCGCACGGTCTACCTGTTCACCGTGGACACCAACAACCCGCCCAAGTCCAACTGTGGCACCGGCTGCGACTCGGTCTGGCCGCCCGTGCCGGCACCGGCAAGCGGTCAGCCCACTCTGTCCGGTGTGGACAGTTCCAAGGTCGGCACGGTGACGAGGTCGGACGGGAGCAAGCAGCTCACCCTCAACGGCTGGCCGCTCTATGAATACGAGGGCGACAGCGCGGCAGGCGACGTCAAGGGCGAGAACATCCAGAACACGTGGTTCGCGGTCACCCCGCAGGGCACCAAGGCGACCGCGGCATCGTCCAGCGGCACCACGAGCAACAGCAGCTCCGGTGGCTACGGCTACTGAGATCGACCCCGCCGGAGAACCGGAGTTCCTCCTGGACGGGCCGATGCGGGACGGCGATGCTCCGCTGTCCCGCGCGGTCCGGGTGGTGCGTGGTCGGACCATGCGGGCCGCGCGCACCAGGGCGGCGATGCTGCTGGCCGCCGTGCTGTTGGTGCTGGCCGGGTTGGTCGGCAGCGGGATGCTGCTCGGCGCTCCGCCGAAGACAACGCTGCTGGCCACAGCGCCGGGCGGGTCGGCCTGGGTGCGGGTGGTGGTGCGCCCGTACGACGGAGGCAGCGCCGCGCTGGTGACCGCGTCGGGCCTGCCCAATGGATCCGCCTGCCAGTTGACGCTGATCGCGCGGGACGGGACGCGGTTGATGATCGGCGGCTGGCGGGTCGGGCGGCAGTCCGGGACCTGGCCGATGGTCGGGTCGGCCTGGGTCGGGCCTGCCGATGTGGTCGGCGTCGACGTGCTGGTCGCGGGCGGGCCCGAACTGACCGGCGCGGTGGACTAATGAATGATCCTGGCGACCCCGGCGTAGATCTCGGAATCGGTGGGTTCGCACAACGCGGGCTCGCTGTTGTCCGGTCGCCAGGTCGGTGTCCACGCGATCCCCGGCGGGACGAGCTCAAGACCGCTCATCAACGTGGTCAGTTCGGCTTTGGTGCGGGCGTAGACCGGGGTCGCGGTGCGCTGGTAGCTGGCCATGCCCTTGCGCATTCTGGCCAGTTTGTCCGCGTCGTAGCCATCCTGGGTGTAGTGCGAGAGCGCGACGTAGCTGCCGGTCGGTACTGCCGAGCAGTACCTGGCGACGATGGCCGCGGGATCGTCGGTGTCGGGCACGAAGTGGAAGACCGCGACCAGCAGGATGCCGATCGGGCGGCTGAAGTCGAGCATGGCGCGGGTGTCCGGGTGGTTGAGCACGGCGTCGGCGTTGCGCAGGTCGGCGGCGATCATCAGGGTGTTCGGGTCCTCGGCCAGCAGGGCCTTGGCGTGCGCGACGGCGACCGGCTCGTTGTCCACGTACACGACGCGGGCGTTCGGGCTGGTCTGCTTGGCGATCTCGTGCACGTTGCCGACGGTGGGGATGCCGGAGCCGAGGTCGAGGAACTGGTCGATGCCCTCCTCGAGCATGAACCGCACGGCGCGCCGCAGGAACGAGCGGTTGGCGATGGCAGGCGCCGAGGTCACCTGGCCGGCCGCCATGGCCTGCTCGGCGGTTTCGCGGTCGACCGCGAAGTTGTGCGAACCGCCGAGCAAGTAGTCATAGATCCGGGCCGGATTGGGTTTTGACACGTCCACCAGCGGCGGCAGCTCGGCCGACGACTCCATCCTGACCACGTTCCTTCCGCAAACCCGCCGACGAAATCGGGTCAGCGTAGCGCGATGATCAGGCGCAGCGCGCCAACGAACTCGGGTTGTTGCCGGTACGCGCCGAACTTGTCCTCCCACGCGCCCGATTCGAGGTCCGCGCGCAGCTTGGCGACGGCTCGCTCGGTCGCGTCGGGTTCGACGAATCCCCATGCGGACTGGCCTGCTCGCACCGCGGGGTCGAGGAATCGTTCGGGCCGCGCGTAGAAGGCCTCGGTGAACCCGTCGACGCAGTCGATCGGCACCGGCACGTCGGTCACGGTGCTGGTCCCGCCGAGCACCGCGCGGACATGGTCGATCAACGGGTAGCGGCGCGCCTCGGCCGCGAACAGCTCCGGCGCGTACTCACCGAGCCAGAGCCGGTCGAGTTCGGTGCCGTCGAAGGTCAGGATGACGACCGGGCCCGCGCTGACCCTGCGCAGTTCGCGCAGGCCCGCGTCGAGGTCGCGCCATTGGTGGATGGTCACCGTGGCCATGGCGGCGTCGAAGCTGTTGTCCGGGAAGGGAAGATTCTCGGCGGTCGCGTCGATGGCGGGCGTCAGGTGCGGCGCGCGTTGCACGCGCATGGCGGCCGACGGCTCGACCGCGATGACCTGCCGGTCGGTCGGCTCGTAGGAGCCGGCGCCCGCGCCGACGTTGAGCACGGTGCGAGCGTTGCCGAGCGCGGCGTGCACGTGGGCGGCGATGCGCGGATCGGTGCGTCGCAGGTTTCCGTATCCCGCGCCGTTGGTCTCGTAGTCGAAGTCGCCCGCGATGCGGTGCGTCATCCCGCCCCCTTGTTGAAGGTTCCTTGAGAAAAGTCACTATGCTGGATGGTGTCGGCGCGGTCAACCCGATTCACTTGAGGCAGCGAGGGAGGTGTTCTGGTGCGGCGGACTGATCTTTCCGATGCCGAGTGTGCGATCGCGCAGGCGCTCGAAGTGGTCGGCGACTGGTGGACCCTGCTGGTCGTACGGGACGTCGCGCGTGGGGTGCACCGCTTCGACGCGCTGCAACGCGAACTCGGTGTGTCGACGAAGGTGTTGACCGAGCGGCTCAAACTGCTGGTCAACCATGGCGTGTTGACCAAGGATCCGTATTCGCAACATCCGCCCCGCTATGAGTATCGGCTGACCGACGCGGGCCGGGGCCTGCTGCCGGTACTGGTCGCGTTGCAGGACTGGGGCGCCACCTGGGTACTCGGCGACGGCACCAGATCGGCGACCACCGAGCCGAGTTCGGCCGAGGCGCGCCGGGTGCACAACCTGATCGGCACGCCCATTCCCGAGCTGCTGCTGCCCACCTCCGACGGCGCGCGCGTCGATCCGGTCGCCGACGCGCCGTTCACGGTGCTCTACTGCTATCCCGGCACGGCCATCGCAGGGGTGTCCACGAATCCGCCCTACTGGGAACAACTGCCCGGCGCGTCCGGCTGCACGCTCGAAGCCTGCACCTATCGCGATCAACTCGAGGAGTTCACCGCGCGCGGCGCGGCCGTGTTCGGGGTCAGCACGCAGCGCTGCGATGAACAGGCCGCATTCGCGCGGGCGGAAAACATTCCCTTTCCGCTGCTTTCCGATGCGGAATTGGCGCTGGTCACCGCGTTGCGATTGCCGACTTTCCGGGTTGGCAGCCTTGATCGGCTCAAGCGGGTCACGCTGATCGTCGACAGGGAACGGATCGTGCGCGGCTGCCTGTACCCGATTCAGGACGTCACCGGCTCGGTCACCGATGCCCTTGCCCTGCTGGACGGTCTTGCTCGGCAAATTTCGCGAACCGCGTCGTCGTAACGGAAAGTTCCGCTACCGTGACCGAGGCAGAATTGACCTCGGAGGAGACGCCATGGCGCGGTCCGACAATCCGGCGGCGCTCGGTCGGCAGACGCCGAGCGCGGCACGCGTCTATGACTGGTATCTCGGCGGGGCCAACAATTTCGAGGTCGACCGCGAATTCGGTAAAAAGGTGGCAGAGGCGCTGCCCTCGATCAAGGCGATCGCCGCGGCCAACCGGGCCTTTCTGCGCCGCGCGGTCCGCTACCTGGCCGAACACGGAATTCGGCAGTTCCTCGATCTCGGCTCGGGCATTCCCACTGTCGGCAATGTGCACGAGATCGCCCAGCAGGTGTATCCGGGCGCGAGGGTCGTCTACGTCGACCATGAGCCGGTCGCCTACAACTATGCCAAGGACCTGTTGCGGGACAACGAGTTCGCTTCGGTGATCCAGGCCGACATCCGCGATCCCGAGACCGTGTTCGACCACGACGAGACGCGCAGGCTGATCGATTTCGGCCAACCCGTCGGCCTGCTACTGATCTCGGTGCTGCCGTTCGTCGCGGAGGACCCGGCGCCGCTGCTGGCGCGCTACCGGCAACCGCTGGTGCGCGGGAGCTATCAGGCGATCACGCACGCTTCGCTGGACGCCGCGCCCGAGGAGTTCGTCGCGCGCTCGCGCGAGTCGATCGACAGCTACGACAACGTGGGCCAGGGCGTGACCGTCCGGGACCGGGCCGAGATCACCTCCTGGTTCGATGATCTCGACCTGGTCCCGCCCGGTGTGGTGGCGCTGCCGGACTGGCTGCCGGAGGGAACCGGCGCGCCGTTCACGGCCTTCGGCGACGATCTGGCCCGGTTCGGCGGTTTGGGTGCCGTCGGCAAGGTCCGTTAGGCCACGTTCGTCAGGCCAGACCGGCCACGGCCGAGAGGATCGCGTCGGTTTCGGTGCGTTCGGTGTAGTCGGGGTGCACGTCGATCCAGGTGATCATGCCCTCGGCGTCCACCACGATCGTGGTGGGCATCGGTACCCGATCGGTGCCGTCGCCGTTGGTGGCCGCGACATCGACGCCGAGCGCGAGCGCGGCCTCTCGCGCGGGCGCTTCGCGTTCCGCGCTGAGGATGCCAAGGGCGCTCGCGACCTCGTTGCCCGCGTCGGAGAGCACCGGGAAGGTCAGCGCGTTGGTTTCGGCCATGCTCAGCGAGCCGTCCGGCTTCTGCGGGTTGATCGCGACGAACCCGATGCCTTGTTCGGTCAGTGCCGGTACGAGCTGTTCCTGGTAGGTGCGCAGCGCCAGGTTGCAGTACGGGCACCAGGCGCCTCGGTAGAACACCAGCACCGAGGGGCGACCGCCGAGCGTGTCGGCCAGGGTGGTCGGGTTGCCGTGCGCGTCGAGCAGATCGGCCTTGGGGAGCCTGGTGCCGACCGGCACGACGTTCGCGGTGAGGCCGGCCGCGACGAGTTTCTGCTGTTCCTCGTGGAAAACGGAGAGGATCTCGGCGGGCGCCTTCGCGGCCATGCCGGTCTTGAGCTCGGCAACCCTGGTGGCATACGTGTCGGTCATCAGCGGACCCTTCGCTGGATTGGAGTGGTGGCTCTAGCTTGATCAGTATTTTTTGGAGTAGCAACTCTAAAAAATATTTCGATGGGGTTGTCGATGCGCGGTCGCGACCCGCGTCGAGTAGATAGGAGCTAATCCAGCACACAAGGAGTGGTCATCGTGGCGGAATACCTGGTACTGATCTACGACGACGAAACGGCGAGCGCCGCGCAGAGTGAGGCTGAGTTCGGCGAGATGATGGCCGCGCACGGCCGGTTCGCCGAGAAGAACGGGGCCGCGTTGCGTGGTGGCAACGCGCTGCGCCCGACCGAGACGGCGACCGCGATTCGCGCCGACGGCGATGGCGTCGCCGTTACCGACGGGCCGTTCCTGGAGACCAAGGAGGCCCTTGGCGGTTACTACCTGATCGAGGCGCCGGACCTGGACGCGGCGCTGGCCGTCGCCAAGCAGGTGCCCTTCGGGGCCGGCGGTGGGCTCGAGGTTCGGCCGGTCTGGGCGATGTGACCGGACACCAGGCCGATGGCGACGTGGTCGCCGCGGTCGAGGCCGCGCACCGCGGCGGTTGGGCCCTCGTGCTCGCCGCCACGGTGCGCGGCTGTGGTGACCTCGACCTGGCCCAGGAATGCGTACAGGATGCGTATGCGCGGGCGCTGGCCGTCTGGGGTGAGCGCGGCGTGCCGGACAACCCGGTCGCCTGGCTGACCACGGTGGCCCGCCGCCGGGCCATCGACAACCACCGGCGCGCCGACGTGCGGGCGGACAAGCTGCCGCTGCTGGTCGAGGAGGTACACGCGCCCGACCCGGCCGACGGCCTCGATCAGCCGTGGTTCCCGGACGACCGGCTGCGGCTGATCTTCGTGTGCTGCCACCCCGCGCTGTCCCGGCCCGCGCAGGCCGCGCTGACCCTGCGACTGGTCTGCGGCCTGACCACGGCCGAGGTCGCGCGGGCCTTCCTGGTCCAGGAGTCGACCATGGCGGCTCGGATCACCAGGGCGAAGAAGAAGATCAGCGCGGCGCGCATCCCGTACCGGGTCCCGCCGCCGGAGGAACTGCCGGCGCGGATCGATGCTGTGCTCACCGTGCTGCACCTGTTGCTCAGCACCGGCCACACCGCGCCCGACGGCCCCACCCTGGTCCGCGCCGACCTGCTCGATCGCGCACTGGACCTGGCCAGGATGCTGCGCACGCTGCTGCCGTCGGATCCGGGGGTCGCCGGGCTGCTCGCGTTGATCCTGTTCACCGAGGCGCGTCGGCACACCCGCACCGCGCCGGACGGCAGGCTGTTGCTGCTGTCCGAGCAGGACCGCTCGCGCTGGGACGCCGAGGCCAACGCCGAGGCCGAGACGCTGACCAGGGAGGCCCTGCGCTCCCGGCCGACCAACCGGTTCGCGCTGCTCGCCGCGATCGCGGGTGTGCACGCGCAGGCCCCGAGTTGGTCGGACACGGACTGGCGCGAACTCGTCGCCCTCTACGACCTGTTGTTGCGACGGTGGCCGTCGCCGGTGGTCGCGCTGAACCGCGCCGTCGCGGTGGGCTTTCTGCGTGGTCCCGAGGCGGGACTGGCCGAACTGGAACCGCTCTTCGCCGAACCCCAACTCATCGGCTATCCGTATCTCGCGGCGTCCCGCGCGGATTTCCTGCGCAGGCTCGGCCGCGTCGACGAGGCCCGGCTCGCCTACGGCGAAGCGTTGCTGCTCACCGAGAACCAGGCCGAACGTGACTTCCTCATCGGTCGGCTCGACGGGCTGAGCTAACCTCCATTGTGGAGGATCGGGTTCAGGTAGCCGAGCAGGGCCGCGCGGACCTCCCTGCGCACGGCCGGATCGTTCGCGCCAGCGGCGAGGCCGACCGAGTAGAGGCCGTTGGTGATGTGCACCAGCATGCTCGCCACCACGTCGAGCCGAGGCCGGGGCAACTCGGGCGCGCGCAGCGCGAGCAGGTCGACGAGGCGTTCGTGGATTGCCGCGACCACACCGTTGGCATGGTCGCTGCCGGCGTTGGAGATCAGCAGGAAGCCGAGCAGGCCGGGCGGCTTGCGGTTGAGCGTCGCGTGCACGTCCAGCACATGGTCGATGGTTTCGGCCAGGTCGGTGTCGGGGCCGACGCGCAGCCGCTGGTCGAGTTCGGCGCCGAGCCGCGCGGTCCAGGCGTCCTGCAACGCGGCCAGGATCTCCTCCTTGTCGCCGAAGAACTGGTAGAGCGAACCCACCGAAACCCCGGCCTGTTCGGCGATGTGGTTGGTGGTGACGTTCGGATAGCCGCGGCCCGCGAACAGTTCGCCCGCCGCGGTCAGGATCCGGTCGACCAGTTCGCGGCTGCGCGCCTGTTTGGGCTGGCGACGTGGGGTCGGTGGCATCGGGACCTCCTACCAAACGCGAGCCGATCCGCAGGGCGACCAGGTAGAAACGCGAGTTGAGAAACGCGAGCTAAAGCTCGGATAATACCGATGAGTGGACCGGCGGCAACGGGAGGCAACGGCCATGGCTGAACACACAGTCGACGTGCTCATCGTCGGCGCGGGCATCTCCGGCATCGACGCCGCCTACCGGCTCAAAACCCAGCTGCCCGGCACGAGCTACGCGATCCTGGAGGGCCGCGACGCGCTCGGCGGCACCTGGGACCAGTTCCGCTACCCGGGCATCCGCTCCGACTCGGACATGTACACGTTCAGCTTCCCGTTCCGCCCGTGGAAGCAGGCGCGCGCGATCTCCGAGGGTTCGCTGATCCTGGACTACCTCGGCGACACCGCGCGCGAGTTCGGCATCGACCGCCAGATCCGCTACGGCCACCGTGTCGTGCGCGCGGCCTGGAACAGCGCGGACGCCACCTGGACGGTGGATGTCGAGGTCGGGCCGGATCGCGAGCCGGTCACCTGGACCTGCTCGTTCCTGTTCCTGTGCACCGGCTACTACAGCTATGTCCAGGGGCACGCGGTCGATTTCCCAGGGCAGGAGGAGTTCACCGGCACCGTGGTGCACCCGCAGTTCTGGCCGGAGGACCTCGACTACGCGGGCAAGCGGGTGGTGGTGATCGGCAGTGGCGCGACGGCCGTGACGCTGGTGCCGGCCATGGCCGAGCAGGCCGCACAGGTGACCATGCTCCAGCGCTCGCCCAGCTACGTGTTGACCCGCCCGGCCGGTGACGCGATCGCGGACCGCGTCCGCAAGTGTCTGCCGGCCAACCTGGCGCACCGGGTGATCCGCGCGAAGAACGCGAGCATGGCGGTGCTGGCCTACCAGTTCCTACGCCGCTGGCCCGAGAAGGGCGCCAAGCTGATCAAGGACGGCATCAAAACCCAACTCGGCGACGCGCTCCCGGTCGACCCGCATTTCTCGCCCCGCTACCAGCCCTGGGACCAGCGCCTGTGCTTCGTGCCCGAGGGCGACCTGTTCGCCGCGATCCGCGGCGGCAAGGCAACGGTGGTCACCGACCAGATCGAGCGCTTCACGCCGACCGGCATCACGCTCGCCTCCGGCCAGGAACTTCCGGCCGACATCATCGTCACCGCGACCGGGCTGAAGATGGTGGCACTGGGCCAGATCGAGGTCAGCGTGGACGGCGAGCGGGTCGAGCCGCACGCCACAACTGTCTACAAGGGACTGATGCTGAGCGGGGTGCCCAACCTGGCCTGGTGCGTCGGCTACATCAACAACTCCTGGACGCTGCGCGCCGACCTCACCGCCCAGTACGTCTGCCGGCTGCTCAAACACATGCGGGCGCACCATTACGCGATCGCGGTCCCCGAACTGCCGGCCGGCCAGGGCGACGCGGACGGCCGCCCGATCATCAACCTGGCCTCGGGCTACGTGAAGCGCGCCGCAGCCCAGTTGCCCACCCAGGGTCGGGCGCAGCCGTGGCAGATGCGCCAGAACTACTGGCTGGACGTGCTCGGCATGCGACTGGGCCGGGTCGACGACGGCGCAATCCGGTTCAGCAGGCTCGGCAGGCGGGCCAAGCAGCCGGTCTAGGGAGCCCAGTCCGGGACCCAGACGTCCTCGCCCGCGCTCGTCCGGTACCGGGACCGGAGGTAGTCGAGGAAGTTCGCGAGCACCGGGTGCGGGTTGTCGGCTCGCCAGATCACCGAGAGCGGATAGACCGGGACCGGGTTGACGACGGGGATTCGACACAGGTCGTAGCTTTCCAGCCAGAGGTAGCGGGATCCTTCGCCGACGATGGTGGCCAGGCGGGCCGAGTCCGAGATCTCGGCCAGCAGGGCTTCGATGCCGAAGCTCGGTCCGATCGTGTCGATGGTGAGGCCGAACGCCTTGGCCAGATCGTCGTAGTAGCCAAGCGGTTCGGCGTCGGTCATGCCGGGCATCCAGATCGGGTGCCCGACGAGTTCGGCCGGCGTCACGGCCTTCGCCTTGGCCAGCGGATGCCGTGGGCCGACGAGGAGTTGGTGTCGGTCGTCGATGACGCGAGCCGACCGGAGTCCATTCGGGATGGTGATGGCCGAGTCGCGCAGCGATCGGAAGGTGGCGTCGACGGTGCCGGCACCGACCTCGGCCAGCGCGGAGGTGGCATCGCCGGTCAGGGTGACGACGTCGAGGTCGATGTCCGGGTTCTCCCGGTAGAAGGCGTGCAGCAGGTTCGACGGCGCGGTCCTGCGGTTGACGACGTCGATCCGCAACGCCCTGCGCCCCGGAGCCACGGCCGCCCGCGCGCGTTCGGCGGCGCGGAGCAGTTCGCGGGCATGCGGCAGCAGCGCCTGACCGTCGACGGTCAGCCGGACGCCCTTCGGGGTGCGGGTGAACAGCGTGACGCCGAGTTCCCGTTCCAGCGCGGCCACCCGCTTCGAGGCGGCCTGCTGGGTGATGCCCAGATCGTCGGCGGCGGCCTGGAACTGGCTGGTCTCGACGACCGAGACGAAAGTGGCGACCGCATCGAGATCCACGAGGGCAGAACCTACTGGGTCCGGTCGGGATATGCGGGCCGCCACTGGCAGGCGTGCAGGGCCGCGCGCAGTTCGTCCTCGCTCGCCTCGGGGGCGACGCCATCGTCGACGGCGGCCTGCGCGGCGGCCAGCGCGACCTGGTAGGCGACCGTGCGCATGGTGCCGATCGGTGGCAGCAGCGTGCCCGACGCGGCGGCCCGCGCGGAGGCGACGCCGAGCGCCTTGGCCGCGGCTACCAGCATGTTGTCGGTGACCCTGCGGGCTTTCGACCCGGTGACCGCGAGGCCCATGGCCGGGAAGATGTAGACGTTGTTGGACTGCGCGACCGGGACCTCCCTGCCGTCCACGGTCAACGGCGGGTAGGGCGAACCGGTCGCGATCAGCGCCCGGCCATCGGTCCAGGCGGCCAGGTCGGCGGGGTCGGCCTCGGAGTGCGATGTCGGGTTGGACAGCGGGAAGATCACCGGCCGGTCCACCTTGCCTGCCAGCTCGCGCACGATCTCCTCGGTGAACGCGCCGCCCACAGTGGACAGTCCGATCAGGACATCGGCGGTCACGTCCTTGACCAGTTGGGCCAGGTCCACGGCCTCGCCGTCGCGGGCGTAGCGGCGTTGCTCGGGGCTGAGGTCATCGCGCGAG
>DASYBO010000017.1:0-2567 GCA_036500685.1 Pseudonocardiaceae bacterium | reverse complement strand
AAGCACAGCGGGCGATGGCGGCGACCGAGGTGAACGCGCGCTGGCAGGCGGATATGAGCCGGTACTTCACCCCTCTCGATGGCCGCCCCGCTGACGACGGCCGCCCACCGGACGAGAGCTTCCTGCTGCTTGACGAGATCTTCAACCTCGATGACCAGCTCGCCAGCCTGGACAGCCCGCACGAACCGGACCGCAATGCTCCCGACAGCAGTGCTCCAGACACCATTGGGGAGGATCTATGAGACGCACCAAGGTCGGCCTCGTCGCCGGCGGCCTCGGCGCCTACTGGCCGCAGTTCCCCGACCTGCTGCCGCAGCTGGAGCGGTCCGCGGAACGCGTGTCGATGCGGATCCGCGCGATGGACTGCGACCTAGTCGACGCCGGGTTCATCTCCGACGCCACCGACGGCGCGAAGGCCGCCGAGCTGCTGCGCACCGCGGGATGCGACGTGATCGTCTGCTTTCTCACCACCTACATGACCGCCTCGATGCTGGTGCCGGTCGCGCAGCGGGCAGGCGCGCCCGTGCTGCTGATCAACCTGCAGCCGACCGAGGCGATGGATCACGATACGTTCGACACCGGGCAGTGGCTGGCGTACTGCGGCGCGTGCCCGCTGCCGGAGATGGCCAACGCGTTCAACCGATGCGGGGTGCCGTTCCGCTCCGTTTCCGGGTACCTGGACGACGAGCGTGCCTGGCAGAAGATCACGAGATGGATCAAGGCGGCCGGAGTTCGGGCCGGTCTCAGGTACGGCCGGCATGGGCTGATGGGGCACCTGTACCCCGGGATGCTGGACGTATCGACCGACCTCACCCAGGTGACCGCCAACTTCGGCGGTCACGTCGAGGTTCTTGAGTTCGATGACCTCCGGGTCCGGGTAGCGGCCGTGACGGAGGAACAGGAAGCCGAGCGCGTCGCGATGGCGAGGAGCGTCTTCACCGTCGACGAGTCGGTGAAGGAAGAAGACCTGAGATGGGCCGCCAGGGTCTCGGTCGGCCTGGACTCGCTGACCCAGGATTTCGGCCTGGACAGCCTTGCCTACTATCACCGCGGCTTGGAAGGCGAGCAGCACGAACGGCTCGGCGCGGGGATGATCCTCGGCGCGTCGCTGCTCACCGCGCGCGGCATCCCGGCGGCCGGCGAGTACGAGCTGCGGACGTCGCTGGCGATGCTGATCACCGACCGGCTCGGCGGCGGCGGATCCTTCACCGAGCTCCAGGCGCTGAACTTCCGCGACGGCGTGGTGGAAATGGGCCACGACGGCCCGGCGCACCTGGCTATCAGCGACCGCAAGCCCATGCTCAGAGGCCTCGGCGTGTACCACGGCAAGCGCGGCTGGGGAGTGTCGGTCGAGTTCGACGTGAAGCACGGGCCGGTCACCACGTTCGGCATCGCGCAGCGGCGCGATGGCACCTACCGCTTCGTCGCCTCGGCCGGCACCGTTGTCGCCGGACCGTTGCTCAAGATCGGCAACACCACCTCACGGGTGGCTTTCGGCTGTGACCCAGGCGAGTGGACGGACGCGTGGAGCGCGACCGGGATCTCGCATCACTGGGCGCTCGGTACCGGCAACCTGCTGCCCGAGCTTCGCGCGACGGCCGAATTGCTGGGGGTTGAACTCGCCGAAGTGGCAGTCCCAGCGAGAAACGAGGATCTGTAATGGTTGACCAGAAGGCAGTCAAGGACGCCCTGCGGCAGCACCAGATCGAGCTGCCGTCCTGGGCGTTCGGGAACAGCGGAACCCGGTTCAAGGTGTTCGCCCAGCCCGGGGTGCCGCGCACCCCCTATGAGAAGGCCGACGACGCCGCCCAGGTGCACAAGCACACCGGCGTCGCCCCCAGCATGGCCGTGCACATCCCGTGGGACAAGGTCGACGACTACGAGGCGCTGGCGGCGCACGCCAAGCGCAACGGCATCCGCATCGGCACGGTCAACGCCAACGTCTTCCAGGATGACGACTACAAGCTCGGCTCGATCTGCAACCCCGACCCCAGGGTCCGCCAGAAGGCCCTGCAGCACCTGATCGAGTGCGTCGACATCATGGACGCGACCGGCTCGAGGGATCTCAAGCTCTGGTTCGCCGACGGCACCAACTATCCCGGCCAGGACGACATCTCGGCCCGCCAGGACCGCCTGGCCGAGGCCCTCCAAGCGGTCTACGCAAGACTAGGCGACAACCAGCGGATGCTGCTCGAGTACAAGCTGTTCGAGCCGTCGTTCTACACCACCGACGTCCCCGACTGGGGCACCAGCCTGCTGCACTGCCAGGCCCTGGGCGACCGGGCGCAGGTGGTGGTGGACACCGGCCACCACGCGCCCGGGGTCAACATCGAGTTCATCGTGGCGCTGCTGCTGAAGGCGAAAAAGCTCGGCGGCTTCGACTTCAATTCCCGCTTCTACGCCGACGACGACCTGATGGTCGGCGCGGCCGACCCGTTCCAGCTCTTCCGCATCCTGCACGAGGTGGTCAAGGCGGACGCGCTGGGGGCGGCCGGCGGGGTCGCGTTCATGCTCGACCAGTGCCACAACATCGAGCCCAAGATCCCGGCCCAGATCCGCTCGGTCAT
>DASYBO010000016.1:0-7287 GCA_036500685.1 Pseudonocardiaceae bacterium | reverse complement strand
ATTGGACGGCCGCGTCATTATTGAACTGGCGTCCGGCTCATGACCATGGACGTCGCGCTGATGACCGAGGGCACCTATCCGCACAGCCATGGCGGAGTCAGTGTGTGGTGCGACCAATTGGTCCGAGGTATGGCGGACTACTCGTTTCAACTGGTCGCCCTCGTGGGCACCGGCGATGAGGGACTTGCCTGGCCGCTGCCCAAGAACGTCCGATCGGTCACCGCGATCCCGCTGTGGGGCCAGCCGCCCGGCGGTCCCCGGTTCGGCCGCACCGCGGCGCGCCGGTTCCGACCGCTCATCACCCAGTTCCTCGACGTGCTGATGGATCCCTCCCCGCTCGGACAGACCCGGTTCCCGCCCGTACTGCGGGCGATGTTCGAGTTCGCACTTGAGGAGGACCTGACCGCGGCGATGCGCGGTGAGGACGCGTTGCACGCGTTGACCGAAGCCTGGCACCGCCAGGTCGCCGAGTCCGACGACGAGCTGACCGCACCTTCGGTGCACGACGCGATGCTCGGCTTACAACTGCTGGAACACGCGTTACGCCCGCTGGCCACACCGCCGGTGGAGGTCAGCGCTTCGCACTGTGTCGCCAACGGTCTCGCGGTACTGCCCGCGTTGGCCGCGAAATGGCTCTACGGCAGCCCGATCCTGCTCACCGAGCACGGGGTCTACCTGCGCGAACGGTACCTTGGCTATCGAGGTAACCCGTATCGCTGGTCGATCAAGGCCTTACAGCTCGCGTTCTTCCGCCGGGTGTGCGTCCTCGGCTACACCGAGTCCGGCATGATCGCCCCGGGAAACATGTACAACGCCCGCTGGGAAGAACGCCTCGGCGCGCGCCACGAGATCATCCGCACCGTCTACAACGGCGTTGAGCCTGCTGACTTTCCGCAGGTCGAAGCCGAACCCGAGATACCGACCGTGAGTTGGGCCGGGCGGATCGACCCGATCAAGGACATCGAGACGCTGCTACAGGCCTTCGCCATCGTGCACAAGGAGATGCCGCAGGCCCGGTTGCGCATGTTCGGCGGCACGCCTGCGGGCGGCAAACCGTACCTGGAACGCTGCCAGGAACTCGCCGCCGAACTCGGCATCGGCGACGTGACCAGCTTCGAGGGCCGGGTCGCGGAGATCCGCGACGCCTACGCGGCCGGCCACGTCGTGGTGTTGTCCAGCATTTCCGAGGGGTTCCCGTACACGGTCATCGAGGCGATGACCTGCGGGCGCCCGTGTGTCGCCACCGACGTCGGCGGGGTGTCGGAGGCAGTGGCCGAAACCGGGATCGTGGTGCCGCCACGGGACCCGACCGCGATGGCCGAGGCATGCCTGAAACTGCTCGCAGACGACGACCTGCGTGCTCGGCTGGGGGCGGCCGGACGCGCGAGGGTGCTGGAGTACTTCACGGTCGACCGAGCCGTCGGCACGTTCGACGAGCTGTACCGGGGTCTCGGTGCACAACCGATGTCGGCTGGGGACGAACAGGCACTACGTTCGGGGGCGAGCTAGGTATGGGCGCAGGGTTGGTGCCGGAGATCGAGCGGATCTCCGGCGAGTTGAACGAGCCGGAAAGACCGAGGGCCAGGGACGAGGCCACCGCGTACACGAGTACACAGTGGACGGGCGCGCTCACCCTGGCCGAACCCTTCGCCGAGTTGGCGCAGCGCTTCGGGCCGTTATGCGCCAACGCGGTCGACCCGCTGGAGATCGCGGCGGGCCTTGAGATGGACGGACTTTCCGATCAGGCGACGCGAGTGAGTTACGGCGTCCCGGACGTTTTCGCGTTGGCCGAGGAACTGTTCCGCGCGACAAGGCGGCAGCCGGCCGAACCGACCGCGGCACCGAACCCGTGGCGCACCACCATCGGCAAGCATGTACTGCACGGCGCGCTGTTCGCCTTGCCAGCGCTGTGCTATCCGGTGGCGTCGTCGCTGATGGTGGACCGGGGCGCGCTGCTGCTCCTGGTCATCTCGATGCTGGTGTCCTGGCCGGCCAGCCAAGGCCTTTCCTACCTCGGGCATTCCCGGCGCAGCAGGCGCGATCTGGACGGTTCGCGCTGGCTGCTACGGGCCGGACTCGGCGTTTTCGGTCTGGTACTGGTCGCGGCGGTGGTGTTGACCGCCGAGTTGACCGGGGAACCCACCGCGATCCGCGCCTTCGCGGCAGGCCAGGGTGCCTATCTGCTCGCCGCGACCGTGCTGCTCGTCGCGGGGGCGGAACGGTGGCTGTGTGTCGCGTTGGCGCCGGGGGTGCTGGTGTCCGCGGTGTACCTGCTGGCCGGTCGACCGGAGCAGTTGCATCTCGTGGCCTGGCTCTCGCTCGGCGCGACCCTGCTGCTGGCCGTCGGACTCGCGGTGTGGAAGACGAGCTGGCCTCGGCCGAAACCGAATCGCAGGCTGGTGCGGGCGGGCGAACTGCGGGCCGCGAGCCCGTACGCCATGTTCGGGCTGCTGGTCATCGGGCTACTGGTCTTCCCGCTGATCGCGCCGCGACTGTTCCCCGGTATCCGGGGCGCGGACACGACGACGCTGCTCGGCACGCTGCCGCTGTCGCTGTCCATGGGCGCGGCCGAACTCCAGCTCTACCGTTATCGGGGCCGGATCTTCGAACTGCTGCAACGAACGAAACGGCTCGGCGAGTTCGCGGGCCACTCCCGGCTCGTGCTGTCCAGGGCGCTCGGCGAATACCTTGGCATGGCCACCGTGTTGATGGCCGCGGTGATCGGCGTCGCGGCGGTGGCCGGTCAGAGTCCACAGTGGAGTGATCTGCCGGACTACGCGGGCTATGTCGCGCTCGGCGGCGCACTGTTCCTGGCCCTGCTCACCCAGACCTGCGCCGGCACCACCGGTGTACTCGTCTGGTGCGCGCTCGCGCTCGGCGCGGAATTCCTGGTGGCGCTTGCCGATCCGCAGGCGATCGCCATGCGCATCCAGTTGGTCTGCGCCGTTGGCCTGCTGGCCGCGTTGCTCGCGCACAGCGGCGTCGTGCTCGGAAAAGCAAGCAAGCACAGTCAATGATCACGAGAGGAACGAAAATGGCCGGGGTTGTCGCGGTGACCGGAGCCGAGGGGTTCATCGGCTCCCACCTGGTGGAGGCGCTCGTCGCGCGCGGCCACCGGGTCAGGGCGTTGGTGTTGTACAACTCGTTCGGCTCGTGGGGCTGGCTGGACACGCTGCCGGCCGAGGTCATGGCGTCGGTCGACGTCGTGCTCGGTGACGTGCGCGACCAGAACTCGGCCGCCGAACTGGTCGATGATGCCGAGGCCGTGTACCACCTCGCGGCATTGATCGCCATCCCGTACTCCTACCGCGCACCACGTTCCTATGTGGACACCAACGTGATCGGCACGTTGAACATCCTGGACGCGGTCCGCGCCCGCGAGACTCCCCGCCTGATCCATACGTCCACTTCGGAGACCTACGGCACCGCCCGAACCGTGCCGATCGCGGAAACCCATCCGCTCCAGGCCCAATCGCCCTACGCCGCGTCGAAACTGGCCGCGGACAAGCTCGTCGAGAGCTACCACCTCAGCTTCGGAGTGCCCGCGGTGACACTCCGTCCGTTCAACACCTTCGGACCGCGCCAGTCCGCGCGCGCGGTCATCCCCACCGTGATCAGTCAAATTGCCGCAGGAGCGAGCGAGATCAAGCTCGGCGCGCTCGACCCGACCCGCGATTTCCTCTACGTCAAGGACACCGCGGCGGCATTCGTCACAGTTGGCACCGCACCAGCCTCCTCCGTCGTCGGCGAACTGTTCAACGCCGGCACCGGCGAGGAGGTGTCCATCGGCCAGGTCGCCAACGACATCAGCAGATTGATGGACCGCGATGTCGACGTCACCGAGGACGCGCAACGCATCCGACCGAAGAATTCCGAAGTGCAGCGGCTCATCGCGGACGCGGACAAGCTCCGCGAACGCACCGGATGGCAGCCGATGCACACCAGGGACGACGGGCTCGAACGGACCATCGAATGGTTCCGCGAGCCGGCCAACCTGGCCCGGTACAAACCAGGCATCTACAACCAGTAAGGAGAAGCCATGCACGCGGTGATCCTGGCCGGCGGCAAAGGCGTTCGCCTTCGCCCCTACACGACCAGACTTCCCAAGCCACTCGTGCCGATCGGCGACGAGTTCTCGATCCTGGACATCGTGCTGCGCCAACTCGCCCAGCACGGGTTCGACGGCGTCACGCTGGCCATCGGTTACCTCGGCGACCTGATCCGTTCCTACGTCGGGGACGGCAGCCGTTGGGGCATGACCATCGACTACACCACGGAGGAGGAGCCGCTCGGCACGATCGGGCCGGTGCTGCAGATCCTCGACAAGCTGCCCGACTACTTCGTCGTGATGAACGGCGACGTGCTCACCGACCTTGACTACGCCGAACTGCTGACCAACCACGTGACCAGCGGCACACCCTTGACGGTGGCCACCTACAAACGGCATGTGAAGATCGATTTCGGCGTGCTCAACACGTATCAGGGCAAGATCATCGAGTTCACCGAGAAGCCGACGCTGGACTACCGGGTCAGCATGGGCGTGTACGGGATGAGCAAGGCCACGCTGGCTCCGTACCCGGTCGGCATCCCGCTCGGTTTCGACGAACTCGTGCTCGACCTGCTGGCCGGCGACAGCTCGCCGCAGGAGTACGACTTCAGCGGCTACTGGCTGGACATCGGCCGGCCGGATGACTACGACAAGGCCAACGCGGAGTTCGACGGCATTCGCGGGCACCTCCTGAAAGGGGCGTAGCACCGCGATGCGTCGAGTACTGGTGATCGGGGCCGGCGGCTATCTCGGCCGGAACGTGCTCGACCTGTTGCGTACTCAACCGGATCTGTTGGTGCGGACCGCCTCCCGGTCCGCACCAGCGGGCGGGCTGGACATCCGGTTGGACATCGGCGATGCGGATGTCGCGCGACTGGAGACGGTCCTCACCGACGAGTCGCCGGACGTCGTGGTGAACTGCGCAGGCGCGGTCGGCGGTGACGAGGCCGAACTGACTCGGTCCAACGTCACCGGTCCGGCCAACCTGGTCTCGGCCCTTGCCGAGCTGCGGCCTGGCACGCGGCTGATCCACCTCGGTTCGGCTGCCGAATACGGGATCACCGAGATCGGCGTACCGGTCACCGAGGACGTGGTTGGCGAGCCGGTCGGGCCCTACGGGCACAGCAAACTCGCCGGCACCCAGTTGGTCTTGCTCGGGCGGGAGGCCGGCCTGGACACCCTGGTACTGCGGGTGTTCAACCCGATCGGCCCGAACGCGCCCGCCGGTAGTTTTCCCGGTCGCGTTGTCCGCGAACTGCGTCGGGCGGCCGAGGAGAACGACGACATCAGGTTGGGCCCGCTGGATTCGGTGCGGGATTTCGTCGATGTGCGAGACATCGCGGAAGCCGTGCTGGCCTCGGTCAACGCGCCCAGCCTCGATCGCGGCATCCTCAACCTGGCCGGCGGCGTCGGGACTCGTATCAGGTCCATTGTGGACGAACTGGTGGACATCGCGGGATTCGGCGGTACGGTGTTGGAATCCTCGGCCGGATCGAGCCGGTCCTCCTCGGTGGCCTGGCAACAGGCCGACATCACCGCGATCAGTACCTCGCTCGGCTGGAAACCTCGGGTCGAACTCCTCGACTCGCTCGTCGACCTCTGGCGGTCAACACGATGATTCACCATCCGGTGGTGCCGGCGTACTTCCACCCCGCGCTGGCCGCGGCGGACTGGGCGCGGCTGGCCGCGACAGCGAGCGAAGTGCGACTCGTCGTACTCAACGTGGCCAACGGCACCGGCGACTTCCCGGACCACGCCTTCGTGGACGTGGTCCGGGAGGTGCAGGCCGGCGGCGCGCCGGTCGCCGGATACATCGACAGCGACTACGGCCGCAGGCCGGGCGAGCAGATACTGGCCGAACTGCACCGGTACTGGGAGTGGTACGGGGTGCGCAACGTGTTCCTGGACCGCGCCGCGAGCGGCGTCGAGTACGTGCGCCAGTACGGCATGCTCGCCGCGCAGTGCCGCGCGTTCGGCGCGGACCTGATCGCGTTCAACCACGGCACGCACCCGGCGCCGGAGTTCGCCGAGCACGCTGACCTGCTCGGCACGTTCGAGGGCGCGCTGCCCGCGTTCCTCGATCTCGACGTGCCGCGCTGGGTGCACGACCATCCGGCCGACTGCTTCTTCCACCTGCTCTACGAATGCCCGCCCCAGGTCGCGGGCCCGATCGAGGCGTTGACGGCCGAGCGCAACGTGGGTTCGCTCTACCGCACCGAACGCACCCCGCCGAACCCGTGGTCCGGGCTGCCGGTCGACTTCCCGCGCGCGCCGAGCGCAACGGGCCGGCGCGGATGAGCCGTCGGCTTCCGCTGATCGGTATCGCGCTCGCCCTTGTCGTCGCGGGCTGCGCGAGCCGTCCCGCCGCCCAACCTCCGGTCCGGCCAACGGAAACGACGACGACCACCGTCCCGCGGGCGCCGACCGCGACCCCACCGCCACCGCCGTCGACCACCCCGGCCGCCCCGCCGACAACGGCCATCGCGCCCACTCCGCAACAACAACAGGTGAGGTGGATCCCGAAACCCGGCACGCCGTGGCAGTGGCAGCTGACCAATCCGGTCGACACCAGCGTGAACGTGCCCGTGTACGACGTGGACAGCACCTACACCGACGCGGCGACGGTGGCCGCGCTGCATGCCAAGGGCCGCAAGGTGATCTGCTACGTGAACGCGGGCGCGTGGGAGAATTTCCGACCGGACAAGAACTCGTTTCCCAGCACCATTCTCGGCAGCGCCGACGGTTGGGCGGGCGAGCAGTGGCTCGACATCAGGCAGATCACTGTGCTGCGACCGCTGATGGCCGCGCGGTTCGCCACCTGCCGGACCAAGGGGTTCGACGGCGTCGAGGCGGACCTGGTGGACTCCTACACCGCTCAGACCGGATTCTCGATCACCGCGACCGACCAGTTGCGCTACGACGTGATGCTGGCCGGCCTCGCGCACGACCTCGGCCTGTCCATCGGGCTCAAGAACGACCTCGGCCAGGTGCCGCAACTCGTGGGCGTTTTCGACTTCGCCATCGACGAGCAGTGCTTCCAATACTCCGAATGCGACCAGCTGCTGCCGTTCATCAAGGCCGGCAAGGCGGTCTTCGAGGTGGAGTACCAGCAGAGCAACGACCAGTTCTGCGCACAGGCCAACGCGATGGGCTTCTCGTCGATGCGCAAGAACATGGCGCTGGACCCACCGCGCTGGCCGTGCTGAGGCTTGGTCCTACGTGAGCAGGATGATCGCGAC
>DASYBO010000015.1:0-3290 GCA_036500685.1 Pseudonocardiaceae bacterium | reverse complement strand
GGCGGCCCGAAGGCACAAGCGCTCGCCGCTGAACTCGCCGACACGGTGACCTTCGTGATGCCCCAGATCGAGACGCGGGCCGCGACGATGCAACGGGTACAGCGCTTCGACAACCGTCGCGGTGCGGAACTGGCGTTGCATGTACCTGTGATCGGCGACTCGGTCGCCGCATTCATGGCCGGACCCGACACCGACCCCACCGCCGTCCGAGCCGCGGACTCGCTGTTGTTCCTGCCCAGTGATCCCTCTGCCGCTGCCGAGGAGATCCAACGGCGACGCGAGGAGATCGGTTTCTCCTACTTCGTGTTCGGTGCTGACGTCGCCGGTGCCCTCGCGCCGGTCGTTGCTGAGCTGGCTGGACGGTAGACAACCATCAATCACGCACTCGCGCCGCGGAAGTTCGACATTGGTGTGCTGGACAAGGACGGCCCGATGGATGATCCGCCCCGACGAACGCGGTCTTGAACACCTCATCACGGAAGCACGGACCGTTGTCGGAGACCACCGCGATCGGCACCGGCGACATGCCGATCACCTCCCCGGTCGGCCCGACGACCTCGGCCTGCTCGCGGTCGGCCCGCAAGTCCTCCAGCCTCAGGACGCGCTCGGCCTCCTCGACCGCCGCATCAGGGAGGACAGCGCGTCGGCGCCGCGGGCGACGTAGTCGATCACGGCGCAGATACGGCAGATCCCGCCACCGGTCGTCTCGAACTCGCTGAAATCGGTTTGCCACACTCGGTTCCGTTGCGTGGGCGATCACTGAACACGCTTCGGCGCAACCTGGCCCACGACTGTCCGCAATGGCAGCGCGTTCCGCACGTTCGCTCGCAACGGCGCTCTCCCTCGGCGTTCTCGGCGAGTTCCCCCGGGCATAGTTGGCGGGAGCCTTCAGGTTTTGTTGACAGCTCCGTACATCAGCTTTGCTTGCCACAACATCCTGATGAGTGCGGCATAACGTGACGGTCACGGTCACACCCAGGAAGGCGCAGCCGATCGGCCAGCATGGATGGCAGGCATAGATCGGAGAGCCAGCTCCGTCCGCCGATGATCTATCACTGAGATTGGGCCAGAACCAGAACCGAAACCAAACTCACAGCCGAGTCCCCACCCGCAGCGCTGATCATCCTAGCCGCAGCTCGACACGCGGGGCGTGGGTCTGAACGGCAGCAGCCAGTGCGGCACGGTCGAGTTTCCACCCTTGGATCGGAATGCTGAAATCGACGGCCTCGGCCGGGACATCGGAGGCGGTGAACATCCGGTTGACCGCCCGGGTCGCCCGGCCGGGACGGCCGGGTATCTCGACACCCGGCACGGGTTGCACACCGAGCCAGCGGTTGCGGCCCGATCGCAGCTCAACGATCGCGATCACCTGGGGCCAGGCCAGGAATACGTCCCGGCCCATGCCCAGCTCGATCCCGCGGGTGTCCACGCTCACCGCGACCCGTCCCCGCTGCACCACCGGCATGCCCGCGATCAGCGCGCCGAGCAGCCAGATCACCACGGCGGCGGCCACGGCCCCAGCGCCGCTGCCGAAGCCGATGACCAGCCCGCCGACGACCGCGCAGCCCACACCCCAACTCGTCGTCTGCCACGTCGGCCCTTGACAGGCCACGTAGGAGTCCCGCCGACCCAATTCCCGTTCCGACATGCCCCGACGATAAGAGCCGGACCCGGGAGGGGTCCCCGGTGATTTCGGCAAGTTGGTTTGCTTCCGGTTCTGGCCCAATCACAGTGCGGCGTCGTCTTGGGAGTCCTCGGGTCGATCTACTAGGCGACCTCCAGCTCGCGAGATCGCCTCGCTCAGCTCGTCATAGCTCGCGCCCTGCCCAGTGACAGCGTGCAGTTCTCGCAGCAATTGCTCCCCCGCACACAAGTCACACCCTGTGGCGTCCTATCCCGGTAGGGATTTGTCGAGGAGAGCGGCGACTTCGGCCGCATGTTCGAGGTGTCCGAAGCCTGCGTGGCTGCTGTGCACCGAGTGCACATCGAACGGGTTGTCCGGCGTGAGTGCGTCGGCCTGCCTGATCAGGAGATCCTGATGCGCGCGCAGCAGGCATGGCCCTGAGTGTAGTCGCACCCAAGGCCGCACCCATTGATCAACTAAGTTGATCTATCTTCAGTTGTTCTGGCTGGTGAGAGCCAGTGCCCCTGGTCAGACTCGAACTGACACTGGACGGATTTTGAGTCCGCTGCCTCTGCCGATTGGGCTACAGGGGCCGGACCGCCGAGGGGGCGACCACGCTTTGCTGAGCTTACCGGGCGGCGGAATCAAGCGCGCCGCGAGGTCGGGCGGAGATGATGAGCGTGGTCGGCGGCTTGATCGAGGGAAGGAAGCTCTCCAAGATGCCCGGTATGACACAGACCGCACTCGATGACCTGCTCACCTCGGTCACGGCGAAGGCCCTGCGGCGCGAACAACCCACCCGCGACGAACTGCTCGGTGTGCTGGCCACCGATGACGCCGACATTCTCGACGTCGTCGCGGCGGCGTCGCGGGTGCGGCGGCGGTTCTTCGAGCGGCGGGTCAAGCTGAACTTCCTGGTCAACATGAAGAGCGGCTTGTGTCCTGAGGACTGCTTCTACTGTTCGCAGCGGCTCGGCTCGACCGCGGAGATCATGAAGTACTCGTGGATCAGCGCGGACGAGGCCGTGGACAACGCGAATCGGGCCATCGCGGCGGGCGCGAAGCGGGTATGTCTGGTGGCGAGCGGACGCGGGCCCGCGGATCGGGACATCGATCGGGTGTCGGACACTGTGGGCGCGATCAAGGACGCCGCGCCGCACGTCGAAGTGTGTGTCTGCCTCGGATTGCTCAAGCCGGGCCAGGCGGAGCGGCTGCGCGAGGCGGGCGCGGACGCCTACAACCACAACCTGAACACCAGTGCGGAGAACTACGCGGAGATCTGCACGACGCACACGTTCGACGACCGGGTCGGCACGGTCAACGACGCCAAGCAGGCCGGCCTTTCCCCGTGTTCCGGCGCGATCTTCGGCATGGGGGAGACCGATGACGACGTCGTCGGCGTGGCGCTGGCCCTGCGCGAACTGGACCCGGATTCGGTGCCGGTGAACTTCCTGATCCCGTTCGAGGGCACGCCATTGGGCGGCCGGTGGGACCTGACGCCGCACCGCTGCCTGCGGATCCTGGCCATGTTCCGGTTCCTGTTCCCGGACGTCGAGGTGCGGTTGGCCGGCGGGCGCGAGATTCACCTGCGCGGCCTGCAGCCGTTGGCGCTGCACGTGGTCAACTCGATCTTCCTCGGCGACTACCTGACCAGCGAGGGCCAGCC
>DASYBO010000014.1:0-3494 GCA_036500685.1 Pseudonocardiaceae bacterium | reverse complement strand
GCGTCCGGGAACAGTTCGCGGGCCAGCAGGGCGTGCGCGAGTTCGAGCCGGAACGAGTCGGGCACGTCCGGGTTGATCTCGAACGCGTGGCCGAGGCCGAGCAGTTCGTCGGGCAGGCCTGCCTCGTGCGCGAAGCGCTCGTTGAGCAGCTGCGACACGGTGACCGTGTGCGCGGCCTCGACCGCGTCGGCGGTGGTGAGGTAGTTGTCCTCGCCGGTGTTGATGATGATGCCGGCGCGGGCGTGCACCTGGCGGGAAAAACGCTGGTCGACGAATGTGCGGATCGGGTTGATGTCGCGGAACAGGATGCCGTACATGGAGTCGTTGAGCATCATGTCCAGCCGCTGCAGTCCGCCCAGCACCGCGATCTCCGGCATGCACAGGCCGGAGGCGTAGTTGGTGAGCCGGATGTAGCGGCCGAGTTCGGCCGACACCTCGTCCAGTGCCGCCCGCATGATGCGGAAGTTCTCCTGGGTGGCGTAGGTGCCGGCGAAGCCGTGGTGGGTGGCACCCTCCGGCACGTAGTCCAAAAGGGACTGTCCGGTCGAGCGGATCACCGCGATCACGTCCGCCCCGGCCCGAGCGGCATTCGCAGCCTGGACGACGTCCTCGTCGATGTCACCGGTGGCCACGATCAGGTAGATCCACGGCCGCTGTGGCGGGTCGCCGAGTGTCTTCACGAGGTCGGCGCGTTCGGCGCGGCGGCTGTCGATGGTGGCGATGCCGCCTGCGATCGCGGTGTGGGCGGCATCGGCTGCGCGGTCGCGATCGTCGCCGATCGGGATGGTGTAGGTGATCTGGCCCGCCGCTGTCGCCTCAGCGAGTTCGGTGAGCGTGCCGAGATTGTGTTCGCGCAGCGCGTGGAACACCGGCAGCGCGGCGCCGTGTTCGAGGCCGCAGTGCGAGCGCACGGTGTCCACGACCCGGTTCACCCAGGGCACGTCGCCTGCCCGGTGCGCGCTGTCCGCGCCGGTGATGCCGGCCAGCCGCAGCGTGGCCCGCTCGACGGCGACCGTGGTGTGCGCCCGAGCCAGTGCGATCACCGGCTCAGCGGCCCGCGCGGCCAAGGCCCGTGCCCTGGCCACCACGGCCGGATCCAGATCCAACCGACCCATACCAACCCTCCTCCTACCTATCAGGGACCGAACGCGCCGTGCTGGTAGATCACGGTGCCGCGCTTCACGGTGCGCAGGCACATCGGCAACTCGTCCTCGGGACCCAGCGATGGCAGCGGCGGCACACCGGAACGCGGGTCGGTGGACCAGCGCTGCACGCGGGTGTCGGCGGCCGGGCCGACCAACTCCCCCACCCGCCAGATCGCGTAGGTGGCCGGGGCGCCGGGCGCGATGGTGCCGGTGAGGCCGTCGTTGACGCCTGCCGCGCGCCAACCGCCCCTGGTGTGCGCGGTGAACGCGGCGCGGGCCGAGATCCCGAAGCCCTCGGTCTGGTGGGCGACGGCGGCGCGCACGGTCTCCCACGGTTCGACCGGGGTGACCGGCGCGTCCGAGCCGAACGCGAGCGTGACGCCGGCCGAGGCGAGGGTGGCGAACGGGTTCAGCGTTGCCGCGCGCTTCGCGCCGAGGCGCTGCACGTACATGCCGGCGTCACCACCCCAGGTCGCGTCGAACAGCGGCTGCACCGAGGCGATCACACCCCAGCGGGCCAACTGCTCGGCCTGTTCGGCCGAGACCATTTCGAGGTGTTCGATGCGGTGGCCGCGCGCGGCGAGCGTCGGCAGGCCAAGGGTTTTCTCGGCCTGCGCGAAACCGTCCACAATGGTCGCGACCGCCGCGTCGCCGATGGCGTGGAAGCCGGCCTGGATACCGGCTTGGCTACAGCCGATCAGGTGCGCGGCGATCTGGTCGGCGGTGAGGTAGCTGGCGCCGAGGTTGTCCGGGTCGTCGGTGTAGGGCGCGGTGAGGGCCGCGGTGCGGGAGCCGAACGCGCCGTCCACGAACAGATCGCCGGCAAGGCCGACCGCACCGACCTGCGTGGCGAGCGTAGGGGCGCCGAGTTCGCCCCAGTAGCCGACGACGTCGACCGTGTCGTCAGCGACGAGTTCGAGGAGTTCGGCGAGGTCGGTGCGGCCGGAGATGTTCGGGCCCGCGCACTCGTGCACGGCGGCGATGCCTTTGGACGCTGCGTGCCGGAGGAAGCCGAGTTGGGTGGCGCGACGCTGGGTCGGGTCGAGACCGGCGAGGGCGGCGGTGCGCACGTCGTGGTGGGCGTCGCGGGTCAACGGGCCCTGGGCCGACCAGCCGGGCTCGCTGGCGGCGTCGGGCGCGAGGTCGACGAGGGCCGAGGAGACCAGCGCGGAGTGCACGTCGATCCGGGACAGGTAGACCGGCGAGGCGCCGCAGACCGCGTCGATCTCGTCGCGGGTCGGCGGGCGGTGTTCCGGCCAGTTCGTCTCGTCCCAGCCGTGGCCCCAGATCAGCCTGCCGGGCTGGGCCCGGACCTGGTCGGCGACCAGGTCCAGGCAATCCGCGAGGGAACCGGCGCCGCGCAGGTCGAGCCCGTCGAGCAGCAGGCCGCTTGCGGTCGCGTGCACGTGCGCGTCGACGAAGGCTGGCGTGACGAAATGCCCTTCGAGATCGACGATCGCGGCGTCCGGATGAATGGCCCTGCCCGGTTCGTCCTGGCCGATCCAGGTGATCACCCCGTCGGTGACCGCCATCGCGGTGGCATCCGGCGCGGCCGGCGCGTAGATCCGGCCACCGAGCAGCAGTGTCGTGCGCGTCATGTGTGCGAAGTCTGCCCTTCGCGGGCCTCGAACAGGGCGCGCACCCCCGGCTCGCCGCGCAGCAGGTTCAGGGCGAACTCGGCATGGCCGGGCACGTAACCGTTGCCGATGAGCATCTCCACGTCGGCGGCAACGCCTTCGGCGCCGAGTGCGGCGGCGGAGAACGAGGTGGCCATCGAGAAGAAGATCACCGTGCCGCCGTCGGCGGTGGCCAGGATCGCGCCGTGTTCGCAGCCGGGCACGTCGACGCAGACCACGGTCACGTCGACCTGCGCACCGATGGCGGCGGCCAGCGCGACCGGGTCACGGGCGTCGGCCAGCACGATCTCGTCGGCAAGGCCGGCTGACCGCAACGATTCGGCTTCACGGTCGTTCGGTACGAGTCCGACCAGGCGGCCGGCACCGGCGCGGCGGGCGGCAGCGAGCGAGAGCGAGCCGGACTTGCCGGCCCCGCCGAGCACGCACACCGACGGCGCGTGCCCGCGTTCGGCCGCCTTCCGGCGGACAACGCGGTCGGTGAGCGCGGGCGCGCCGCACACGTCGAGCACGGACAGGGCGAGCGGTTCGGGCAGGTCGGACGGGAGGACGGCAGCGATGGAGCGCCCGAACAGAACGGCAGTGCCTCGGCACGGGACCTGTTCGCCGAGGCCGTCCCAGTCGCGCAGGCCGTCGGTGATGCGCAGCGGGGTCAGGGTCAGCGAGACGAGCGTGGCGACGCGGTCGCCGACCTTCAGGCCCAGCGGCGAGTCGG
>DASYBO010000013.1:0-13632 GCA_036500685.1 Pseudonocardiaceae bacterium | reverse complement strand
CAGGATCCGGGCCCGGTTGCGCCGCACCGAGGCGGAGCCTGCCGAGTCGCTGACCATCGGCGACCTGTCCATCGACGTCCCCGGGCACGAGGTGCTGCGCGAAGGCGTCGCCATCCAGCTCACCCCGCTGGAGTTCGACCTGCTGGTGGCACTGGCGCGCAAGCCGCGCCAGGTGTTCACCCGCGAGGTCCTGCTCGAACAGGTGTGGGGCTACCGGCACGCGGCCGACACCAGGCTGGTCAACGTGCACGTGCAGCGGCTGCGCTCCAAGGTCGAGCGCGACCCGGAACACCCCGAGGTCGTGCTGACCGTGCGCGGGGTCGGGTACAAGGCCGGCCCTCCGTGATCGGGCCCCGGACGGGTGGACGGCTCGGGTGAACCTGATCCGCCGGGGTGGCCGGTTCGTGGTCCGGCACGGCGGCCGTGTCGCGGCCGAGCTTCGCAGGCGCTGGACCGCGTTCGGCGTGTTGTGGCGGCGATCGCTACAGGTCAGGGTGGTCGTGTCCACCCTGGCGCTGTCCTCGGCGGTGGTCTTCGTGCTCGGCATGGTGCTGCAGAACGAGATCACCGACCGGCTGCTCGCCGCCAAGATCGACGCGGCCAAGTCGCAGACGACCACCGCGTTGCAGACCGCGTCGGTCGCGCTGCGCGGGGTCAGCGCGGTCACCGACGACCTGCAGACGCGGATGGCCAACGCGCTGAGCAGCCTGACCAGCTCGGCGAGCGGCACCCAGCAGGAGGCCAGCTCGGCCGCGGGCGGCTTCGTGCCGGTGCTCGCCGACGAACAGGCCGATCCCCAACCGGGCCAGATCATCACGTCCGGCCCGTTCAGCGACGTTCCAGCCGCGCTGCGTCAGGCGGTCGCGGGTGGACGCACCGAATATCAGATCGCCACGGTGCCCGGCAGGGCGGGCGCGACCACCTACCTGGTGGTCGGCGCGCCGATCACGGTGGCCAGCCAGCCCATCCAGCTCTACCTGCTGTTCCCGCTGACCGCTGAACAGCAGACCATCTCGGTCGTCCAGGACACCCTCGTGGTCGGCGGCATGGTGCTGGTGCTGCTGCTGGCCAGCGTCACCTATTTGGTGATCAGGCAGGTGGTCCGGCCGGTCCGGCACGCCGCCGAGGTGGCGGAACGCTTCGCCGAGGGCCACCTCGACGAACGCATGCAGGTCATCGGCGAGGACGACGTGGCGCGGCTGGCCGAGTCCTACAACCAGATGGCCGAGAGCATCCAGGACCAGATCCACCAGCTTGAGGAGTTCGGCCAGCTCCAGCGCCGGTTCTCCTCGGACGTCTCGCACGAACTGCGCACCCCGCTGACCACCGTGCGGATGGCCGCGGACGTCCTGCACGCCTCGCGCGAACAGTTCCCGGCCGGCCTGGCCCGGTCGACCGAACTGCTCGTCGACGAACTCGACCGGTTCGAGGCCCTGCTCGGCGACCTGCTGGAGATCAGCAAACTCGACGCCGGTGTCGAAGAACTCGCCTCCGAGCTCGTCGACGTCACCGGGATCGCGCGCAGCGCCATCGCGTCCGTGCAGGGCATCGTCGGCGGTACCACCACGGTGATCGAGCTGCACGTACCCGAACCCGGCGCCCCCGACGCGACCGCCGAGGTCGACGCCCGTCGCGTCGAACGGATCCTGCGCAACCTGCTCGGCAACGCCATCGACCACGGCGAGGGCCTGCCGGTGCGGATCACCGTGCTCGGCGACGAGGACGCGGTCGCGGTCACCGTCCGCGACTACGGCGTCGGGCTGCGGCACGGCGAACACGATCTGGTGTTCAACAGGTTCTGGCGCGCCGACCCCTCCCGCAACCGCCGCACCGGCGGCACCGGCCTCGGCCTCGCGATCAGCCTTGAGGACGCGCGGCTGCACGGTGGCTGGCTGGACGCGTGGGGCGAACCCGGCCAGGGCGCGGCATTCCGGCTCACCCTGCCCCGCCGACCCAACACCGAACTCACCGACAGTCCGCTACCTCTGGTCCCGTCGGACGTCGAGCAGCCACCGATCGAGCCCGAGATCCCCACCATCGCGCTCACCGCGAGCGGCACCGGCGTCGTGGTCCCGGCTCTGGTGACACCGACCGCCGAGGTGTACGCGGTGCCACCGGTCCCGGAGGAACCGCAACCGGACGGTTGGCTCCCCGCCGAACCCGACAGGCAGGACACCGGCAACGGATCGACAACAGGCCTGAACGTGCCGGCCGCGCGCACCGAGGACTGAGCACAATGACGACCGCCCCCGCCGAGGACCGAGGATGACGCACCGCTCCCGCCACCCCAAGGCGCTGCTGGCCGCCCTCGTCGGCGGTCTGCTCCTGCTGGCCGGCTGCGCCACCATCCCCACCCAGACCGAACCGGTGCCGCTGGCGCTCAGCGTCGGCGCGGACCAGAACGCCCAGGCCGCGGTCCCGCAACCGCCCCCCGGCGCAACCCCGGCCGACATCGTGCAGGACTGGGTCCGCTACGGCGGCAACCCGGTCGGCAAGCACGCCGCCGCCCGCGCGTACCTTGCGGACTCGGCCAAGAACAGTTGGAACGACACGGCCTCGCTGACCGTCGTCGCGGACAACCCGGTCATCGCCGAGCCCGCGCCGAGCCCGGTCGGCACCCCCGCCAACGAGCGGATCGTCACCCTCTCCGCGACCAACATCGGCCAACTCGGCCCGGACAATGCCTTCCAGCCCCAGTTCACCCAGCTGGTCATGCCGATCACCGTCCAGAAACAGCGCAACGGCGAGTGGCGCATCGTGCAGCCGCCGGATGGCGTCGTGCTCACCCAGAGCGAGTTCGCCACCTACTACCGCGCGGTGCGCATCTACTTCTTCGACCCGCCGCTGGGCGCCCTCGTCCCCGACCTGCGCTACATCGCCAACGACCCCGGCGGCGACCAGGCCGCGCGGGTGATCGACGAGCTGCTCTCCGGCCCGTCCAACGCCATGGCCAACGCGCTGCGCTCGGCCATCCCGTCCAACGTCACCACCAAGACCGTGCCGGCCGAGCAGTCCGACGGCGCCATCCAGGTCAACCTGCACGGCCTGCCCGAAGAGCCCGCGCACACCAAACAGCTGATCATCGGGCAGATCGTGCAGTCGTTGCACGAGATCAGCCCCAGCCCGGTCCTGATCCAGTCCGAGAGCACCCCACTCATCCCAGAACAACCCGAATGGGTGGTCGGCGAACTGCCCTCGTACAACGCGACCACCACGCCCAACGCGGGCCAGCCTGGCCTGCTCGCCACCCACGGCAAGGTCTACTCACTCAAGGACGGCAGCCCGGTGGCCGGCGGCGCGGGCGACGGCAGCTACGACGTGATCACCGGCGCGCAGAGCGAAGACGGTTCAGAACTCGCTCTGGTCTGCCAGGGCGCCAACGGCGCCCAACTCCGCGTCGGCAACTACGGCAAGTCCGATCCGCCCGTTCAACTCCAGGCCGGCACCCTCACCCGCCCGACCTGGGCCCCCGGTCAGCCCGGTGCGGAAGCCAGCAACGAAGTGTGGACCGTCGCCGACGGCCAGTTCGTCGACCGGGTGCTGCAAACCCAGCAGGGCAACTGGGTCGCCAACAACGTGGACGCCACCGCGCTGAGTACCTACGGCCAGATCACCAGCCTGCGCCTGTCCCGTGACGGCACCCGCGTCGCCGCGATCGCGGGCGGCCACCTCCTGGTCGGCGCGGTCGTGCCGGATCAGCAGAATCAGGTCGCGATCAAACAGGTCGTCCAGTTGCAGGCGCAGAACATCACCAAAGCGGTCGACGTCGACTGGCTCGACCAGACGAACCTCGCGGTCGCCACCGCCCAACCGGGCCAGCCGGTGTTCATGGTGTCCGTCGACGGCCTGTCCCTGAACAAGTACGCCGCCAACCTGACCGTGCCGACGGCCATCACCGCCGCCCAGGCCCGCCCGGTCCTGGTCGCCGATTCGGCCGGCATCTGGATGACCTCGGACACCGCGGATCTGTGGGAGGTCATGTCCATCCCGCACGACCCAGGCACCCCCGCAATCCCGTTCTACCCCGGCTGATCCCGAAGTTCCCCAGCAAGATCAGGAATTGTCGGCCGTAGGTGTCAACCTGGCCGCATGACACCGACATCGCTCCTGACAAGGCCCTTGACCACCGTCGTCGACCTGCTGCTGCCCCTGCGCTGCGCGGGCTGCGAAACACGGGGAGCCACCCTGTGCCCGTTGTGTCGCAACTCCCTCGATCCCGGCGGCTGTGATCCCGGTGGCGGGCCACCCACACCGATCCACCGGCCCGAATCCCCGGCCCCGATCTACGCCGTCGCCGAGTACGACGGCCGGGTCAGAACCGTCCTGCTCGCCTTCAAGGAACGCGACCGGCGCGATCTGGCCGCGCCGCTCGGCCAGATCCTGGCCAGCACTCTGCTCCGCATCCCCGCTGCCGATCCCGACGTCGCACCTGCCGTTGACGGCACCTGGTGGCTGGTCCCGGCGCCGTCAAGGGCATCGGCCGCGCGGCGTCGAGGCGGTTCGCACCTGCTCCGGCTGGCCCGCGCCACCGCCGACGCGCTCGCGCGCGGCGGCAGCCCCGCCGGTGTCGCGCCGGCACTGCGGTTCGCGGCAGGCGTGCGTGACTCGGTCGGGCTCGACCGCGCCGCGCGCACCGCGAACCTCGCAGGCCGGGTGCGGTTCCGTTCGTCGGCCGCGCCGCCGCCCGGTGCGCCGGTGATCCTGCTCGACGACATCGTCACCACCGGCGCCACCGCCGCCGCCTGCGCGCGCGAACTGAACCGCGCCGGTCGGCCGGTGAGGGTGATTCTGGCATTGGCCGCCGTCTGATTCCGGAGTCTGACTTTTTCCACCAAGGTTTACTCAGTAACCAACGGGGAAACGCCATTGTCGAGGTCGTCATGGCTTCCACTCAGTGGCGGCAGGCCCGGCGATATCTCCCACATCCTGGACAGGTGAGCGACTACTTTTTGTCACCCGAAAGCGTGAGGTCGCAAGATCGGGATCGGCCGCGCCGACGGCGATTTTCCCCGGCCCGACCAGCGGGGGAACCCAGCCGCCGCAGACCGCGTTGATCAGATATGAGCTTGTCAGCGGGTTGGCGCAGGACATCGCACCCGCAGGCGTGTGCCCAGCGTGGCCGCGTTGATCGGGTCGATGTCGTGATCGTCGAGCTGGACCCTTGCGTCGGATTTGTCGCAAGATCAGCTCAAGGTCGGTCGCGCAGCGTCACCGGCCGTATTCACCTCATTTCCACCTTCGAGGGGACTGTTGTTCAAGCTCGGAGCGGGCTAACGTGCTCCGCTATCAGCCGTCCCGGCAAACGGGAAGGAGGCGACAAGCCCATGCTCCTGGCGCCGGCGCGAGCCCACGGCGACGAGTCATGATCGTCCGCTGAGTCGGGTTAGCGCAGTTCCTATTTCCGGCGCCATCGCCAGCAAGCTCGCAATCCGCGAGGGAGGTCGTGTATGGACATCGTCGTGAAGGGCCGTAACGTCGAGGTGCCCGAGCATTACCGGGTGCATGTCTTGGAGAAACTGGGTCGTCTCGAGCGTTACGACAGGAAGATCGTTCGTTTCGACGTAGAGCTTTTCCACGAACCGAATCGCCGGCAGCACAAGAACTGCCAACGTGTCGAGATCACCACTCAGGTCCGCGGCCAGGTCGTCTGCGCGGCAGCCTGTGCAGGAGACTTCTACGGAGCCCTTGACTCCGCGACGAACAAGCTGGAGAGCAGACTGCGGCGGATTCATGACCGCCGCCGGGTGCACTACGGCCGGCGCAGTCCGGCCTCGGTTGGCGAGGCAGTCAGTGCCGCGACGCCGACCGCCCCCCAGGCCGACACCGGCCGCCAACCCGAATTCGCGCCCACCGTGTTGCTGGAGGCGGCAACCGATGAGGCTCCCGATGGCTACCGCTACGAACCGCGAATTCCGGAACAGCGCTGGACCGACGACCTCGATGACTACCAGCCCGGCCGGGTCGTGGCCGAGAAGAAGAACTCGAGCGAACCGATGAGCGTGGAATCCGCGCTTTCCGAGATGGAACTCGTCGGACACGACTTCTATCTGTTCACCGACGCCGACAACGGTCTGCCCAGCGTGGTCTACCGCCGCAAGGGCTTCGACTACGGCCTCGTCCGACTGTCCTGACCTTCTGACCCCCGATACACAGCGAAACCGCGCGGTGCCCCTCCTCGCACAGCGAGGGGCCCCGCGCGGAGACCTTGCCGACGCTTGCTCAGTCCTTGACGACCTCGTAGGTGATGTGCGTCGCCCTCGGTGACTCGATGACCTCCCGCTGGACCAGCGTTGTCGGGCCGACGAGGTCGAACAGCCGCGTTCCGCCGCCGACCACCACGGGCGAAAGGTGGATGCGGAGTTCGTCGACGAGCCCCGCCGCAAGGCACTGGTCGACGATGTTCGCGCCGCCCATCACCACGACGGCCTTGTCGCCCGCAGCCAGCAGGGCCGCCTCGATGACGGCCGCCACTCCTTCGGTCACGAACCGGAACCTGGACGCGAGCCGCACCTTCGCCGGTGGTTCGTGGGTAAGGACGAAGAACGGCGGTGCTGCGGACTGGTCCTGGTCGTAGCCATAGCCGACGTCGTCGTTCCAGCCCCCAGGGCCGTCCACGACGTCGAAGAGCCGCCGCCCCAGCACCACGGCGCCGGTCTCGGCGAAGCTGCCCGTCAGCATGGCTTCGTCGACGGGGGAGCGGGGCTCCTCCAACACCCACGCGTGGATCGCCTCGCCGCCGATGCCGAGACCGTGCTCAGGTCCCGCGCCGGGTGCGGTGACGTATCCGTCCAGCGACATCGAGATGTCGGCGATCACCTTGCTCATGCTCACTCCTTCGGGTCGGCTGTTCGGGTAGACCGGACAAGCGCCAGGAACTCATCGGAACTGATGCGGTCATCGTGGCGTTGACCACTCGACGGCGACGCGGTGCTCGCCGGTTCGGCCGATCTGGGTCGGGCCGGTGCACGGCGCGTCCCGGCATGCCTACGATGGGCGCAGGGCGCCAGCTGAAGGGCGCATCACGTGACGAACCAGCTAGTGAGGTCGGCCGGATGGTGTTGAATCGACTGCTCCGCGCAGGCGAGAGCAAGATGCTCAAGCGCCTGGACAGGATCGCAGAGCACATCAACTCCCTCGAAGAGGAGATCGTCGACCTCTCCGACGCCGAACTGCGCGCCAAGACCGACGAATTCCGCAAGCGTTACGAAGACGGCGATGCGGACCTCGACGACCTGCTGCCGGAGGCGTTCGCGGTCGCCCGCGAGGCGGCCCACCGCACCCTCGGCCAGCGCCCGTACAAGGTGCAGCTGATGGGCGGTGCCGCGCTGCACCTCGGTCACGTGGCCGAGATGCGCACCGGTGAGGGCAAGACCCTGACCTGTGTGCTCCCCGCCTACCTCAACGCGCTCGCCGGCGACGGCGTGCACGTCGTCACCACCAACGACTACCTGGCCAAACGTGACGCGGAGTGGATGGGCCGCGTGCACCGTTTCCTCGGCCTCAAGGTCGGCGTCATCCTCAACGACATGACGCCCGCGCAGCGGCGCGAGGCCTACAACGCCGACATCACCTACGGCACGAACAACGAGTTCGGCTTCGACTACCTGCGCGACAACATGGCCTGGTCACTGGATGACTGCGTGCAGCGCGGCCACAACTACGCCATCGTCGACGAGGTCGACTCCATCCTCATCGACGAGGCGCGCACCCCGCTGATCATCTCGGGCCCTGCCGACCAGTCCTCGCGCTGGTACGTCGAGTTCGCCCGGATGGCGCCGATGATGCGCAAGGAGGTCCACTACGAGGTGGACGAGCGCAAGCGCACCGTCGGCGTGACCGAGCAGGGCGTGACGTTCATCGAGGACCAGCTCGGCATCGACAACCTCTACGAGGCCGCGAACTCGCCGCTGGTCGGCTTCCTGAACAACGCGCTCAAGGCAAAAGAGCTCTTCGCAAGGGACAAGGACTACATCGTCCGCGACGGCGAGGTCTTCATCGTCGACGAGTTCACCGGCCGCGTGCTCGCCGGCCGCCGCTACAACGAGGGCATGCACCAGGCGATCGAGGCCAAGGAAGGCGTCGAGATCAAGGCCGAGAACCAGACGCTGGCCACGATCACGCTGCAGAACTACTTCCGGCTCTACGACAAGCTCGCCGGCATGACCGGTACCGCCCAGACCGAGGCGGCCGAGCTGCACCAGACCTACAAGCTCGGCGTGGTCAGCATTCCGACCAACCGGCCGATGATCCGCCAGGACAAGCCGGACCTCATCTACAAGACCGAAGAGGCCAAGTTCGAGGCGGTCGTCGAGGACATCGCCGAACGGCACGAGAAGGGCCAGCCGGTCCTGGTCGGCACGGTCAGCGTCGAACGCTCCGAGCGCCTGTCCAAGATGCTGGTCCGCAAGGGCATTCCGCACGAGGTGCTCAACGCCAAGCACCACGACCGGGAGGCGCTGATCGTGGCGCAGGCCGGTCGCAAGGGCGCCGTCACGGTGTCCACCAACATGGCCGGTCGCGGTACCGACATCGTGTTGGGCGGCAACCCGGACATCATCGCCGACCACGAACTGCGCGAGCGCGGCCTCGACCCGGTGGAGACCAGCGAGGAGTACGAGGCCGCCTGGCACGGCCTCATCGAGGAGCTGACCCAGCAGTCCAAGGCCGAGGGCGAGGAGGTCCGCGAGGTCGGCGGCCTCTATGTGCTGGGCACCGAGCGGCACGAGTCGCGGCGCATCGACAACCAGCTGCGCGGTCGGTCCGGCCGGCAGGGTGACTCCGGTGAGTCCCGGTTCTACCTCTCGCTCGGTGACGAGCTGATGCGCCGGTTCAACGCAGCCATGGTCGAGTCCGTGATGAACCGGTTGCGCGTGCCGGAGGACGTTCCCATCGAACACAAGATGGTGACAAGGGCGATCCTGTCCGCGCAGACCCAGGTCGAGGAACAGAACTTCGAGATCCGCAAGAACATCCTCAAGTACGACGAGGTCATGAACGAGCAGCGCAAGGTGATCTACGCCGAGCGCCGCCGCGTGCTGGAGGGCGAGGACCTGCACGACCAGGTGCAGCACATGATCACCGACGTGATCACCGCCTACACCACCGGCGCGACCGCCAACGGCTACGTCGAGGACTGGGATCTCGAGCAGCTCTGGACCGCGCTCAAGACGCTCTACCCGGTCAAGGTCGACTGGCACGAGCTCGTCGACAAGGGTGACGACACCGGCGACGACCTCTCCCGCGAGGAGTTGGAGGAAGCCGTCCTCGACGACGCCCGGCAACGCTATGCCGACCGCGAAGCCGAGATCGACGGCCTTGCCGGCGAAGGCCAGATGCGTGACCTGGAACGGCGCGTCATGCTGACCGTGCTGGACCGCAAGTGGCGCGAGCACCTCTACGAGATGGACTACCTCAAGGAGGGCATCAGCCTGCGGGCGATGGCCCAGCGCGACCCGCTTGTCGAGTACCAGCGCGAAGGCTTCGACATGTTCAACGCGATGCTCGACGCGTTGAAGGAGGAATCCGTCGGATTCCTGTTCAACCTGCAGATCCAGGTCGAGGCACCGTCCGAGGCCGTGCAGCCCGCCGCGGGCGAGATCCCCGGCGCGCCGGCAGCCAACGGCAGGCCCGCCAACGGCCAACAGCCCGCCCGCCCCGCCAACGGTCAGCTGGCCCCGGCCAACGGCGAGGCCACTCGCCCGGCCCGCCGAACCCCCCCGCCGCCCCCGCCCGCGCCGGAGACCCAGGTCCCGGCCGCGTTGCGCGGCAAGGGACTCGGCGGGGCGCAGGGCCAGCAACGGCTGAACTACAGCGGGCCCGCGGAAAGCGGTGGCGTGCAGAAGCAGAGCGAGCAGAACGACGACGCCGACGGCGGATCCGGCGCGACCCGGCGCGAGCGTCGGGAACAGGCAAGGGCCAGGGCCAAATCGGACCGCAAGGGCTCGCGCCGCTGACCGTCCGACACCGCGGGCTCACGTGACACCGATGCACCCTGCTCAGAGCATTCTGAGCAGGGTGCATCGCCATTCCTGGCCCCCGAACTCGAATCTGCCGACCATCGCGCGCGCCCGGCCCTCCACGTCGAACGTGGCGCACACCTCCAGCACACCCGGCAGCGGCGCGCTCGGCCGCACCGAACGCAGCCGACGCGGACCGGCGTGTTCCTCGCGGACGAGCGCGCGGAAGTCGGCGATCGGCACCCAGTTCTCCAGGTGACTCGGCGGCCTGCGCCGGTCGAGCACTTCCAGCACCAGCCGCATCAACCGGGTCACTTCGGCCTGATTCGGGGCTCCCGGCAGCGGCCGGGGTAGGTCGAGGGCCGGATCGGTCGACGGGAGCACACGAATCTGGGCCCGGAACCCGTTGCGTCGGTGCTCGGCGAGCGACCGGACCAGAACACCGCGCCGGGCACGCGGTTCGGATTCGGGAAATTCCGGGAGGTCGGGGAGTTCGGGCAGGCGGAACGCCGCGCTGGTTGACATGACTTCGTCCTCGGTAGGAGCGGTTGATGAACCTGACGAACTACAGAGGGACCAACCGGCCCGATCCGGACATCGACCACCCGATCCGGCGATACGGCCGGCGTGTCGAACCCGTATCGTCGGGCATGTGCTGAAGGGCCTGATCGTCGACTACGGCGGAGTCCTGACCGATTTCGGTCCGAACGGTGATCGTCGGCCGAACGTGATCGAGGCGCTGTTCGTGGCCCGTCGGCATCAGTTGCGGACCGCGTTGCTGTCCAACGCCGACCAGCTCTCGCCGAGCCTCGCGCCGCTGGGCAAGCTGTTCGACGCGATCGTGCTCTCCGGCGAGGAGGGCTTCGGCAAACCCGATCCGCGCAGTTACCGGGTGGCGGCCGAGCGGATCGGCCTTGCGCCGGCCGAGTGCGTTTTCGTCGACGACCTCGCGGTCAACGTGCGCGGCGCCGCCGAGGTGGGCATGGTCGGCGTGCACCACACGGACGTGGAATCCACCCTGGCCGAACTCGAAGCCCTGTTCGGCTTCCCCTTCGACGGAGAGCCTTAGCGGTCTGCGGTCCTGCGGCGCAGCAACTCGAAGCAGACCACCGCCGCGGCGCTGGCCACGTTCAGCGATTCCACGTCGCCCGCCATCGGGATGGACAGCCACTCGTCGATCAGCGCGCCGACCCCGTCGCTCACCCCCGCGGTCTCCCCACCGAGCACGAACGCGGCTCGTCCGGGCACGGTAGCCGTGAACACCGACTTCCGAGCGTTCCCGGCCAGCCCGAACAGCCGATAACCGGCGTGGTGCAGCGCGGTCGCGGCCTCCTCCGCAGTCGGCACCCGCAGCACCGGCGCACGGAACGCGACCCCGGCCGAAGCCTTGATGACCAGCGGGTCGATGCCGGCCACACCCCGCCTCGGCAGCACGATGCCGCCGATGCCGGCGGCGGTCGCGGTGCGCAGGATCATGCCGACGTTGGCCGGTGTGGTGATGCCGTCCAGCACCAGCACCGTCCTTGGCGGCCGGTCGCGCAGGGCGTCGGTGAGCAGGCGCATCCTCGGCGCGACCACGTCGGCGAGCACGCCCTGGTCCTGTTTGCCGTTGCCGGCGAGCACCTTCACCCGCTGCGCGCTGGCCCGCTGCACGGCAACGCCCCGGTCGCGGGCGGCGCGCAGGATCTCGTTCGCGGCAGGGCCGCGCGCGGTGTCGGCCAGGATGACCTTGTCGACCTGCAGGTCGGCGTCGTCCAGCACTTCGAGCACGGGCTTGCGGCCGTAGACGGTGACGAATCGATCTTTCGGCGACGGGGAGGACGGGTCGGGCACAGCGAGCAGCATCGCACGGAGTGCGGAGTGTGCCAGTATCGGCGGTATGGCCAACCGCCTCTCGGCCCTCGACGCGTCGCTGCTCTACCTTGAGGACGCGACCACGCCGATGCACATCGGCGGTGTCGCGGTCTTCCGGCGTCCCCGGTCCGGTTTCGACTACGAACAGCTGGTCGAGCTGATCGAACGGCGGCTGGCGCTGGTACCCCGGTACCGGCAGAAGGTGGCCACCGTGCCCGGCCACCTGGCCCGTCCGGTGTGGACGGACGACGCGCACTTCGACATCACGCACCACGTCCGGCTCTCCGCGTTACCGAGGCCGGGCACGACCGAGCAGCTCAACGAACTGGTCGCCAGGCTGATGTCCCGGCCGCTGGACCACAACCGGCCGCTGTGGGAGCTGTATCTCGTCGAAGGCCTGGCCCGCAACCGCTTCGCGCTGGTCACCAAGACCCACCACGCCATGATCGACGGCATCGGCGCGATCGAGATCGGCCAGGTCATCCTGGACATCTCCGCGAACCCCGCGCAGGACCCCGAGCGGCTGTGGATGCCAGAACCGGAGCCGAGCCAGGTGCGACTGGTCGCCGACGCCGTGTCCGAGGTCGTCAGACAGCCGGGCGAACTCGTGGAGAACCTGCGTTCGGCCGTCGGCGATGTCGCCTCGCTGGTGCAGAAGGCGTTCGGGGTCGTGTCCGGAGTCACCGACATGCTCACCACCGCGGTCCGGCCCGCGCACAGCGGACCGTTGAACGTGCGGGTGTCGAGGGCGCGCCGGTTCGCGGTGGCCAAGGCGCAGCTCACCGACCTGAAGAAGGTCCGGGCCACGCACGGCGGCACCGTCAACGATGTGGTGCTGGCCGTGGTCGCTGGCGCGTTGCGCAGCTGGTTGCTGTCGCGGGGCGAGGTGGTGACCTCGCACACCACGATTCGCGCCATGGCGCCACTGTCGGTCCGCGACGAGGAGACCACCAACACACCGGCCGGCATGGTGGGAAGCAAGGTCAGCGCGCATCTGATCGACCTGCCGGTCGGCGAACCGAGCCCGGTCCTCCGGCTGCACCACGTCAGCCACGCCATGCGCGCGCACGTCGACTCGGGCCAGTCGGTGGCCGCGGACGCGCTGGTCCGGCTCGGCGGTTTCGCGCCGCCCACACTGCACGCGCTCGGTGCCCGCGCGGCCAGCGCCTTCTCCCAGCGCATCTTCAACATCCTGGTCACGAACGTGCCAGGCCCCCAGGTGTCGCTGTACGCGGCGGGGGCCAAAATGCTGGAGATCTACCCGGTGGTGCCGCTGGCCCGCAACCAGGCGGTGTCCATCGGGGTCACGTCCTACGATGGTGGCGTCTACTTCGGACTGAACGCGGACCGGGACGCCCTGCCCGACGTGGACAACCTCGGCCGCATGGTCGAGGAGTCGATCGAGGAACTACTGGCCACGGTGGCACCGTGACCCCGCGCGGAGCGAGAGGACTGGTTCGGTGAGGGTGTACATCCCGGCCACGGTGTCGATGTTGAGCACGCTGGTCAAGACCGGCGAGGTGGCAGCCGTCAACTCGACCGCCTTCGCGCTCACGCCCGCGCTGCGCGAGTCCTATTCCACCGGTGACGCCGAGGAACTGGAGTACGCGGCCATGCTGGACGCGGCCCGCGCCTCGATCCGGCTGCTCGCGGGCGAACTCGACGTCGACCCCGAGGCCCGGCCGCGCCGTACGGTGATCGCCGCCGACCTCGACGACGTCACGCTGCGTCCCGACCTCGACTACGCGGTGGTGCGGCTCTCCGCGCCGGTCACCATGAGGCAGATCGCCGCCGTGCACGTGGACAACGAGGCCGCCGAGGA
>DASYBO010000012.1:0-6953 GCA_036500685.1 Pseudonocardiaceae bacterium | reverse complement strand
GCCGACCGAGAAGGTGACGATGGCCGGGGCGATCAGCACCGAGACCAGGTTCATCACCTTGATCAGCGGGTTGATGGCAGGGCCTGCGGTGTCCTTGAACGGGTCACCGACGGTGTCGCCGATGATGGTGGCCTCGTGCGCCGGGGAGCCCTTTCCGCCGTGGTTGCCGTCCTCGACCAGTTTCTTGGCGTTGTCCCAGGCCCCACCGGAGTTGGCAAGGAAGATCGCCATCAGGGTGCCGCAGGCGATCGCGCCGGCCAGGTAACCGGCAAGCGGGCCGACGCCGAGACCGAAACCGACCGCGATCGGGGCGAACACCGCGAGCAGGCCGGGAGGGGCCAGTTCGCGCAGCGCGTCCCTGGTGCAGATGTCCACGACCTTGCCGTACTCGGGCCGCTGGGTGCCGTCCATGATGCCGGGAAATTCGCGGAACTGACGGCGGACCTCGTAGACGACCGCGCCGGCCGAGCGGGCCACCGCGTTGACGGCGAGGCCGGAGAACATGAACACGACCGCGGCGCCGATGACGATGCCGACCAGCACGTTCGGGCTGTAGACCAGCGCGATGAAGTCGTGCGCCGCGGCCGAGCCGAAGGTGGCGTCGGCGGCGTCCGCCGCGGATTTGGCCGAGCTGGCCAGCGCTCCGGTGATCGCGTTGATGTAGGAGCCGAACAGGGCCGTCGCGGCGAGCACCGCGGTGGCGATCGCGATGCCCTTGGTGATGGCCTTGGTGGTGTTGCCGACCGCGTCGAGGTCGGTGAGGATCTTCGAGCCCTCGCCGTGCACGTCGCCGGACATCTCGGCGATGCCCTGCGCGTTGTCCGAGACCGGACCGAAGGTGTCCATGGCCACGATGACGCCGACCGTGGTGAGCAGGCCGGTACCGGCCAGCGCGACCGCGAACAGCGCGACGGCCACCGAACCGGAGAGCAGGAACGCGCCGTAGACGGCGGCCCCGATCACGATCGCGGTGTAGACGGCGGACTCGAAACCGATCGAGATACCGGAGAGGATGACGGTCGCCGCGCCGGTCAGCGAGGTCTGGCCGACGGTCTTGACCGGCTTGTGCTCGGTGCCGGTGAAGTAACCGGTGAGCTTGAGGATGACGCCGGCCAGCACGATGCCGATGATCACGGCGATGGTCGCGATGATGGCCGGGCTGCCGGCGACGGTGCTGTACTGGGAGCCGTCGAGCTGGCTGAAACTACCGGGGAGGTAGGTCAGCGCGACGATCGTGCACAGCACAGCGGAGACAACCGCGGAGATGTAGAAGGAGCGGTTGATCGCGGACAGGCCGTTCTCACCGGTCCTGGCCTTGGTGATGTAGACACCGAGGATCGCGGTGAGGACACCCACGGCCGGCACCATCAGCGGGAACAGCAGGCCCTGCACACCGAACGCGGCGGTGCCCAGGATCAGCGCGGCGACCAGGGTCACCGAGTAGGACTCGAAGAGGTCGGCGGCCATACCGGCGCAGTCACCGACGTTGTCACCGACGTTGTCGGCGATGGTGGCGGCGTTGCGCGGGTCGTCCTCGGGGATGTTCTGCTCGACCTTGCCGACCAGGTCGGCACCGACGTCGGCGGCCTTGGTGAAGATGCCGCCGCCGACTCGCATGAACATGGCGAGCAGCGCGGCGCCGAAACCGAAGCCCTCCAGCACCTTCGGGGCCTGGCCCGCGTAGGAGAGCACCACGATCGCGGCACCGAACAGGCCGAGGCCGACGGTCATCATGCCGACGACGCCACCGGTGCGGAAACCGATCTTCATGGCCTGTTCCCGGCCCTCGGTGTTGGCGGCCGCGGCGACGCGAACGTTCGCCCGGGTGGCCAGCCACATGCCGAGGTAACCGATGGCCGCGGAGAAGGCGGCACCGATCAGGAAGAAGATGGAGCGGCCGACGCGCTCACCGATGGAATCGGCGGGCAGCGCGAACAGCAGCAGAAACACGACTACGGCGAAAATCGAAAGCGTACGGAACTGCCGGTTGAGGTATGCCGCTGCGCCCTCTTGGACCGCCTTGGCGATCTCCTGCATTTTCGCGGTGCCCTGGCCCGTGGCCAGAACCCCCCTGAGCAGGAAATAACCGACGACCAGAGCAGCGAGGGCGATGACAGCGACCACGGCGATAATGCCGCGATCACCCCCGGTCAGCGCAAGGCCGTCCGCGAGGAGACGCTGGGACATCCGTCCTCCTGGTGAGAATTGCCAGTGTGCGCGTTCTGGTCGGTAACACCGACCGACCATGACGCTAGGTGCGCACCACCAACTGGGGTGCAATGGGGGCGGAGTCTATTGGGCTGCGGAATCGTCGCCGCGACCTGTCCCGATCTGTTTACATTCCGTGACCATCGAATGATTCGCTGGATCGATCACTGAATCGATCATGGCTGCGTTCAGGTCGCGTTCGACCCGCTCACCACGTCGATATCCATACCCTCGATAACCTGGATGTGAAAGCGGTCACAATTCCTGGCTGCGGTGTTTTCTTCGCGAAAGGTCGGAAAAGTCCGATCCGCTGACACCTCGTTGTTCTGTCACGATTGGGCTTCAAGTTGCCGATCTCAACTACCCAGCGTCAAACCCGGACCGAACTGTTGCACGATCGGTCACCACCGCGACCCGCGCGTCGACCCTCCCGCGACGCGAGCCCCTGTCGCGGGAGGGTCGATTGCCTGTCGCGTCAGCCGCAGACCGGCGGGACGTTCTCCGGGTCGAAGTTGAGCAGGCTGGCCGCCACCCAACCGTTCACGCCGGTCGCGTTGTCGTGGATGTACCACCAGGGATCGGCATCACTGCCATTGCCGCAGTAGAGGGTGACGCCCTGGTTGGTGAAGCCCGAGCCGAGCACCGCGCAGCCCGTACTGGGGCCGGACCGGATGTTGATCCCGTCCCCGGCGAACGAGGTCTGCCAGCTGGAGCCGTCGCCCTGCCCCTGCCAGTTGCAGTTGACCGAAGGGGTCGCCGGATGCGTCGGTGCGGCGGACGCGGTGCCTGCCGCGCCGACAAGCCCGGCTGTCAACGCGCCGGCAACTCCGACGGCCGCGGCAACGCGCAGCGCATTCCTACCCAGATTCACGGTTTTCCTTTCTTCGTGCGACCGCGGACGGATCGCACGGCGGTAGTTCGGCGGTGTCCCGATCACCGTCGAACCACCCAAACGTACCTTTTATCACACTGTGTATGATATGGGATGAAAACCACACAAATCGGACTTCCATCGGTTGAGCTGATCCGGTAGACGCGTGCGTGGCCGGCAAGACCGTCGGTGGTTGGTGCCAAACTCGAAAACATGCGTGGCGATGCCGAAGCGAGCCGGCGACTGCTGGATCGGGTCCTTGCCGGTGTGCCCGCCGGAGAATCACCTCTTACCCACGTCGCCGATCTGGCCGCCCGCGAATCCCGGCACGCGCACTGGCCGGACTGGGCCGCGCGCGACGTGCTCGACGCCTTGGCCGCCGACGGCGTCAAACTCCCGTGGACGCACCAGGTCGAGGCGGCCGACCTCGCGCACGGCGGCCAGCACGTGGTGGTGTCCACCGGAACCGGTTCAGGCAAGTCCATCGCCTACCAGTTGCCGGTGCTCACCGCGTTGGCGGAGGACCCCAAGGCCACCGCGCTCTACCTCGCCCCCACCAAGGCACTCGGCGCCGACCAGCTCAACGCGGTGCACGGCCTGGAACTCCCCGAGGTCCGCGCCGCCACCTACGACGGCGACACGCCCATGGCCGAACGGGACTGGGTCCGCGCGTACAGCAGGTGGGTGTTCACCAACCCCGACATGCTGCACCGCGGCATCCTGCCCAGCCACGCCCGCTGGGCGCGGTTCTTCCGCCGCCTTTCGTTCGTGGTGATCGACGAATGCCATGCCTATCGCGGCGTCTTCGGTTCCCACGTCGCGCTGCTGATGCGCAGGCTGCGCCGGGTCGCCGCGCGCTACGGCGCCAACCCGGTCTTCGTGATGGCCTCGGCCACCGTCGCCGAACCGGCCGAACTCGGCACCCGGCTCACCGGCCTGCCCTGTGCCGCAGTCACCGAGGACGGCTCCCCGCGCGGCGCGCGCACCGTCGCCCTCTGGGAACCGCCGCTCACCGACCTGCTCGGCGAACACGGCTCGCCCGTACGCCGCTCCGCGGGCGCCGAAGCGTCCCGGATCATGGCTGACCTCGTCGTCGAAGGTGCCCGCACGCTGGCCTTCGTCCGCTCCCGACACGGCGCCGAACTCACCGCGCTCGGCGCGAAACGGCTGCTCGCCGAGGTGTCCATGCCGCTGGCCCGGCAGGTCGCCGCCTACCGCGCCGGCTATCTCGCCGAAGACCGGCGCAAGCTCGAACGCAAACTCGACTCCGGCGAACTGCTCGGCGTCGCCAGCACCAACGCGCTGGAACTGGGTGTCGACATCGCCGGCCTCGACGCGGTGCTGGTGGCCGGCTTCCCCGGCACCCTGGCCTCCTTCTGGCAACAGGCCGGCCGCGCGGGCCGCTCCGGCGGCGGCGCGCTGGTGGTTTTCGTCGCCCGCGAGGACCCGCTGGACACCTACCTCGTGCACCACCCGGACGCGGTGCTGAACAGCCCGGTCGAGGCGACCGTCCTCGATCCCAGCAACCCCTACGTGCTCGCCCCGCAACTGTGCTGCGCCGCCGCCGAGATGGCCCTCACCGACGAGTGCGTCGAGGACTTCGGTGGCGCCGCGGCCCGCGAGGTCATCGACGAGCTGGTCAAGGACGGCACCCTGCGCCGTCGGCAGACCGGCTGGTACTGGACCTCCCGCGAACATCCACATGCGACAGTCGACATCCGAGGCTCCGGCGGTGAACAGATCGCGGTGGTCGAGGCCGACTCGGGCCGGCTGCTCGGCACCGTCGATGCCGGATCCGCCTGCCGCTCGGTCCACGACGGCGCCGTCCACCTGCACCAGGGCGAGTCCTACGTGGTCGACGAACTGGACCTGACCGCCGGCATCGCCCTTGTCCACGCCGAAAACCCCGACTGGACCACGTCACCGCGCAGCATCGTGGACATCTCGGTGGTGCGACCGTTGGAGGAGCGGGAGTTCGCCGGGGTGCGGACCGTGCTCGGCGAGGTCGAGGTCTCCTCGCAGGTGGTCGGTTACCTGCGCAGGCTGCCCAGCGGTCAGGTGCTCGACCAGGTCCCGCTCGACCTGCCGGTGGAACGGCTGCACACCAGGGCAGTCTGGTACACGATCAGCAACGAGCTGTTGTGCGGCAGCGCGCCGGGAGGAGCCGGTCTGACTCCGGCTCGAATTCCCGGCGCGCTGCACGCTGCCGAGCACGCGGCGATCGGCCTGCTACCGCTGTTCGCGACCTGTGACCGTTGGGACATCGGCGGAGTTTCCACCGCCCTGCACGAAGACACCGGGGAGGCGACGGTGTTCGTGCATGACGGCCATCCCGGGGGAGCCGGTTTCGCCGATCGCGGCCATGCCGCGTTGGTCCCTTGGTTGGCAGCGACGCGGGAGGCGATCTTCTCCTGCGAATGCTCGACTGGCTGCCCGTCCTGTGTTCAGTCGCCCAAGTGCGGGAACGGCAACGAACCACTGGACAAGGCTGGTGCGGTGGCCGTGCTGGACGCAGTGCTCGCCGCGATCTCCTGAATCGGGACGGGTACCGGCCAGCATGGCGATTACCTCACACTTCGAATCGATCGGACGGGAACGGTCAGGCGGCGAGGAGGCTGGTGTAGTCGGCCTTGTCGGGCACCGCACGGAGCAGAGCGTCCTGCACGACCCGCGACGCCGGCAGATCCCACCCGCAGACCTCCGGCCGAACCCGCCAGTGCACGATGCCGGACAGAAAGGCCGAGGGCGGCAGCGGAATCCAGCTACCGGTGCTGTGCAGGACCACGTCGTCGTTCGCGGCGAGTTCACTGTGCAGGCGCTGGCCCGGCTCGGTCAGGAACAGCCACCGGCCACTCGGCGTGGCCGCGATCGGCACCGGCAGCCCGGTCGAACGCAACACCGCCGCGGTCTGCCGGCCGAGCTCGTCGCCGACCTCGATCGCGTCCAGGGTCTTGCCGGTCGCCACGAGCAGGCTGTACGGCTCGCCGTTCCACCAGTCCGCGACCTCGCCCGCCTCGGCGGTGTTGATGCGCTCGGCCCAGTCCTCGAACACCGGGGTCGGCACGTCGCAACGCCGTCCGCTGCCGCCCACCCACTGGTTGCCGGCCGGATAGGTACCTGGCATGACCTGCCATCCGCGCCACGCCAGGCCGATGGCCTGAGCCCGCAGCTCGATGCGGAAGGCCCCGCGCCAGCTATCCGACCAATCCATTGCTGTCAGCTCCTCGCGTTTGCATCTGTCTCGTGTGGGGCACCCCGTGGGTGTTGTGGCGTGCCGTCCTGACTCAACACAACGGCATCACCCATGCCGAACGTAAGTTGCAGTCGGCAACCGGTAGGTGCCGCACGGCGAACGCCGGACCGGGGTTAGGTGCTTCCCCGAGGCAACGTGCACCGATCGTGGCCGGTCGAACGGGGGCCGTGAGGTGTGATGCCGCTCACCGCAGTCAACCGACCGCTGCTCGCAGCCGACACAGATCAATCGGCCGTTGGGCCTGCCCGGGCGTATGCGGTCGCTGCGCCGAACCGCGCCAGCGGTCCCGGCGGATCGGCACTGGTTCGCACGAGCGCGTCCCAGCCGTCCAGCTGGCAGCTGATCAACTCGACCCGCATCCGGTCGGTGATCCACCGGGCTCGACCACAGGCAGCCTGCTCTCCGTCGGGCGCGTAGTCGGCTGCGGCCAGGGCAGCCAGATCCGCGGCGCCCGCGGCCCGGTGCCTGGTCACCGTGGCGGTGCCGACGGCCAGGATGCCGGTCGCGAACAGCAGCAGGGCCGCGATCGCCGCCGCGATCCAGATCGTCGCCGCTCCTCGGTCGGTATCGCCCTCGGCTGCGGGTTTACCGTTCGTCGGCAGCGATGTTCCGCTCGTCGTA
>DASYBO010000011.1:0-1687 GCA_036500685.1 Pseudonocardiaceae bacterium | reverse complement strand
CCGTCACCTCGTCGACCAACGAAACGGCCTGAAACACCGTCGTCAGCTCGTGGTAGCCGTCTTCGCGGCGATCACCGACCGCCAGGTACAGGTTGACCTTTCCCGGCGCCCGGACGGAGACCGACCCAGTGGGCTCCCACTGAGCGGCGGTGTAGCCGTCAGACGCAGACACCGCAGCAGACTATCGCTGCCAGGGGCGAACCACACACAATGGCGTCTCAAGGCGTCTCAAGGCGTCTCAAGGCGCCTCGGAAATACCCCCGGTCAGCTCGCCGAAGCCTGCCCCGTAACGTGCGGCAGCGCCGCGTCCGGGGATATTCGGGTGGTAGCTTTGCCTCGCTCGCCGGAACGTCGCAGCAGCCGCACGAAGTCGTCGACGCACAGCGTCTCACCGCGACGGGCGGGGTCGATGCTGGCGGCCAGCAAGCGGTTCGCCGACTCGTTGCCGGAGCCTGCCCACTTGGCGAACGCATTACGAGATGTTTTGCGGCGCTGGGCGAATGCGATGTCCACGAGTTCGAATACACGACGGCGGAAGGCTTCGTCGGTCGGCCATGGCGAGGTTGCGTACCGGTCGACGCGAACCAGCCCGGAATAGACGCGGGGAATCGGCCAGAAGACGGTGGGCGAAACCATGCCACAACGACGAACCCGTCCGAAGAAACGGATCTTGACGCTGGGCACGCCGTAGTCCTTGCCGCCCGGGTCCGCGGCGAGCCGCTCGGCGACCTCGGCCTGCACCATCACCGTCACAACCCGGATGGAAGGAAACTCGGCGAGCAGATGCAACAGCGCCGGCACCGCCACGTTGTACGGCAGGTTTGCAACCAGTGCGGTCGGCTCGCTGGCCAGCTCGTCACGGCGCAGGGTTAACACGTCGCGGTTGCACACCGTCAGGCGGTGGACCTCACTATGCGAGTGCTCGGCGACGGTCCGTGGCAGCCGACCGGCCAGCACCGGGTCGATTTCGACGGCCGTGACGGTGGCGCCGCGGTCGAGCAGCGCCAGCGTGAGTGACCCGAGGCCGGGACCCACCTCTAGGACGTGGTCGGACCGGCCGACCCCGGAGATCGAAACCACCCGTCGGACCGTGTTGGCGTCGTGGACGAAATTCTGGCCGAGGGCTTTTCGCGGCCGAAATTCAAGTTCTTTGGCCAGCCGCCTGATCTCAGTGCGCCCGAGCAGCCGGATGGTCAGCTTGCACCAGCTCTTCCGCTGCACACAGGCCACGCACCCCAACCCTGACGGTCCCGGGTCACCTCGGCAACGGTGATCTGCTCGTCGCGAGTCGCGAGGTCGGCGCGGGGGGCGAACCGCAGCCCACCGTTGCGCTCCCAGGTGCCCTGGTCGAACTGTACCCCGCCGTAATACCCGTTGCCGGTGTTGATCGCCCAGTTCCCGCCGGCCTCGCAGCTCGCAATGGCGTCCCAGACGGATCCGTTGCTCACCGGGGGCACATCGGTGCCCGGCTTGGTGCCCACGCGCACCACGGCGTCACGTGCCGGCGTGACCACGATGTGGCGACCGGTATCCGCCCGGTCTCCATGCCGTTGACCGTGGCCACCGCGAAGGTCACGTCCTGAACGCCCGGGGTACCCGGGTCCTCCACGACCTGGCGGCTCATGTTCATGTCCCCGTCCTCGATCCGATGTGAGCTCGGGGGCAACGGAACTCGCTCGGTGACCCG
>DASYBO010000010.1:0-3448 GCA_036500685.1 Pseudonocardiaceae bacterium | reverse complement strand
CGCGCTGGCCGGGTGGCTGGCTGATCCGAAGATCGCCAAGGCCGGGCACGACATGAAGGGGCCGATGCACGCGTTGCGCGGGCGCGGCTGGAGCCTCGATGGCCTGACCAGCGACACCGCGCTGGCCGCGTACCTGGTGCGGCCCGGCCAGCGCTCCTTCGAACTCGACGACCTCGCCCTGCGCTACCTGCACCGCGAACTGCGGGTCGAGGAAGGCGCCGAGGACGGCCAGCTCTCCCTGCTCGGCGGCGAGGAGGAGGAGAACGAGAAGATCATGGCGGGCGTGCTGCTGCGCGCCCGCGCCGTCGCCGAACTCGCCGACGCGCTCGACGAGGAACTGGCCAAGACCGGTCAGGCCAAGCTGCTCTCCGATCTCGAACTGCCGTTGCAGGCGGTGCTCGCCGACCTTGAGGCGGCGGGCATCCGCATGGACGCCGAGCAGCTGACCGCGCAGGAGGCGCACTTCGCGAGCCGGGTCAAGCAGGCCGCGCAGGACGCGTACGCGGTGATCGGCAAGGAGATCAACCTCGGCTCGCCCAAGCAGTTGCAGGTCGTGCTGTTCGACGAGCTGGACATGCCCAAGACCAAGCGCACCAAGACCGGTTACACCACCGACGCGGACGCGCTGACCGACCTCTACGACAAGACCGAGCATCCCTTCCTGCGCCATTTGCTCGAACACCGCGACGCCACCCGGTTGAAGACCACTGTGGACGGTCTGCTCAAGACCATCTCCGACGACGGCCGCATCCACACCACCTTCAACCAGACCATTGCCGCGACCGGCCGTCTGTCCTCGACCGAGCCGAACCTGCAGAACATCCCGATCAGGACCGAGGAAGGCAGGACCATCCGGGAGTCCTTTGTGGTCGGTCCGGGCTACGCCGAGCTGATGACCGCGGACTACAGCCAGATCGAGATGCGGATCATGGCGCACCTGTCCGAGGACGCCGCGCTGATCGAGGCGTTCCAGTCCGGCTTCGACTTCCACGCGGCAACGGCGGCCAACGTGTTCGGCGTCGAACCGACCGAGGTCTCCGGGGCGCAGCGGGCCAAGGTCAAGGCGATGAACTACGGCCTGGCCTACGGCCTTTCCGCCTACGGCCTGTCCGGCCAGTTGCGGATCTCCACCGAGGAGGCCCGCGAGCTGATGGACGGGTACTTCACCCGCTTCGGCGGCGTCCGCGACTACCTGCACTCGATCGTGGACAAGGCGCGCAAGGACACCTACACCGAGACCATCCTCGGCCGTCGCCGCTACCTGCCCGACCTCACCAGCGACAACCGGCAGCGCCGCGAGATGGCCGAGCGGATGGCGCTCAACGCGCCGATCCAGGGCAGCGCCGCGGACATCATCAAGGTGGCCATGCTCGGCGTGCACAAGGCGTTGACCAACTCCGAACTGCGCAGCCGGATGCTGTTGCAGGTGCACGACGAACTCGTCCTCGAGATCGCCGAAGGCGAGCATGCCGAGGTCGAGGCGCTGGTGCGCGAGCACATGGGCAGCGCGTACAGCCTCGACGTGCCGCTGGAGGTGTCGGTCGGCTTTGGCAAGTCCTGGAACGACGCGGCTCACTGATCTCCGTAAAGCGCGGGATCGGATCGACCGCGACTACGCGGAGCCGCTGGACATCGACATCCTTGCGGCCGAGGCGCACTGCTCGCGCTACCACTTCATGCGCTCCTTCCAGGCCGCCTACGGGGAACCACCGGGTCTGTACCTGACCCGGCGGCGCATCGAGCGAGCCAAGGATCTGCTCCGCTCGGCCAACCTGACCGTCACCGAGATCTGCTTCCTGGTCGGGTTCGGCAGCCTCGGTTCGTTCAGCCGCCGGTTCAGCGAACTCGTCGGCATGTCCCCGACCGCCTACCGGGAACGGTCCCGCGTCCGCTCGGCCGCTCCGATCCCCGGCTGCTTCGTGCTCATGTGGAACAGGCCGAGCGGACCGCGCACTTTTCGCGAAGCGACTCCGCAACCGCGCGACTAACGTCGAAGGCATGATCACCGGACTGTCGCACGCGACCATCTTCGTTCTCGACCAGGACCGCGCCAAGGAGTTCTACACCGACAAACTCGGCTTCACCCTCAAGACCGACGCGGTCATGGGGGAGGAGTTCGAAGGCGCGGGCAGCGGCTTCCGCTGGCTGACCGTGGCGCCGCCCAACCAGCCCGATTTGGAGATCGTCCTGGCCGATCCGAGCATGGGCCACGACGAGGACACCACCAAGACCATTCGCGAACTCGTGGCCAAAGGCGCTCTCGGCGCCGGGGTCTGGGAGGCCGACGACGTCCGCAAGACCTACGAGGAATTGAAGGAACGCGGCGTCGAGTTCCTGCAGGAGCCGACCGAGCGACCCTACGGCGTCGAGGCGCTGTTCCGGGACGACTCGGGCAACTGGTTCAGCCTCACCCAGCCGTTCCACCGCGCCGCCTCGCAGTGAGGCGGCGCGGCGGAAGTCAGGCTTTCGCGCTTGAACTCTCCAACGACGCCAGCACCAGGCGCGCGAACGCGGCCTCGCCCTGCGCGGTCGGGTGCAGCGGCACGATCCCGTCGACCGGCACGAACCCGGTCACCCAGTTGTCGAGCGGATCGCACGCGGTGTGGTTCGCGCCCGGTCCGATGAAGTCGACGTAGCTCGCCCACGGCCGGGACGCGGTCAGCGCCTGGGTTTCGGTGCTGATCCGGTCGACCAGGCCCTGCAGGTAGTCCGAGTCCTGCGGCCAGGCCGGCTGGATCGGGTAGCAGCCGCCGGGCGGCGCGTAGTCGCCGTAGCTGGTGACGATCACCTGCGCGTGCGGCGAGCGCTGGTGGATCGCGTCGAGGGTGGCGGCCACCTTGGGAATCGCGCCGTCGACAGCGGCCCGGCCCTTGTCGACGCCACCTGCGGTGTCCGTCGCCTTACAAGACGTTCCCAGCGGCTGCGGGAGCAGGTTGAGGCAGCCCTCGGCCAGCCCGACAAGGCCAGCGTCATTGGCGCCGATGGTCACCGTGACCAGGGTGGTGTTCGCGGTGAGCGCGTCGAACTGCGGGGGAGCGGCCGGATCCCACGGCAGGCTGGCCGCTTGCGGGCTGGTCATGTCGGCGGTGGTCGCGCTGCTGCACGTCACATCCCGGAACGTGTTCACGTGCAGGGCGGCCGCGACCAGGTGCGCGTAGTCGTTGCCGGAACGGAAACACGGATCGAGTGCCACCTGCGGCAGGATCAGCGGTCCCGCCGCGAACGAGTCGCCGAGCGCCACGTACTCGCTGTTCAGGGGGCTCGCATCGGCGGATGCGGGTACGGCCACCCCGGCCGCGGTCGCCGCGCCGAGCAGGGACAGCAGCGCTACGCCGCGCTGCCAACGGCCGAACGATCTTCTCACTGGCCCTCCAGTAGTCAACCGCGTCGTCAACTGCATGGCTCCGGGCGGAGCGGGGACCAGTATGTCCACGACCGGACGTGTCCG
>DASYBO010000009.1:0-1958 GCA_036500685.1 Pseudonocardiaceae bacterium | reverse complement strand
TCTTCGGTGTCGGGACGGGCGCGCTGGCCTACACCCTGGGCATGCGGCACGCCTTCGACGCCGACCACATCGCGGCGATCGACAACACCACCCGCAAGCTCGTCCACGAGGGCAAGCGGCCGCTGTCGGTCGGCTTCTTCTTCTCCCTGGGCCATTCCACCGTCGTGTTCACCCTCGCGGTGCTGCTGAACTTCGGGATCCGCGGTCTGGATGAGCAAGTCAAGAACGGCAGCTCGCAGCTGCAGCACACCACCAACATCATTGGCACCTGCGTGTCCGGGTTCTTCTTGTTCCTGATCGCCGCGTTCAACATCATCATCCTGGCCGGGATCATCAAGGTGTTCCGGGAGATGCGGGCCGGCGCCTACGACGACCAGCAACTTGAGGAGCAGCTGAACAAGCGCGGGCTGATGAACCGGTTCCTCGGCCCACTGGCCCGCCGGATCGACACCCCGTGGAAGATGTACCCGATCGGCTTCTTGTTCGGGCTCGGCTTCGACACCGCCACCGAGGTCGCGCTGCTGGTGCTGGCCGGCACCGCGGTGGTCGGCGGCCTGCCGTTCTATGCCATCTTGTCGCTGCCCATCCTTTTCGCGGCCGGGATGAGCCTGTTCGACACCGCCGACGGCTGCTTCATGAACTTCGCCTACGACTGGGCGTTCGCTAGGCCGGTCCGCAAGGTCTACTACAACCTCATCATCACCGGCCTGTCGGTCTTCGTCGCGGTGTTCATCGGTGCGGTCGAACTGCTCGGCCTGCTCGGCCAGTACGGCGGGCTGAGCGGGTCGGCCTGGTCGTTCCTGGAGAGCTTCAACATCAACACCGCCGGGTTCGTCATCGTCGGCGTGTTCGTCGCCACCTGGGCCGTCGCCCTGGCCGTGTGGCATTTCGGCCGGATCGAACAAAAATGGGACACCGCCCGCGCTGTGACAGCGGTAGAGTCGCGACTAGCGGGCCGGGAGACGGTCGAGGAAGCGGCCGAGCACGTAGCTCAGGGTGCCTGCGGAGACGTCAGGCTTTGAACACTTCTTCCTGGAACCACTGCCAGGTCCGGGGAACCCCGACTTCACGGCTGACACTCGGAGAGTATCCGAGCGTCTCCTTGGCCAGCTCGTAGGAGGCGAAGTTGCGGCCCACCTCACCGGCCCGCTTGGGCCGGTACTCGATCGGGTGGTCGGGGACGCCCGCCGCCCGCCGGCACAGGTCCGCGAGCTCGGTGACGGTCGTCTCCACGCCCGACGCGGCGTGCAGCACGGTGCCGCCTGGCACATCCTTCTCCAGTGCGAGCCGGAGGGCGTTGGCGATGTCGTCCACGTGCACGTAGTCCCGGGACGCCGACCCGTCGCCGTAGATGACCATCGGCGCGCCGGAGTGGATCGACTCGAAGAAGACGTTGAACACACCGCGCTTGCGGGAACTCCAGGGGCCGTACACGTTGCCGAACCTGATCGCGACGGTCCTGATCCCGTAGGTCTTGGCGAAGGCGTGCGCGTATCCCTCGCCGGCCAGCTTGCTCGCCCCGTAGGGGGAGATGGGCTTGGGCAGCGACTGCTCGTTGACGGGCGGCGTGGCGTCTCCGATGAGCGCGCCTCCGGTGGAGGCCTGCACGACGCGCTCGACACCCGCCCGGCGCGCGGCGTCAAGCACCCGGAACGTGCCGAGCACGTTCACCTCGAAGTTGGCGACGGGGTCCTGCACGGAGCCGATCACCGACCCTGCGGCGGCCAGGTGGATGATCGCCTGCATGCCACCCAGCGCGTCGTCAAGCGCGTCGGCGTCGCGGATGTCGCCCTTGACCAGTTCGGCGTCCACGCCGGCCAGGTGCGCGGCGTCGCCGGTACTGAGGTTGTCAAGCACGCGGACCCGGTAACCGCTCGCGACCAGTCGCCGGACCAGCGTCGCGCCGACGAAACCGGCGCCGCCGGTAACCAGGACTCCTTCGGATGCACTCACAAGAG
>DASYBO010000008.1:0-4492 GCA_036500685.1 Pseudonocardiaceae bacterium | reverse complement strand
CACCACCCGGTCGCCGAACACCTCGGCAACGCGCGGCTTGGCCAGATTCGTCAGGGTGAGGATCGCGTCGGCGTGGCTGTGCAGCACGGCCGGTTGCGGCAGGACCGCGTGCAGCAGGGTTTCCACGCTCGGGTCGGGCGCGCTCGCGTCGAGCAGGGCGCAGCGCAACTCGTTCATCATGGCGCTGTCCGGCAGGCTCGACACGGTCAGCAGCTCGCGCAACCGGGCCAGCCGCAACGGCGCGAACCCCGGCCGTTCGATGCTGGCCAGGTCCCAGCCACTCCCCTTGACGTAGAGGATGTCGACTCCGGCGCCGGTGATGTCGGTGCCGGCGGCCTTGACCGAGGTGTTGCCGCCGCCGTGCAGCACAAGGCCGGGCTCGCTGCCGAGCAGGCGCGAGCCGTACACGCAGGCGTCGAGCGGGTCGGTCGGAGCTTCAGCCCAGCGGTTTTCCATGAATGATCCGTTCCTCGGTGACGATCGCGGTGACCAGGTCGGCCGGGGTGACGTCGAAGGCATAGTTCAGCGCGTTGGTCTTCCCATCCCCTACGATTTCCGCCGGATCGCGGATCTCGATCTCCACGTGTGCGCCGTCGGGTGTGGCGAGGTCGATGGTGGATTCGGGCGCGGCGACCACGAACGGAATGCCGGCCCGTGCCGCGGCGAGCGCGAGCGGATAGGTGCCGATCTTGTTGACGACGTCGCCGTTGGCGACGATCCGGTCCGCGCCGACCACCACCGCGTCGGCAAGGCCGCGCGCGATCACGCTGGCGCCTGCCGAATCCACCACGACCGTGTGCGGAATGCCTTGCTGCGCCAACTCCCACGCGGTCAACCGCGCCCCCTGCAACAGCGGCCGGGTCTCGTCGACGTAGACGTGGCCGAGCACGTCGGTCTCCCACAGCGCCTGCACGATGCCGAGCGCGGTCCCCCATTCGACACAGGCAAGGCTGCCCGCGTTGCAGTGCGTCTGCACGTTGACCGGACGCCCGATCCGCTCAGCCAGCCAGTGCGCGCCGCGAAAGGCCAGTTCGCGGTTGCGCCGAATGTCCTCGGTCAGAACGAACAGCGCCTCCGCGAGGGCCGCATCGGGCCCCTCGTCGACCACCGCGAGCACCCGATCGACGCCCCAGGCCAGGTTGACCGCGGTCGGCCGAGCGGCCCGCAGCCCAGCCGCGTCCGCGCGCACGTCCCCACCCCGAGCCGCGAGTAGCGCGACGCCGAGCGCTCCCGCGACGCCAAGCGCAGGCGCGCCGCGGATGGCAAGCCGCTTGATCGCGTCGATCAGCTCGTCGACCGTGGCGATCTCCAGCGTCGCCAACGTGTCCGGCAACCGGGTCTGGTCGATCGCGATGATCCGGCCATCGACCCAATCGATCGTTCGCATAGGCCCAGCTTGCGGCAATCAGCCGTGCGTCACCAGTCCCACGGCGGCTCGGATCGCGGTGATGAACCGCTCCGGCGCGAAGGCTTCCGGGTCGGTGAGTACCAGCCGCGCGGCCATCTCGAACAGCGCGACCACGGTCTGCGAGACGATGTCCGGTGCCAGCCCGGCCGGCGCGCGCACGGCGCGCAGCAACGGCTCGGCCAGTTCCTCCGCCCTCCTCAGCACCACCGCTCTCGCGTGTTCGCGGGCGTCGTGGAACTCCGGCGGCATGTCGGCCATGGGCATGACGATGCAGCGCCAACGATCCGGCGCCGCGCGCACCACGCGCAGGAACTCGGCGAGCACGTGCGCCACCAACTCCCCTGGTTCGGCCGCCATCGGCTCGGGGAGGATCGCCAGGAGTTGCGCGAGGCCCTGTTCGTGTTCGCGGCGCAGCAGTTCGGTCAACAGCTCGGTTCGGCTGGCGAACAGGCCGTACACCACGGGTTTGGTCACGCCGACCCGGTCGGCGACGGCCTCCATGGTGACCGCGCGCCGGCCTTGCGTCGCGACCAGGTGCAGCGCGGCGTCGAGCAGTTCGGCGCGCCGCTGTTCGGCCGGCACCCTCGGCGCGTAGGCGCGCCGTTTCCGGGTTTCCATCTGACCTCCCCTGGACAAAGCTACTCGACCGTAGCATATTACTACTCAAGCGTAGTAATGGGAGGAACCATGCCGCGATCAGCGGAAACCGCCGCGCCTGACTCGCGATCGGGACAGCCGAGGGGCCTGTCCCGACCGTTGGACCACGGTTTCTTCGGCCCCGGCTCGCCGACCTGGAAGGTGTGGACCGCGCCGACCGCGCTGCTCGGCTTCCAGCGCGCCGTCGTGCTCGAACACTTCGACCCGTTCCTCACCGCGGCCGTCGCCGACCAGCGCGGCATCTACACCGACCCGGTCGGCAGGCTCGATCGAACCCTGGCCCACTTCCTCACGGTGGCCGTGGCCGACGGGCGCACCGCGATCAGGGCCGCCGAGTTCCTGATGGCCGTGCACGCCGCCGCGACCGGCATCGAACCGATCAGCGGCAAGCGCTACAGCGCCAACAATCCGGCTTCGCAGCTGTGGATCCACGTGACCGGCTGGCATTCGGTGCTCAAGTGCTACGAGCGCTACGGCCCCGGCCCGCTCTCCGCCGAGGAGGAACGCCGCTACTGGGCCGAATCCGTGATCGCGGCCGAGTTGCAGACCTGCAAACCCGAGGACGTGCCGGCCTCCCGTGACCAAGTGCGCGAGTACTTCGCCGAGGTCCGGCCCACCCTCTGCACATCGGAACGGGCCAACGAGGGCATGCACTACCTGCTCCGCACGCCACGCGCGTCCGGCCGGGCCCGGCTGTGGGCGATGAGCAGGCTGATGGCGCCCGCGACCATCGCCACCCTCCCGCGCTGGATGCGCGAACTGGGCGGCTTCGACCAGCCCGCGCTGGTCGATCGGGCAGTGTTGCCGCTGACCCGTGCGGCCATGCGCGCGGCCCGATCCCCTCGGGTCAAGCTGGCCGTGCTGTCCGAGACGCTGCCCGAAACCCGCCGCATCCTGCGCCAGCACCTGTACGGCGGCGCCCCGGAACGGGCGGAGACCATCACCCCGGCAGAAGCCAGGCAACGCTACGGGAAAGCGGCCGCATCGGCCTGAACCGGGACACGATCCGGGAAAGTGACGGACTTGTCGACCGGCCGATGACGATCGGGTAGACAATGTGCCCAATGGAACCGGCCGGCAACCCACCCGACAGGTCGCGGCAGCGACCTTATGTCGTCTCCCGAGCGCCACAGGCGACGATGCTGCCGGCTGCCCGCTTCACGATCGGCGAGCTACTCGGCCGCGGCATGCACACCGAGGTCTACAGCGCGCAGGACCGGCTGTTGCGGCGTTCGGTCGCGGTGAAGGTCTTCCCGGTCAACCCGGACCCGGTCGCCTGTCGGCGGATCGCGGACGAGGCCCGCGCGCTGGACCGGCTGCGTCATCGCGGCCTGGTGTCCGTGTTCGACGGCGGCCTGCACCGCAGTCGCCCGTACCTGGTGATGCAGCTGGTCAGAGGCCCGAGCCTGCACGCCTACCTGCGCACCGGCGCGCTGCCCACCCCGCAGGTCGTGGCCATGGGCGCGTTGCTCGCCGACGCGCTCGCGCACGTGCACCAGCACGGCGTCGTGCACCGCGACATCAAGCCGTCCAACATCCTGCTCGACCAGCAGGGCATGCCCTACCTCGGCGACTTCGGCATCGCGCTGCTGCCCGAGGAAACCCGGCTGACCAGCGTCGACGAGATCATCGGCACCCCCGCCTACCTCTCGCCCGAGCAGGTCCGCGGCGGCGAACTCACGCCTGCCGTCGACATCTACGCCCTCGGCCTGGTCCTGGTGGAGTGCATCACCGGCGAACGCGAGTACGCCGACCCGAACAAGATCACCGCCGCGATCAGCCGCCTCAAGCGACCGCCGCGCATCCCGACCGGCCTCCCGGTGCGGATGGCTCGACTGCTACGCGCCATGACCGCCGACGATCCGGCTCGCCGCCCGCCCGCCTCGGTGTGCAGGACCACCCTGGAAGTGATCGGCCACAACATCGCCGCGAGCGACCCGGAAGGCCTCACCCGGCCACTGCGCGCCAGCGACCTGGCGGTGGCGGCCGAACCAGAACAACGAAAAGGCCGCCATCGCCAAGCCGACTGAGGCTTGCGCCCCTCAGCCGCCGATCGCGGCCGCGTACAGGTACCAGGTCGAGTGCGGCAACCACTGCTCCAGCCAGCGCCAGTCGGTGTTCGGCCCGGTCTCGGCAAGCCCCGGATCCCACTGGATCCCGCTGCCGTCCACCGCGCGTCCGGTGATGCCGTTGACGATCCCGCCCGCCGAGCGCAGCCACCGCCAGGACCCTGGCTGCGTGGTGTCGAAATACTCAAGGTACAGCGGGTTCTCCCGGCCAGGCCCGTCCATCATGCAGACGTTGAACGGGTTGACCCCGACGATCCAGTTCAATTGGTTGGCCGCGTAGGTGTGCAGTTGCGCGGCCAGTCCGGCGTCGGTGGTGTTCTTGGCGACCATCCGCGCTGCCGTGGCCAACGAGGCCAAC
>DASYBO010000007.1:0-11300 GCA_036500685.1 Pseudonocardiaceae bacterium | reverse complement strand
GATATGGAAGCTGTGCACCCGGCGAGTGGTGTCGCGACAGTGTCGTGGCTGTTGCTCGCGCTGCCCGCGTTCGGCGCATTGGTGCTGTTGATCGGCGGCAGGCGCACCGACAAGTGGGGACACCTGCTCGGCTGTCTGACCATCATCGCGGCGTTCGTCGTCGGCCTGATCACGTTCATCAGCTCGACCAGCTCGGCCGTTGCCGACCGGGTACAGGAACTGCACCTGTTCTCCTGGATCCCGGTCAACGCGCTACAGGTCGACTTCGGGCTGCGCCTCGACCCGCTGTCGCTGACCTTCGTGCTGCTGATCACCGGTGTCGGTGGGCTGATCCACATCTACTCGATCGGCTACATGTCGCACGATCGCGACCGCCGCCGGTTCTTCGCCTACCTCAACCTGTTCGTGGCCTCGATGCTGCTGCTGGTCCTCGGCGACAGCTTCGTGACCCTCTACCTCGGTTGGGAAGGCGTCGGTCTCGCCTCCTACCTGCTGATCGGCTGGTACACCGACCGCCCGGCCGCGGCGACCGCCGCGAAGAAGGCGTTCCTGATGAACCGGGTCGGCGACGTCGGCCTTGCCATCGCGATCTTCATCCTGTTCGCGAACCTGCACACCACCCAGTACTCGGTGGTCTTCGCGAACATCGGCAAGCTCTCGCCAGGCACGATCACCGCGGTCGCGCTGCTGCTGCTCCTCGGCGCCTGCGGTAAGTCCGGCCAGTTCCCGCTCCAGTCGTGGTTGCCCGACGCCATGGAGGGCCCGACCCCGGTCTCGGCCCTGATCCACGCCGCGACCATGGTCACCGCCGGTGTGTACCTGGTGGCCAGGGCCAACCCGATCTTCGACCTCACCACCGCGGGGCGCCTCGCCGTCGTCTGCGTCGGCACCATCACGCTGCTGATCGGGTGCGTGATCGGCTGCGCCTACGACGACATCAAGAAGGTGCTGGCCTACTCGACGGTCAGCCAGATCGGCTACATGATGCTGGCCGTGGGCCTCGGGCCCTTCGGCTACGCGCTGGCCATCACGCACCTGCTCACCCACGGCTTCTTCAAGGCCGGGCTGTTCCTCGGTGCCGGGTCGGTCATGCACGGCATGGACGATGAGACCGACATGCGCCGCTTCGGCGGCCTGCTCCGGCGGATGCCGATCACCGCGGTCACCTTCGGCCTTGGCTACCTAGCCATCATCGGTTTCCCCGGACTTTCCGGGTACTTCTCCAAGGACGCGATCATCGAGGCCGCGTTCAACCAGCCGGGTTGGCAGGGTTGGGTGTTCGGCATCGCCGCGGTCGTCGGCGCAGGCCTCACCGCCTTCTACATGACGCGCCTGGTGATCATGACGTTCTTCGGCAAGTCCCGCTGGAAGGACCTGAAGAACGCCGAGGGCAACGACTTCCACCCGCACGAGGCCTCGCCGGTGATGTGGATCCCGATGGTGATCCTGGCCATCGGCTCGATCGGTGCCGGCGCGTACTTCTCGCTCGGCCATCGGCTCGCCGACTGGCTGACCCCCTCGCTCGGCGCGTTGCAGGAGCGCGGCGCAGGCCCACTGTCCAGTGTGGAGATCACCGTGCTGACCCTGGTGCTCGCCGCGCTCGGTGTGCTCATCGCGATCCTCACCGTCGGCCGCAGCGACGTTCCTGTGGTGCGGCCCGCTCGGGTTTCCTGGCCGGTCCGGGCCGCGCGGGCCAACCTCTACGGCGACGCCCTCAACGAGACCCTGATCGCCCGCCCCGGCCTCTGGCTGGACCGGGCCCTGGTCTTCGGTGACAAGTTCGGCATCGACGGCGCCGTCAACGGCATCGGCATCCTGTTCCGGGGCAGCTCGGGACGATTGCGCAAGCTGCAGACCGGGTTCGTGCGCTCCTACGCGCTGAGCATGTTGGGAGGCGCGATCGTGCTGATCGGCGCGCTGCTGTTGGTGAGGTTCACCGGATGAACATCTCAACCGCGGTTTCGATGTCGGGCAGCGGCTTTCCCTGGCTGCTCCTGGCGATCCTGTGGCCACTGTTCGCTGGCCTGATCGTCGCCTTCTGCAAGAACGACGCGCGCGCCGCGCGGATCTCGGCGATCGTAGCTTCGCTCGTCGAGTTCGTGATCACCCTGTTCCTGCTGTTCAGCTACCACGCCTCCGGCGCACGCATCCAACTCGCAGGCTCGGCCGACTGGGTCGCCTCCTTCGGCGTGCACTTCTCCTTCGGCGTCGACGGCATCGCGCTGATCATGCTGGTGATGCTCGGCGGCCTCACGCCGATCGTGATCGGCGCATCCTGGCGGGAGAAGCTACCCGAGGGGAGGTCGCTGGCCGGGTTCTTCTCGCTGATCCTGGTGATGGAAGGCCTGGTCATGGCGGTCTTCGCCGCGACCGACGTGTTCCTGTTCTACGTGCTGTTCGAGATCATGCTGATCCCGATGTACTTCCTGATCGGCGGCTACGGCGGTCCGGGCCTGCGCCGGCAGTACGCGGCGGTGAAGTTCTTCCTGTACTCCTTCCTCGGCGGCCTGCTGATGCTGGCCTCGGCCATCGGCTGCTGGACGTACGCGGAATCGGTCACCGGCACTGGCACCTTCGACTGGGCCACCCTGGTCAACGTGGTCAGCCACGCGCCGCTGGGCACCCAGATCTGGCTGTTCCTCGGGTTCTTCTTCGCCTTCGCCATCAAGGCGCCGCTGGTGCCCTTCCACACCTGGCTGCCCGACGCGGTGCAGGAGTCCCCGGTCGGCGTCGGCGTGTTCCTGGTCGGCGTGCTGGACAAGGTCGGCATCTACGGTTTCCTGCGCTACTGCCTGCCGATGTTCCCGGACGCCAGTAAGACGCTCGCCCCGCTGGTGCTGGTCCTGTCGGTGATCGGCGTGCTCTACGGCTCGCTGCTCGCCGCCGGTCAGAGCGACATGAAGCGCTTCGTCGCCTACGTGTCCATCGCGCACTTCGGCTTCATGGGTGTCGGGGTGTTCGCGTTCACCGCGCAGAGCGAGGTCGGCGCGGTCACCTACATGCTCAACCACAGCATCTCCACCGGAATGCTGCTGCTGGTCGTCGGCATGATCGCGGTGCGCGGCAAATCGTTCCGGGTCGAGGACTACGGCGGCATGGCCAAGGTGACCCCGCTACTGGCGGGCTGCTTCTTCCTGGCCGGCCTGACCACCCTCTCGCTACCCGGCACCAACTCGTTCATCTCCGAGTTCCTGGTGCTGATCGGCTCCTACGAGACCCAGCCGGTGTACGCGATCTTGGCCACCATCGGCATGGTGCTCGCCGCGCTCTACGTGCTGTGGCTGGTCCAGCGGGTGATGCACGGACCGCTGCGCGGTAAGGCCTTCGGTGCGGACGCGCCGCTGGTCGAAGTGACCGGCGGACCCGGTGCCGCGACCGACCCGATCACCCGCGCCAAGGGCATGATCAAAGACCTCAGCGGTCGCGAGCGCCTGGTGCTCGCGCCGATGGTCATCCTGATCCTGGTGCTCGGCTTCTATCCCAAGCCGTTGCTCGACGTGGTGAACCCGTCGGTCGGCGCGACTTTGACCTCGGTCGGCGTCTCCGTCGACGCGAACCAGGGAGGCAACTGAAGTGGCCCCGGTGCTACTCGCTGACACGGCCATCCAGGCCCCGGCCGTCAACTACGGGGCTATCGCCCCGATCCTGATCGTCCTCGGCGCGGCCTGTGTCGGCGTGCTGTTCGAGGCGTTCCTGCCCCGGCACCTGCGCTGGGGCATGCAGCTGACCTGGACCGTGCTCACCCTGATCGGCGCGGGGTTCGCGCTCTACCTCTACCTCAAGGGCGGGCCTGCCGGCACCACCACCATCGCGGGCGCGATCGCGATCGACCGGCCCGCGCTGTTCCTGTGGGGCACGCTGCTCGCGCTGGCCTTCGCGGCGATCCTGCTGATCGCGGACCGCACCACCGAGCGCGGTGGCTACTTCGTCGCGCACAACCCGGTCGGGTCGGCCAGCCTCGCCCAGCGCACCCAGCAGGCCATGTTCGGCGGCATGCAGACCGAGGTCTTCCCGCTGACCCTGTTCGCGCTCGGCGGGATGATGACCTTCTGCGCCGCGAACGACCTGCTCACCATGTTCATCGCGCTGGAAGTGCTGAGCCTGCCGCTGTACCTGATGGTCGGCATGGCCCGGCGCCGTCGGCTGCTCTCCCAGGAAGCCGCGCTGAAGTACTTCCTACTCGGCGCGTTCGCCTCCGCGTTCTTCCTCTACGGTCTCGCGCTGCTCTACGGCTACGCGAACTCGGTCAAGCTCTCCGACATCGCCAACGCCGCCACCGGCTCCAACCACTCCGACGCGCTGCTGTTCGGCGGCCTCGGCCTGTTGGTGGTCGGCCTGATGTTCAAGGCGTCGGTCGGTCCGTTCCACACCTGGACCCCGGACGTCTACCAGGGCGCGCCGACCCCGATGACCGCGTTCATGGGTGCGTGCACCAAGGTCGCCGCGTTCGGCGCCATCCTGCGGGTGATGACCGTCGCGTTCAAGGTCACCAGCTGGGAATGGCGTGGCGTGCTGTGGGCGGTCGCCATCGCGTCCATGTTCATCGGCGCGGTGCTCGGCCTCACCCAGACCGACGTGAAGCGGATGATCGCCTACTCCTCCGTCGCGCACGCGGGCTTCCTGCTGATCGGTGCCATCGCGCTGACCCACAACGGCCTGTCCGGCACGCTGTTCTACCTGCTCGCCTACGGCTTCACCACGATCGCCGCGTTCGGCGTGGTCACCCTGGTCCGCACCTCCGATGGTGAGGCATCACACCTTTCCTCATGGGCCGGCCTGGCCAAACGCTCGCCGTTGTTGGCAGGCGTGTTCACGTTCCTGCTACTTGCGCTGGCCGGCATCCCGCTGACCAGCGGTTTCATCGGGAAGTGGCTGGTTTTCTCGGCTGGCATCGAGGACGGCATGGCCCCGCTGGTGGTGGTCGGCCTGATCGCCAGCACGGTCGCTGCGTTCTTCTACCTGCGCGTCATCGTGCTGATGTACTTCTCCGACCCCGCTCCGGACGGCCCGACGGTGAGTGTGCCCGGCCCGTTCACCACGGCAGCCATTACCCTGGGCGTACTGGTAACACTCGTGTTGGGCGTGTGGCCGGCGCTCGTCCTGGGCTGGGCGGGCGGTGGCGGCTTCGCCCTCTAGGCGCGTCGAGGGCGATGTGACAAGTAACCAGCCGGCGGGTGCCGTCGGCGAGTTGGGAACGCAGTTCGAGCTGCTGGATCCCGTGCTGGCTGCTTCGGTGCGGGCTGGCCTCGAACGCGTAGAGGACGTGCTGCACAGCGTCGTCCGCAGCGATGTCGAGTTCGTGCAGGCTACGGCTCTGCACCTGGTCGACGCGGGCGGCAAGCGTTTGCGGCCGTTGTTCACCCTGCTCGCCGCGCAGTTCGGCGACCCGAAGCGCGAGGACGTGATCACCGCGGCCGTCGCGATCGAGCTGGTGCACGCGGCCACGCTGTGCCACGACGACGTGATGGACGAGGCGACCATGCGGCGCGGCGCGGTCAGCGCCAACGCCAAGTGGAACAACTCGGTCGCCATCCTGGCCGGCGACTACCTGTTCGCGCACGCCTCCCGGCTCGTCTCCGACCTCGGCACGGACGCCGCCCGGATCATCGCGGAAACGTTTGCCGAGTTGGTCGCCGGCCAGATGCGCGAGACCGTCGGCCCGATCAACGGCGCCGACCCGATCGAGCACTACCTCTCGGTCATCGGCCAGAAGACCGGTTCGCTGATCGCCACCGCGGGCCGCTACGGCGGCATGTGCTCGGGCGCCACGGCGGAGCACATCGTGGCCCTGCGCCGCTTCGGCGAGATCATCGGCGCCATGTTCCAGATCTCCGACGACATCATCGACATCACCTCGCCCGCCGACGAGTCGGGCAAAACCCCCGGCACCGACCTGCGCGAGGGCGTGCGCACCCTGCCGATGCTCTACGCGCTGGCCGACCCGGACGAGGCCAACGACCGGCTGCGCTCGCTGCTCTCCGGGCCGATCACCGACGATGCCGAGGTCCACGAGGCCCTGGCCCTGCTGCGTGACTCTTCTGCGCTGCTCCAGGCCCGCAAGACCCTTGCCGGCTACGCCGACCGGGCCCGCGCCCAGCTCGACGAACTCCCCGCCGGTGCCGCCCGCGACGCGCTGCGTTCGCTCACCGACTACATGGTCGAGCGCACCGGCTGAGGTTCTTCTTTTATATCTTGAAAAATACGATGCCCCGGCCTGGTTGGCCGGGGCATCGTCCTACCGTCCGTCGACGGCGTCACGCATGATCAAACCGAGCTGTGGCGGCGAAGGAGTTCGTCACCAGCGACCGGTCACCACCAGCAGTGGTGGCCGAGCGAGACGATCAGGTTCACCACAACATTGAGAACGATCACGTTTTCCTCCGATTGAGACGTGATGAGGATTTCTCATAAAATGCGCGCGCTCCGAGAAGGTAGCGCCGCGCAATCCGTCCCGTCGCGTCACGAATGGGGGATATCGCCCGGCCACTGTGTAGTCGTCGGCAACGCAGCGTGTGCGCATCGCTGACCCGGGTGACGTCATGACCGAGTGATCATCCGACGATTGCTACCGCGAGTGGCTTTTGGCGCTCGCCGAATCGTGCAAGTCGGACACCCGGTAGCCGTGGATTTCATGATCGTCGCGGAAAGTCGATCTGCCTGCGTCTTTGTCGTCGCCACTCGATCACCAATCGAATTACACCCGAAGGATTTACATTTCCCCGACCGAGAAGCTCTGTGATCTGAGACACATCCGTCCGGATAGTCCTTCCTGACAGTCGAGTGGTTCTGCTGAGCTGCGTCCACCTAATGGGGTACCTCGGCACGGGTATCCCAGGTAAGGGAGACTGCTGTTTGGCACCAGTCGTCTGCATGGCAGTCGGCAGCGGTCGGCGGGAGGGAAACCGGAAAGATGTGGCTATTCAGTCAGGTGTGGTTCGCCTGCCTCGTCGGCTTCGCGGTCGGCGTCGGGCTTACCTGGCTGTGGCAGGTCCGTCCGCTCAACCGGCGAGTCGACGACCTTGAGCGGTCGGCACGACTCGCGGACCGTCCCGCCCAGCAACCCAGCCGTCCCGCCCAGGACTACCGAGACGATGACTTCCGGCCGGGCTTCGGCAACACCACCTACTCCGCCGTCGAGACGACGGCAACGCCCTCCGGCGTCGGCGTCAGCTCCGGCAGCGGCAGGCCCGGCCTCGACGAGCTGTTCCAGCCCGACCAGCGGCACGACGAGCCGACCCACGTCGAGGCGACCAGGGTGCACTCGGTCGACGACTACGTCGAGGCCCTTGTGCAGGAGTACCAGGGCGACGCGCCGGTCGAGACCCGCGACTGGGCCAACCGCACGCCGGAAGCGGTCGAGTCCTGGCGCCCCGGCGCGCTCGGCTCCCGCCTCGACGCGGCGGAAGAGCCCAGCCACCCCGAGCCGTTCGACGCCCAGCTGACCAGCTACCAGCCGCTCCAGCACTACGCGGACCCCGAACCCGAGCAGCCCGCCGTCGCGCAGGAAGAGGCGACCCAGCTGCAGCCACGCCCGTTCGCCAACACCTACGGCGCCGGCGACTTCGGCGGTCGGGGCAACGCGGACGAGCAGTACCTGGAGTACCTGCGCTCGGGCGCGGACGAGAACGAGCCCGCGCAGCCCGCCACCCCGGAGCCGGAAGCCGTCCGCGACTACGTCGCGCAGGAGTACGACTACCCGGAATACCCGAGGCAACAAGAAGACGAGCCCGTCGCCGAGGAGACCGCGTACACCGAGCCTGAGCCGGAGCACCCGGCCGAGGTGACCTCGGTGCTGCCGCCGGTCCAGGACGAGCCGGTCGAGGCCGAGCAGTTCGAAGCAGCGCAGTTCGAACCGGAGCAATTCGAACCAGAGCAGTTCGAGGCCGAGCGGTTCGAACCGGTCCCGGCCGAGCAGACCATGGTGAACCAGCAGCCCGTGAGCGAACAGGAGGACGAGCAAGGGGTGCCCGCCACGCACGACTACTTCGCACCCGTCGAGCCGCTCACCGCTCTGGTGCGCCCGCATTCCCACGACGGCGGCCCGATCGCGTCGGCCCAGCCCTTCCAGTTGGACGGGCCGGACCGGGTGGACATGAACGCCCAGCAGGGCCAGCTCACGCCGATCGAGGAGGGTGGCTGGCAGCCCTTCGCCAAGCCCTTCGAGGAGGAGCAGGCCCAGGCGCAGCAGTGGCAGGACGACTGGTCCGACGAGCAGGCGCCCGCCAACGTCGACACCGTCGAGGACGAACCGGCCGAGCAGACGGGCCCCGTGGCGGCCGAGATCATCGAGCGGGCCGACCAACGGCGCCCGCAGGTGGAACCCGAGACCGCCGCCGAGTCCACCTCGGTCTTCAGCCCGGTGACCGACGAGCCGCGTCACCAGATCGCCGAGGACGAGGCTGCCGAGGCCCAGGACGACTACTCGGCCGAGAACGACTACGACTACGCCCCCCGCGCCAACGACTCCGCGCAGGACCACAACGCGGCCCAGAACGGTCACCTTGCGCAGAGCGAGTACGGCAACTATCTGGGGCAGGGCAACGAGTCGGCGCAGGACGACTATTCGGAGCAGGACTACGACGAGGAAGCTCCGGCCTCGCCTTCGCGGTCGCTGTTCGAGCCGGTGATCGAGCCCGAGCAGCCGACCGGCTACCTGACCCCGGTCGCCCCGCCCGCCCCGCAGCAGGAACCGGCACCGCTGCCGCAACTCCAGCCGAGGCCGACCGCGCCGCACCCGATCCGGGTGCGCACCGGCGTCGCCCAGCCGAACCGGCCGGTGCGTGCGCCAGCGGGCTCGGCGGGTTGGCAGACCGGGCCCTTCGGCCCCGGTTCGGCCCTGCCGCTGCCGGACGGTTCGGCGCCCTCACCGCAGTTCCGGGTGAAGGCACGCACCTCCTCGATGGTGTTCCACACCGAGTCCTCGCCGTTCTACGACCGGCTGGAGCCGCAGGTCTGGTTCACCTCGCAGGAAGACGCGCAGCGGGCAGGCTTCACCAGTTGGGAACGCCCGCGCACCTGGTGACCCATTGACGACATGAGGCCGGTTCCCACGTGGGGAACCGGCCTCATCGTCTCAATAGGACTTCTCAGCGAACGACGGTCCAGGTGTCCTTGCCGTTGAGCAGCGCCTGCAGATCGGCCGGCTTGGTGTCCTTGGCGTGCTGCACCTGGGCCCTTGCCTCGTCGTCGTAGCTGGGCCGCTGCACGTTGCGGAACACGCCGGTGACGGTGTGCGCCAGGGTGGAGTCGGTCAGCCGGGACAGCGCGAACGCGTAGGACGGGTCGCTCAGGTTCGCGTCGTGCACGACCAGCGCGTCAACGCCCACCTCGGTGACCTTGCGGACCTGGAGCGATCCGGTCGCCTGGTCGCGGACGACGCCGTACTCGCCGCCCTCGTCGCCACCGCCGAAGCGGATCGGCTCGCCGTGGCGCAGCGGGATGATCCGCCGCTCCCGCTCGCCCGGCTCCTTGAGCACCTCGAAGGCGCCGTCGTTGAAGATCGGGCAGTTCTGGTAGATCTCCACCAGCGCGGTGCCTCGGTGCGCGGCGGCCTGGCCGAGCACCTCGGTGAGCTGCTTGCGGTCCGAGTCGATGGCCCGGCCGACGAAGCTGGCCTCGGCGCCCAATGCCAGCGAGACCGGGTTGAACGGGTTGTCCAGCGAGCCCATCGGGGTCGACTTGGTGATCTTGCCGGTTTCGCTGGTCGGCGAGTACTGGCCCTTGGTCAGGCCGTAGATCCGGTTGTTGAACAGCAGGATCTTGAGGTTCACGTTGCGGCGCAACGCATGGATCAGGTGGTTGCCACCGATGGACAGCGCGTCGCCGTCACCGGTCACAACCCACACCGACAGGTCCGGCCGGGACACGGCGAGACCGGTGGCGAAGGCCGGGGCACGGCCGTGGATGGAATGCACGCCGTAGGTGTCCATGTAGTACGGGAACCGCGACGAGCAGCCGATCCCGGACACGAACACGATGTTCTCGCGCTTGAGACCCAACGTCGGCATGAACGACTGGACGGCGGCCAGCACGGCGTAGTCGCCGCAGCCGGGACACCAGCGGACCTCCTGGTCCGACTTGTAGTCCTTGGCGCTCTGCTTCTCGTCGGTGGTCGGCACCCCGTCCAGACCACCGATACCGGGCAGGCCCAGATCGATCGCGGTCATCGGGCGCCCCCTCCCTCGATGATGTCGGTGAACACGCCTTGCAGCTCCTCGGCCTTGAACGGCAGGCCCGCGACCTTCGTGTAGGAGATCGCGTCGACCAGGTACGTCGCCCTCAGGATCATCGCCAGCTGGCCCAGGTTCATTTCCGGGATGACCACACGTTCATAACGGCGCAGCACGTCGCCGAGATTGCCCGGCAACGGGTTGAGGTGCCGCAGGTGCGCGGTGGCGATCTTCTTGCCCTGGGCGCGCACCCTGCGGGCGGCCGCGCCGATCGGGCCGAACGTCGAACCCCAGCCGATCGCGAGCACGCTCGCCTCGCCGCTCGGGTCGTCCACGAGCACGTCCGGCACGCTGACCCCGGCGATCTTCGCCGCGCGCAGCCGCACCATCTTGTCGTGGTTGTCCGGGTCGTAGGAGATGCTGCCCTTGCCGTCGGCCTTCTCAAGACCGCCGATGCGGTGTTCGAGACCGGGTGTGCCGGGCACCGCCCAGGGGCGGGCCAGCGTCTCCTGGTCGCGCAGGTAGGGCCAGAACTCGCCGGAGCCGTCCGGCGCGTTCGGCTCGGTCGCGAAGCTCACCGAGAGGTCGGGCAGGTCCTTGACGTCCGGGATCAGCCACGGCTCGGAGCCGTTCGCGATCGCGCCGTCGGAGAGGATCATCACCGGCGTGCGGTAGGTCAGCGCGATCCGCACCGCCTCCAGCACGATGGCGAAACAGTCGGCCGGGGTGCTCGGCGCCACGATCGGCACCGGGGCCTCGCCGTTGCGGCCGAACATGGCCTGCAACAGGTCGGCCTGTTCGGTCTTGGTCGGCAGACCGGTGGACGGGCCGCCGCGCTGCACGTCGATCACGACCAGCGGGAGCTCGGTCATCACCGCGAGGCCGATGGTCTCGGACTTCAGCGCGATGCCAGGGCCGGAGGTGGTGGTCATGCCCAGCGCGCCACCGTAGGCGGCGCCCAGCGCGGCGCCGATGCCCGCGATCTCGTCCTCGGCCTGGAAGGTGGTCACGCCGAAGTTCTTGTGCTTGGACAGTTCGTGCAGGATGTCCGAGGCAGGCGTGATCGGGTAGGTGCCGAGCAGCACCGGCAGCTTGGCCTGCTGGCCCGCCGCGACGATGCCGTAGGCCAGC
>DASYBO010000006.1:0-15012 GCA_036500685.1 Pseudonocardiaceae bacterium | reverse complement strand
AGCCGTGGCCCGTCAGACCTTCATCGCCGGCAACTGGAAGATGAACCTGAACCACCTGGAGGCCATCCGGCTGGTCCAGGAGCTCGCGTTCGCGTTGCCGGAGAAGTACTTCGCCAAGGTCGAGGTGGCCGTGCTGCCGCCCTTCACCGACATCCGCAGCATCCAGACCCTGGTCGACGGGGACAAGCTGCTGGTCAAGTACGGCGCGCAGGACCTCAGCCAGCACGACTCGGGCGCCTACACCGGCGACATCTCCGGTCCGATGCTGGCCAAGCTGGGCTGTAGCTACGTGACCGTCGGGCACTCGGAGCGGCGTGAGTACCACAACGAGGACGACGAGCTGGTCAACCGCAAGGTCAAGGCGGCGCTGAAGAACGGCATCACGCCGATCCTCTGCGTCGGCGAGCAGTTGCACGTGCGCGACGAGAACAACCACCTCGTGCACTGCAGCCGCCAGGCCCTTGAGGGACTCAAGGGCCTCAAGGCCGAGCAGGTCAAGGACGTGGTGATCGCCTACGAGCCGATCTGGGCGATCGGCACCGGCCGGGTCGCCACGCCCAAGGACGCGCAGGAGGTCTGCGGCGAGCTGCGGGCCAAGCTGACCGAGAAGTACGGCGAGGAGATCGCGAACGTGACCCGGATCCTCTACGGAGGTTCGGTGAAGTCCGGCAACATCGCCGAGCTGGTCGCCGAGCAGGACATCGACGGTGCGCTGGTCGGCGGAGCGAGCCTGGACGCGGCCGAGTTCGCCAAACTGTGCGCTCTTGCCGCGGGCGGTCCGCTACCGTAGCCATTTGTTCGCAGGGCGTGGTTCGGTTCCGCAGCTCGGACCGGTATTGTGTGAGGCCGACGGCTCTACAGCGAGGATGACATGAAGCTTGGTCTACAGATCGGTTTGATCGTCACCAGCGTGCTGCTGGTCCTGATGATCCTGCTGCACCGCGGGCGCGGTGGCGGCCTCTCCTCCCTGTTCGGCGGTGGCACGCAGTCCAGCCTCTCCGGATCCAGCGTCGCGGAGAAGAACCTCGACCGGATCACGCTGTTCGTGGGCGCGCTCTGGCTGATCTGCGTCATCGGCACCGGCCTGCTGTTGAAGATCGGTTGACAAAGTCGGATTGTTCGCACTAGGTCATCTTTGTCCGATTTTCCTGATGGGGTGTGAGGGTTAATGGGTGGTGGCAACGCGATCCGGGGTACTCGGGTCGGTGCTGGCCCGATGGGCGAGTCGGAGCGAGGTGAATCCGCACCGCGTCAGCGGGTGGGTTACTGGTGCGCCAACGGGCACGAGTCGCGGCCGTCGTTCGCCATGGACGCCGAGGTCCCGGACAGCTGGGACTGTCCTCGGTGTGGTCTGCCTGGCGGGCGCAACCAGGAGAAGCCACCTTCTCCGCCGCGCAACGAGCCCTACAAGACGCACCTCGCCTACGTGAAGGAGCGTCGCTCGGACGCGGATGGTGAAGCCATCCTGGCCGAGGCGCTGGCCCGGCTGCGCGCCCAGCGCGAAGGTATCTGAGCACTGACGACATCGGCGCCCTCCCCGGATCTCGGGGAGGGCGCCGATGCGTTTGTACGGGGTTCTTCAGACCCAGTCGTCGGAGCGGCGCAGCGGGAAGCTCGCCCGGACCAGGAACCCGCCGAGTCCGAGAGGGCCCGCTTCGAAGCTGCCGCCGAGCAGTTCGGCCCGTTCCCGCAGGCCGAGCAGGCCGTTCCCGCCGGAGGGCAGTGGCCGCATCGCCGTCCTGGTCACCGCCGGCACCGGCGGCGCGTCATTGCGCACCTCCACGTCGAGCCGGTCGCCGTCGGCCAGCACCGCGACCGTGGTGTGCGCCTGGGCCGCGTGCTTGTACACGTTGGTCAGGGCCTCCTGGACGGTCCGGTAGACCGCGTTGGCCACCGGTCCTGGCGGCGTGCGGCCATTGAGGTTCACCGAGAGATCGGCCTGGACCGCCGACTCGTGCACCAGATCAGCGAGCGTGTCCAGACCGATCTCGTCGTCGATCCCGGTCCGTAAGGTGCCGACCAGCTGGCGCAGTTCGTCCAGGGTCTTCACGCTGAGCTTGCGGATCGTCGCTGCGGTCTCGCGCGCGTCCGGGTCGCCTGTGGACACCTGCAACGCGCCTGCCTGCATGGCGATCAGGCTGACCTGGTGCGAGACGAGGTCGTGCATCTCCCGAGCCAGCTTGGCTCGCTCGTCGGCGCGGGCCGCGGCCGTCATCAGCTGTTCTTCGCGTTCGTGGCTGGCGGCCAGTTCCTCGACCCGGCTGGACAGGTCGCGGCGGAGGTTGATCAGCATGCCCAGCGCCATCGGCCCGATCGCGAACACGCAGCCGTAGATGCCGTCGAGTACGTGGTGGTGCCAGTCCAAGCTGTTGAACCAGGACAGCGGCAACTCGATGAACGTGCCGGCCCACACCCCGAGCGCGCCGATGATCGTCTGCCAGCCAAGACCCTTGCGCCAGGCCAGGGTGCCGAGCGCGATCATCGCGGCGATTTCGGCCCAGCCCCAGATGTAGCCGGGAATCACGGCCAGGATCACCAGGAACGGGAAGCGTCGTCGGAAGACCAGCGCGACGCAGGAGAGCACCGACAAAGAGGTGCTCAGCGCGGTCGCGTCATGGGGGACGACCAGGACGACGTCGAGCACGGCGAGTGCCACCGCGAGGGCGTCGATGAGGATTCGCGGGTGGGTACGCGCCCAGTGGTTGAGGGCGCCGAGCAGGCTGCTGAGCCGGGCCCGCAGAGCGGCCGGGCTGGTGATGGCCGATCGGCCCGTGCCGGTCTGACCCGCGATCGTGTCGGAAGCCTCGACTGGGTCTGCTGGGGATAACGTCGTGGTTAGCAGGGTGTTACCTCCCGCTGCGGCGATGTGGCGGGTGACCCGGAGGTTCCGGGGCCCGCCGCCACCGTGGGTGTGGTCGAGGTCCTGATGGGTTCGGCCACGTTGCCGCGGCACCATCGGTTCGGCGGTCTCGTTCGAGTGGTTCGGCACTGGTTCCTCACCTTGGCAGGTGCTGCGGCTATGTGAAAGGAGAGTGACCGAACCTGTCTATGGGACGCCTGAGAACGCAGAAAGTTGCGGATGCACAGGTTGTCCGATGACCGAACGTTCGGTACGCGCTTCACCGAACGTTCGGTTCATTCGGCCGCGTCCTCCCTGCCGTTCGCCAACTGGGTCGGTGCGAATCGGCCCACCGCGGATTCCACCTGGTCCGCTGTGGCCGGATCGGGCAGCCGGAAACTGAAGCGCAGCACCGGAAGTTCGGGCCTGGCCGGCTCCCCGGAGACCACCTTGTCGACCAGTCGCGGGTACTCGCGCAGCGTGTCGACGCTCGTCGGATACAGCTCTACCGTGGGTGTGACCGGCGTGCTCGACCGGCCGCCGCGGACCTTCTTCGGCCGAACCAGCCGCGCCGCGGCGATGTCTGCCCAGGGCAGTTCGACCAGCTCGGCGCCGTCCCGCCACCACACCGCCCGCTCGTCGAACCCCAGCCCCTGCCGCCCGCGCAGTGCCTTCACGGTGATCACGACAAGGGCGACCACGATCACCACGAAAACGATGCCGAGCACGACAGCGACCACGCGCAGCGAACCAGGCGTGCCGCTGGTCCTGTTGACGACCGCGCCCGCCGCGTAGCTGAACGCGGCCGCGGCGAGAATCGCCAGGAACAGGGTGACGACTCCGAAACAGCCGATCGCGACTGCCTTGGGCCGCCCTACCTCCACGGTCACCGCGCCCGGTGCCGGGCCGTCGACGACGCCGGCGAAGGGCGAGGACCTGGGCACGCGCCGAGCCTACTGTCAGGTCAAGTGTCACAGCGGCGATGTCCCAATAACGTCGCGCGGCAATCGGGTGATGACCGACCGTAGACGTGAATCAGGGCCCGGCCTGCGCGTTTGCGCTGACCGGGCCCTGAGCGGACGTTCAGACGATCAGACCAACGGTGACCGGAACGCGGCCGGCACCTCGGCCGCCGCGGTCAGGTCCAGCAGCCACAGCGTGCGGCGCTGACCGCGCGCGCCGGCCGCCGGAATGGCCACCTCGCCGGCACCGCCGAGCGCCATGGCCACCGGGGCCGCCTTGGCCGCACCCGCGGTCATCAGCCACACCTCGGCCGAGCGGCGGATCGCCGGCAGGGTCAAGCTGACCCTGGTCGGCGGCGGTTTCGGGCAGTTGCGCACCGCGACAACGGTCCGCTCGGTCTCGTGCACGGCTGGGGAGTCCGGGAAGATCGACGCGGTGTGGCCCTCCTCGCCGACGCCCAACATGCAGACGTCGAAGGTAGGCACCGAGCCGTGGTCCTCCGGCTTGGCCGCTGCCGCCAACAGTTCGGCGTAGGCCTGCGCCGCCGCGTCCGGGTCGTCGCCGAACTTGCCGTCCGACGGTTCGATCACGTGCACCCGCTCGGCCGGCATGGACAGCGTGTCCAGCAGTGCCTCGCGGGCCTGGGTCTCGTTGCGGTCCGGGTGCCCGGAGGGCAGGAATCGCTCGTCGCCCCAGTAGAGGTCCACTGTGGACCAGTCGACCGCGTCCCTTGCCGGGCTGTCCCGCAGGTGCGAGAGCACGGCGTTGCCGGTGCGGCCACCGGTCAGCACCACCGATGCCCAGCCGCGCGCGGACTGGGCATCGACCAGCTTGGTCACCAACCGCGCCGCCGCCGAAGCGGCGAGCAGGTCGGCGTCCCGGCTGATGACGACCTCGGGAGCGGTCACGACTCGGACCCGCCCGTGGCCGCCTCAGCCTGTGCGGGAGCGGCGGCGGGCTTGGGCGTCCGAGCCTTGCGCGGAGCGGCCTTGGGCGCTGCCGGCTTGACCGGCGTGGCGTTCTTGGTCCCGGCCGGCTTGGCCGCCGGCTTCGCGGGAGCCTTGGCCGGCGCCGTGGTCTTGGCCGCGGCGGCCCGCCGAGCGGTCGAGGTCGAGGTCGCCCTGCCACGGACCACTTTGGACAGACCGCGCAGGGTCTCCTCGTAGATCACGTCCGGGTCGAGCCTGCGCAGCTCCTCGACAAGGCAGTCGCGCACGGTCTTGCGCTGCAACGCGATCTTGCGGTCCGGCTGGCCCGGCTGCACCAGGGTGCCCACCTTGCCGTCCGGCCGAACCAGCTCGACGTTGCCGCTGCGCCGCTCAAGTGTCACCTCGACGATGCCCTCGCCGTAGGTGGCCTTGGCCCTGGTCACCGGGATCTTCAGGCAGGTGGCCAGCCACGCCGCAAGCAGGTCCGTTGACGGCGAATCCGTCTCACCGGTCACCGACGCCGCCGTCACCTTCTCGTGCGGCGGCAGGTCCAGCGCGGCGGCCAGATACGCGCGCCAGCGGGTCAACCTGGTCCAGGCCAGGTCGGTGTCGCCCTCGGTGTAGCTGGTGCGCAGCCGCTCCAGCGCCTTGGTCGGGTTCTTGTCGTTGGCCGAGTCGGTGATCCGCCGGTGCGCCAGCGCGCCGATCGGGTCCTTCGACGGCACCGCGGGCGGCTCGGAGGGCCACCACACCACCACCGGGGTGTCCGGCAGCAGCAGCGGCAGCACGCTGCTCGCGCCTTCTTCGGCCAGCGGACCGTAGAGCCGCAGCACCACGACCTCGCTGGCGCCCGCGTCCCCGCCGACGCGGATCTGCGCGTCCAGCCGAGCCGCGGCCTTCTTCGCCCCGCGCGCCACCACGATCACCCGGCACGGGTGCTCGCGGCTGGCCTCGTTGGCCGCGTCGATGGCGGCCTCGGTCTTGGTCCCGTCGTCGGTCACGATGACCAGGTTCAACACCCGGCCAAGAGTGGTCGCGCCACCCTCCTGACGCACCTCCACAAGCTTGTTGTTGACCTGCGAAGTGGTCGTCGACGGCATGTCGATGATCACGGGCGCCTCCATTGACGTCCAGTGCGATTGAGCATCTTGTCCGCCGAGGCCGGGCCCCAGCCGCCTGCCGCGTAGCTGTCCGGCTTGCCGTTCGCGGCCCAGTAGCTCAGCACCGGGTCCAGCAGCTGCCAGGACAGTTCGACTTCCTCGTTGACCGGGAACAGCGACGGCTCGCCAAGCAGCATGTCCAGGATCAGCCGCTCGTAGGCCTCCGGGGACACCTCGGTGAACGCGTGGCCGTAGCCGAAGTCCATGGTGACGTCGCGGACTTCCATGGTCGTGCCCGGCACCTTGGACCCGAATCGCATGGTGATGCCCTCGTCCGGCTGCACCCGGATGACCAGCGCGTTCTGGCCCAGTTCCGCGGTGTCTGTCGAGTCGAAGGGCAGGTGCGGGGCGCGCTTGAAGATCACCGCGATCTCGGTGACCCTGCGGCCGAGTCGCTTGCCGGTGCGCAGGTAGAACGGCACCCCGGCCCAGCGGCGGGTGTTGATGTTCACGGTGATCGCGGCGAAGGTCTCGGTGACCGAGTTCTTGTCGAACCCGCCCTCCTGGAGCAGGCCCGGCACCTTCTGCCCGCCCTGCCAGCCGCCGACGTACTGGCCGCGTGCGGTGGTCTCGTTGAACGGGCCCGCCGCCTTCGCGGCCGTGAGCACCTTGATCTTCTCGGCGCGCAGGTCGTGCGGGTTGAAGGAGAGCGGCTCCTCCATCGCGGTCAGCGCCATCAGCTGCAACAGGTGGTTCTGGATGACGTCGCGCGCCGCGCCGATGCCGTCGTAGTAGCCGGCGCGACCACCGAGACCGATGTCCTCGGCCATGGTGATCTGCACGTGGTCGACGTAGTTGGCGTTCCAGATCGGCTCGAAGAGCTGGTTGGCGAAACGCAGCGCCAACAGGTTCTGCACGGTCTCCTTGCCGAGGTAGTGGTCGATGCGGAACACCGACTCCTCGGGGAAGACCTCGTTGACGATCCCGTTGAGCTGCACCGCGCTCTTGAGGTCGTGGCCGAAGGGCTTCTCGATGACCACCCGGCGCCATTGGTCGCCGTCCTGCGCGGACAGGCCCGAGCGGGACAGTTGCTTGAGCACGACCGGGAACGCGCCAGGCGGGATGGACAGGTAGAAGGCGTGGTTGCCGCCGGTGCCGCGAACCCGGTCCAGGTCGGCGACGGTGGTCGCGAGCGTGTCGAAGGCGTTGTCGTCGTCGAAGCTGCCCGGCACGAACCGGATGCCCTCGGCCAGTTGGTCCCAGACGTCCTGGCGGAACGGGGTCCGCGCGTGCTCCTTGACGGCCTTGTAGACCACGTCACCGAAATCTTCCGCGGCCCAGTCGCGCCGGGCGAAGCCGGTGAGCGCGAAACCGGGCGGCAGCAGACCGCGGTTGGCCAGGTCGTAGATGGCCGGCATGAGCTTCTTGCGGGACAGGTCGCCGGTCACGCCGAAGATCACCACGCCGCACGGGCCTGCGATCCTCGGTAGCCGCTTGTCGCGTTCGTCCCGCAGCGGGTTGCGGTAGGAACGGCCGAGCGATCGGGTCACCGGGATACCTCCGCGAGTGCTGCGACCAGCGCGGCCAGTCCGGCCGCTCGGTCTGTGAGGTGCAGGCGGAGCACGGGGCGACCGTGCTGGGCGAGCACCTGGCCGTCACCGAGCGCCTGCGCGTGTTGCAGTGAACCGAGCGTGTACTCCCGGTCCGGCACCGTCATGTCTTCCTCGACCACGCCGGTGATCTGCAGGAACACGCCGTTCTGGTGACCGCCCTTGTGGTACTGGCCGGTCGAGTGCAGGAACCGGGGGCCCCAGCCGAACGTCGTCTGCAACCCGGTGCGGCGAGCCAGTTCCGGCCGCAGCAGCGCGGCCGACGCGTCGTCCAACCGGTCGAGGTAGGCCTGCACGGCGATGTAGCCGAACTCCGGCGCGGCGGCCACGAGCGCGTTGACCGCGCCGGCGACAGTGTCCACACCGGACGGGAACCAGCCATCGGACGGGTGGATCTCCACCACGCCGTCGGTGGCCACCGGGGTGTCCTTCTCGTCCGACCCCGCCGGCTTGTCCAAAAGGGACCGTGCGGCGGCCTTGGCCGCCTCGACGTCGGGCTGGTCGAACGGGTTGATGCCGAGCAGTCGGCCCGCGGTCGAGGTCGCGTACTCCCACAACAACATCAGTCCGCCCAGCGGGCCGGTGGTGCTGATCTTGGCCGCGCCCCGCGCCGGTCCGATCGCGACCGGGGTCGCGTCGGTGCCCGCGTCGACGAAGCCAGGCGCCTCGATGCCCTCTACCGCGACCGGCAGCAGGCCGGTGCCGTTCTTGCCGGTCGACTCGGCGATCAGCTGCTCGGCCCAGTCCGCGAAACCCTTGATGCCGGAACCGGAATCGCCGAGCACCACCTTTTCCGCGCCGTGGCCGTGCGCGGCACCCAGCGCCGCGCCGAGCACAAGGCCCGGGTTGTCGGCGTTGTCGACGGAGAGCAGCGTCGCCGCGGCGGCCGCCTCGTCGAGCAGGCCGCCGATGTCCGCACCGGCAAGACCGGCCGGCACAAGGCCGAACGCGGTCAGCGCCGAATACCGGCCGCCCACGTGCGGGTCGGCCCGGAAGATCCTGCGGTAGCCCAGTTCCTCGGACAGCTTCTCCAGCGGCGAACCAGGGTCGGTCACGACCACGATCCGCGACGCCGCGTCGATGCCGGCCTCGGTGAACGCCTTGGTGAAGATCCGCCGGTGGCTGTCGGTCTCCAACGTCCCACCGGACTTGGAGGAGACGACCAGCACGGTGCGGTTCAGGTCACCGGCGAGCGCGTCCGCGACCTGCGCCGCGTCGGTGGTGTCCAGCACGACGAGGGGCACGCCCGCGGTGTTGCTGATCACCTCCGGCGCCAGCGACGAGCCACCCATGCCGGCCAGCACGACCCGGTCGACGCCATCGGCGTGCAGTTCACCGCGCAGCGCCTCGATCTCGCCGACCAGCGGCCGGGAGGTCTTGGCCAGCGTCACCCAGGACAGTCGGATGGACGCCTCGTGCTCCGCGTCCTGGCCCCACAGCGTGGGGTCCTGCGCGGTCGTCTTGCTGGCCACCTGCTCATCGGCCAGCCGGGCGGCGAGCGCGCCTGCCTCCTCGGCCAGCTTCTCGTCGACGACCTGAACAGTTACGTTCTCTGCTGCCATTGTCGCGAATCAGCCCTTCGCCTTGGCCAGTTGGTCCTTGACCGAGTCGAGCAACTCGGTCCAGGACTTCTCGAACTTCTCGACGCCCTCGTCCTCGAGGACCTGGTACACGTCGTCGATGTCGATCCCGGCGTCGGCCAGCGCGTCGAACAGCTCCTGCGCCGCATCGTAGGTGCCGCGGATCGTGTCACCGGTGATCTCGGCGTGGTCGGCGACCGCGTCGATGGTCTTCTCCGGCATGGTGTTCACCACGTTCTCGGTGACCAACTGGTCGACGTAGCGGGTGTCGGAGTAGGCCGGGTCCTTGACGCCGGTCGATGCCCACAGTGGACGCTGCACGCGCGCGCCTGCCGCGGCAAGCGCCTTCCAGCGGTCGGTGTCGAGCACCTCTTCGTAGGCGGCGTAGGCAAGGCGGGCGTTGGCAATGGCCGCTTCACCGCGCAGCGCGTGCGCCTCGGAGGTGCCAAGCGCGTCGATCCGCTTGTCCACTTCGGTGTCCACACGGGACACGAAGAACGAGGCGACCGAGTCGATCGTGTTCAGGTCGTGGCCGTTGGCCTTGGCCCGCTCAAGACCGGTCAGGTAGGCGTCCATCACCTCGCCGTAGCGCGCCACCGAGAAGATCAGCGTGACGTTCACGTTGATGCCCTCGGCGATGGTGGCCGCGATCGCCGGAATGCCCTCAGGGGTGGCCGGGATCTTGATGAACAGGTTCGGTCGGTCCACCGTCTTCCACAGGTCCTGCGCCTGGGCCACGGTCGCCTCGGTGTCGTGCGCAAGGCGCGGGTCCACCTCGATGGACACCCGGCCGTCGACCTTGTTCGTGGCCTCCCAGGTGGCGCGGAACGCGTCGCAGCCGTTGCGCACGTCGGTGGTGGTGATCTCGCGGATCGCCGCGTCCACCGACGCGTCGCGCGCGGCCAGCTCCTTGACCTGCCCGTCGTAGGCGTTGCCGTGGGTGATCGCGTTGGCGAAGATCGTCGGGTTGGTGGTCACCCCGACGATGTGCTTGTCGCGGATCAGTTCGGCCAGGTTCCCGGAGGTCAACCGTTCCCTGGACAGGTCGTCCAGCCAGATCGACACACCGGCGGCGCTCAGCTGCGCCAATCGATCAATGTTGCTCACGTCGCATACTCCCTATCCGTGTTTGGCGCAGTGATCAGTTCTTGGCGCGCTCGATGGAACGCAGTGCCGCCTCGACCACGTGCTCGGTGGTGAAACCGAACTCCCGGAACAACGTCTTGTAGTCGGCCGAGGCGCCGTAGTGCTCAATGGACACCGGCTCGCCGGCGCCGCCGAGGAAGCGGTACCACGGCTGGGCGATCCCGGCCTCGATCGAGACCCGCGCAGTGACCGACGGCGGCAGCACACTGTCCTGATAGGACTGGTCCTGGTCCAGGAACCACTCGACGCACGGCATCGACACCACGCGGGCCGAGATGCCCTGCTCGCCGAGGGCCGCCCGACCCTCGACGGCGAGCTGCAGCTCCGAACCGGTCGCGATCAGCAGCACGTCCGGCGTACCCGATTCCGCGTCGGCCAACACGTAGCCGCCCTTGGCAACGCCCTCGGCGCTGGTGCCCGCGAGCACCGGCAGATTCTGCCTGGTCAGCGCGATACCGGTCGGCCTGCGCTGCTCCAGCAACGCCTTCCAGACGTACGCGGTCTCGTTGGCGTCGCCGGGGCGCGCCATGCACAGGTTCGGGATCGCGCGCAGCGCGGCGACGTGCTCGATCGGCTGGTGCGTCGGGCCGTCCTCGCCGAGACCGATCGAGTCGTGCGTCCACACGTAGGTGACCGGCAGGTTCATCAGCGCACCGAGCCGGACCGCGCCCCGCATGTAGTCGCTGAATTGCAGGAACGTGCCACCGTAGGGCCGGGTCGAACCGTGCAGCACGATGCCGCTGAGGATCGCGCCCATCGCGTGCTCGCGGATGCCGAAGTGCAGCGTGCGGCCGTAGGGGTGCGCGTTCCACTCGCGGGTCGCGATCGCCTCCGGACCGAACGAGTCGGCGCCTGCCATCGTGGTGTTGTTGCTCTCCGCGAGGTCGGCCGAACCGCCCCACAGTTCGGGCAGCACGTCGGCCAGCTCGTTGAGCACCGCGTTGGACGCCTTGCGAGTCGCAATGCCCTTCGGGTCGACGTCCCAACTCGGCAGCTTGTCCGCCCAGCCGGCCGGCAGCTGGTGGCTGGTCAGTCGGTCGAACAGCGCTTTGCGGTCCGCGTTGCCCGCCGCCCACTTGTCGAAGGAAACCTGCCACGCCGCGTGCGCCTTCTTGCCACGCTCGACCGCTTCGCGGGTGTGCGCCAAGACCTCGTCGGCCACCTCGAAGTTCTTCTCCGGGTCGAACCCGAGGATCTTCTTGACCTCGGCCACCTCGTCGGCGCCCAGTGCGGCACCGTGCGCCTTGCCGGTGTTCATCTTGGTCGGCGCCGGGTAGCCGATGATCGTGTGCAGGACGATGATCGAGGGCCGGTCGGTGACCGCCTTCGCGTTCTCGATCGCATCGAGGATGCCGGTGACGTTCTCGCCGCCCTCGACGTGCTGCACGTGCCAGCCGTAGGCCTCGTACCGTTTGCCGGTGTCCTCGCCAAGCGCGATCTTGGTGTCGTCCTCGATGGAGATGTGGTTGCTGTCGTAGATCACCGTCAGGTTGCCCAGCTGCTGGACACCGGCGATCTGCGAGGCCTCCGAGGTCACGCCCTCCTCGATGTCACCGTCCGAGGCCAGCACCCAGATGTGATGGTCGAACGGGCTCTCGCCGGCCGGCGCGTCCGGGTCGAACAGACCGCGCTCCCGCCGCGACGCCATCGCCATACCCACCGCGGAGGCGAAACCCTGGCCGAGCGGACCGGTGGTGATCTCGACGCCGCGGGTGTGCCCGTGCTCCGGGTGGCCAGGGGTCAGCGAACCCCACGTGCGCAGCGCCTCGAGGTCCGAGAGTTCAAGGCCGTAGCCGGTCAGGAACAGTTGGATGTAGAGGGTCAGACTGCTGTGCCCGCAGGAGAGCACGAACCGGTCCCGGCCCACCCAGTCCGGATCGCTCGGGTCGTGCCGCATCACCCGCTGGAACAGCGAGTAGGCGACCGGGGCCAGGCTCATCGCCGTGCCGGGGTGACCATTGCCGACCTTCTGCACCGCGTCGGCCGCCAGCACCCGGACCGTGTCGACCGCGCGCTTGTCCAGCTCGGTCCAGTCCTCGGGCACAATGGCGGTGGTAAGTCGGGTGAGGTCTTGTTGTTCAGACACGGACCGCTGCTCCCACTCTGCGTCGTACGTGCGGGCCCCCGCAGCGCCCCCGCAGCATTGCCCCACCGCGGATCTCGATGCGGATCTCGATCGATCCCGACGCGCGGAACAGCGCGGAGAAACCCAGGGTTCTCCCTCGTCGGGGGCCAGCGTAGTCCTGCGGTCGGGTTCGTGTGATCTCAAGGCGCAAGCTGTAAGACACCGGTACCCCCGGCGGGTGCTGTCCTTTCCCCGGATTAACATCTTGACGACCAAGCAGTATGTCCAGCACCGGCGCCCAAGGCCGCTGCCTGGGCGATTGCGATCAGGGAAGGCTCGACATTCGGGCAGCGGCTCCTCTGGGGCTCGTCGGGGAGAAGAGTTCCCGCTGCGTTCGCCGAACGTTGCCGAGCTGGAAAGGACAGCGCACGTGAGCGCACCCGCGGACGTCACCGACGTCGCCGGCGATACCGTCGAAACGCCGGTTCGGCGACCGATGGACATAGTGCGTGCTTACGTCGCCCTGACCAAGCCGCGGGTTATCGAGCTGCTTCTGGTCACCACCATCCCCGCGATGTTCCTGGCCGCGCGCGGCTTCCCGTCGCCGTGGCTGGTGCTGGCCACCCTCGTCGGCGGCACCATGGCCGCGGCCAGCGCCAACGCGTTGAACTGCGTGTTCGACGCGGACATCGACGCTGTGATGAAACGCACCAAGGCCCGCCCGCTGGTCAAGCACACCGTGCCCCCGCGCAGCGCGCTGATCTTCGGCCTCACGCTCGGCGTCGGCTCCTTCGCCCTGCTGTGGCCGACGACGAACCTGCTCACCGCGTGCCTTGCCACCGGCGCGATCCTGTTCTACGTCCTCGTCTACACCATGGTGTTGAAGCGGCGGACGTCACAGAACATCGTCTGGGGCGGCGCCGCCGGCTGCATGCCGGTGCTGTGCGGGTGGGCCGCGGTCACCGACAGCCTCTCTTGGCCGGCCTTCGTCATGTTCGGCGTGATCTTCCTCTGGACCCCACCGCACTTCTGGGCGCTCGCCATGAAGTTCCGCGACGACTACGAGGCCGCGGGCGTCCCCATGCTCCCGGTCGTCAAGACGCCGGTGCAGGTCTCCCGGCAGATCATCATCTACTCGTGGGTCATGGTCGCCTGCACGCTGGCACTCATCCCGGCCACCGGCTGGGTGTACGCCGCGTTCGCCGTCCTGTTCGGCGGCTGGTTCCTGATCACCGCGCACCGTCTGCACAGCGCGGTCGTACATGATGCGAAGAACAACCCGATGGTGTTGTTCCACGTGTCCAACACCTACCTGATGCTGGTCTTCGTCGCCCTGGCCGTCGACTCCGCCCTGCACCTCCCGGTCTTCGGCTGGCCCTTCTAGCGGTAGAGGTCGGCCGCACCGACCAGCACCACATCGGGCGAGTTCGCGGCCCGCTCCCGTAGCTCGTCGGTGAACCCCGTCGCGCTGAAACAGGTGAGCTTCGCGCTCTCCGCGCCGTATTTGCCCTGTGCGACGAGCAGCGCCCTGATCCGGGTGAGCCGGTCCAGATGCGCCATACCCATAACGTCACCCCATTTGCACTCGCCGATGGCGAGCAGGGGTCGGCGGTCGTCGTCGTCGAGTCCGAACGCGACAACGTCAAGTTCGTGCATGGTCTGTTTGGTCGGATCGTTTACCGTGCCCGAACCAACCCGGTTCGGAAAGTCGCCGAACAGGCCATCCTCAATGAAGTGTCGCGTCCAACATCTACACACGTGTTCGAAATGGGGACCGAGCACGTTGCCGACAAAGCGGCGCTGTGTCCGTTGCCACAACCGGGACGCGTCTCGGGTATGTTCCAGGTCGCCCCAGATCGGCCGCATCACCGCGTGATAGAAGGTCACCAGGGGCTCGGCGATCCGGAAGCTTGTTCGGTTGTCCTTGAACAGGTCCGGCTCGCGAGTGATCAGGCCGCAGTCCTCCAGCACGTTGAGCGGGTGTGCAAGTTCATTCGACTTGCGACCGAGAAAGTTCGCGATGCCACCCCGGTGCGCATTGCCGTTGGCGATCGCCGCGAGTACCGAGTGATACAGCGCTCCGTCGTGTAGTTCGGGTTCATCGGCCAGGAGGTAGCGCGCCTCGCGGAACAGCGGGCTGGCGGGGGAGAGCACGGTGCGTACAACCCACCGATCGAAATCCTCTGGCCCGTCGGGCACATCGTCGTCTGCGAACTCACGGCGGTATGCGGGTGTGCCGCCGACGATCGCGTTGACCTTCAGCGCTGTCATCGGATCGTCTACGCCCCAGAACTCGGCGGCAAGCCGGTGATCGAGGGTGGGCACCATCAGTTCAAGCCCAGGCCGTCCTCGTAGCGGTGCGTTGCCGGACAGCAACTTTCCCATGAACGACATCGCCGACCCGCATAGCAGCAATCGCGTCTGGCTTTGCTCCTTTTCTGGGCGTAGCGGCCCGAGTGCGTTCTGAATGATCGACGGAAGCGATGGGTTCGCCCGCGCCAGGTACGGGAACTCGTCGATCACGACCGGCACCGGCTTGTCCTTGCCGAGCCCGAGCAGTACGTCGATCACGTCATGCCAGTCGGTGTAGATGTATGCGGGCATGCCGAGGTACGCCGCGAGCGCGGCGCTGATCTGGCGTAGCGACTCCCCGTCGGTCGCCTCCTCGGCAGCGAAGTAGAAGCCGCCTGTCACGTCGCACAGTGCCCTGAGCAGGAACGACTTGCCCTGCCGGCGTCGACCGGAGACCACGCCGAGCGTGGCGCCAGCCCGCGAACTGG
>DASYBO010000005.1:0-2221 GCA_036500685.1 Pseudonocardiaceae bacterium | reverse complement strand
TTCGACGAGGAGGCGCTGTCCGAGCTGGTGCACTCCATTCGCGAGTTCGGCCTCCTGCAGCCGATCGTGGTTCGCGCGGTGAGCGGAACGCCGAGCGGGGCGCGGTATCAGATCGTCATGGGAGAGCGGCGGTGGCGCGCCGCCCAGGAGGCGGGCCTGGCCACCATCCCGGCGATCGTGCGCGACACCGGCGACGACAATCTGCTCCGCGACGCGTTGCTCGAGAACATCCATCGGGTGCAGCTGAACCCGTTGGAAGAGGCGGCGGCTTACCAGCAGCTGCTCGACGAGTTCGGTGTCACCCACGACGAACTCGCGTCACGGATCGGCCGCTCGCGGCCGCTGATCACCAACATGATCCGGTTGCTGAAGCTGCCGATCGCGGTGCAGCGGCGCGTGGCGGCGGGGGTTTTGTCCGCCGGCCATGCCCGCGCGCTGCTGTCCCTGGAAGCGGGCCCCGAGGCACAGGAGGAACTGGCCGGCCGGATCGTCGCGGAGGGTCTGTCGGTGCGAGCCACCGAGGAGGCGGTCACCCTGGCCAACCGCGGGGACGCGGCCGCCCCGGCACCTCAGCGGCGCAAGCCGATCCAGATGCCGGGCCTTCAAGAGGTTGCTGAGCGGCTGTCGAACGCCTTCGATACGCGGGTGACCGTCAGCCTCGGCAAACGCAAGGGACGGATTGTGGTGGAGTTCGGCTCGGTTGACGACCTCCAGCGGATCATCGACATGATGACCCCTGCCAAGGCATAACCGGCCATACACTGTAATTACGTCACTGTGACACTGCGCCGGTTGTGGGGCCACGATGCCCCACCAAAACCACCCTGCTCCACGGGAGTTCTCGTGCGCCTCAAGCCATTTCGTCGTTTGGCCGCCCGGCGCCCCGGCGACCGGTCCGATCCGCGGCAGCGATTCGAGTGGCGGGACAAACACTGGTCCGATGACGACCAACTCTCCTATCCTGGAGGGGTTGCCGGTGCAATTGGCTGCAGTACCGCACGGAAGCCAGGAGGCTAGTGTCTGCCCGAATCACGCCACTGCGGCTCGAGGCCTTCGAGCAGCTTCCCAAGCACGCGCGCCGCTGTGTCTTCTGGGAGGTAGATCCCGCGACCCTTGGCAACCAAGATCACCTCGCCGACCCGGAGTTCGAAAAAGAGGCCTGGCTGTCCATGGTGATGCTGGAGTGGGGCTCATGCGGTCAGGTTGCGACCGTGGTCCCGGATGACGACCGCGGCCATACCGAGCCGCCGTGCCTCGGGTACGTCCTCTACGCGCCGCCGCGGGCGGTGCCGCGCGCGCAGCGGTTTCCCACCGCGCCGGTGTCGGCCGACGCGGTACTGCTGACCTCGATGGGGATCGAGCCGGGGCCGGGGAGCGATGATCTGCCACACGGGCTCATCGCGCGGGTGATCGACGAGTTGGTCCGGCGCGGGGTCCGGGCGTTGGAAGCTTTCGGACGCACGCCGGCGGCCTCCGAGTTGCAGGATCCGCGGGCGGCGGAACCCGATGTCCGGCCGGTGTTGGAGGCACTGGGCGACTGCTCGGTTGACCACTGCATCATCGCCGCGGAGTTCCTCAAGGACGTGGGTTTCGTTGTGGTGGCGCCGCATACGTACTTTCCCCGGCTGCGGCTGGAGCTGGACAAGGGTCTCGGTTGGAAAGCCGAGGTCGAGGCGGCGCTGGAGCGGCTACTGGCGAACGCTCAGCTGCAACAGCCGGTCGGCGCGGGCTCTGCGGTAGGGAACACGATGCAGGTCCCCGAGGGCGGTTAGGAACCGCCCAGTCTGCTCGCGCGCTCGACCGACAATTCGTGAGCCAGCAGCTCGGCGAAGGTGAATGTGCCGGTGGGCCTATCGTTCTTGCCTAGCAGATAGAGCCGCTTGACCGCGGCGAGGATACCTTCGGCAATCGCGTCGCGGGTCTGTGTTGAGACCAGCATCGCGCTGTCGCGCGGGTTGGTGATGTAGCCGACGTCGACCTGCACGGTCGGCATCCGAGTCAGCCGCAGCAGGTCCCACGTCCGGCCATGCGTCCGACAATCCCGTAAGCCGGTGCGGGCCACCACTTCTCGTTGAATGAAGTCGGCGAGATTGCGTCCGATGGTCGAGACGGAGCCGTGCGAATTTCCGAAGTGGAAGGAGGCCACGCCGTTGGCCGACGGGCTGGTCTGGGATTCGCAGCGCAGGCTGATCATCAGGTCCGCGCCGACGTTGTTGGCCGT
>DASYBO010000004.1:0-5739 GCA_036500685.1 Pseudonocardiaceae bacterium | reverse complement strand
ATCCGGCCGTGGCGGCGATGCCGACGCAGATGGCCGCGATCTGCAGTGAGACGCGCGCGCCGAAGATTACCCGGGAGAGCACGTCGCGTCCCAACTCGTCGGTGCCGAACCAGAAATGACTGGATGGCCCGGTGAGCACGTAGTTGGTGTACGCGTGACTCGGGTCGTGCGGCGCGATCCAGGGCGCGAAAACAGCCATCACAACCTGCACGCTGATGACGACGATGCCGAAGATCGCGCCCGGGTGGGCCAGCAGTGCCCGCCACCGGCCGCGGGGCCGCGCCTCGCCGGGCGCCTCGGCCACGATCGCGATTTCATCGGTGAGCGACATGGCTTACCTCCTGATCCGCGGGTCGACCAGGGGGTAGAGCAAGTCGACGATCAGGTTGATCACCACGAAGACGAGCCCGGCGAGCAACACGACGCCTTGCACGACGGGGAAGTCCCGTTCCTGGATCGCCTGGACGGCGAGCCGGCCCACGCCGGGCCGGGCGAACAGCGTCTCCACCACGACCGTGCCGGCCAGGAGGCCACCGATCTGCAGCCCGATGATCGTGATAACCGGCACGACCGCGTTCGGCAGCGCGTGCCGCAGGACGACCCGCGACCGCCGGATCCCCTTCGCGCGCGCGGTACGGACGAAGTCCTGGCGAAGCACCTCAAGCATGCTCCCGCGCGTGATGCGGGCCAGCACCGCGGCGGCCGGCAGAGCGAGCGTCACCGCTGGGAGCACCAGCGTGCTGAGCCCGCCCGCCCCGACCACCGGAAAGATGTTCCAGGTGAGGCCGAACAGCAGGATCAGCAAGATGCCGGACCAGAACGTCGGCATTGACAAACCGGCCAAGGCCGTGGTCATGACGCTCAGGTCAATCCAGCGGCGTGACGTCGCGGCGATGACCCCGACCCCGACCCCAGCGATTACGGCCAGCACCGTCGCGCCGAGGGCCAGCTGTATTGTCGAGCCCGCGCTCGAGATGATCTCGGTGGACACTGGCTGCTGGCTCCGGATGGATACGCCGAGGTTGCCGTGCAGCGCATCGGTGATGAACGTCCAGTATTGGTGGGGCAGTGGCTGGTCCAGCCCCAGCTGATGGGTTAGCTGCGCAACCGCTTGCGGTGTCGCGTTCGAGCCGAGCGCGATCGTCGCCGGGTTGCCAGGCACCAAGTGGATCATGGCGAAGGCGAAGATGGAGACGGCGAGCAGCGTCAGCACCGACTGACCCAAGCGCCGCAGCAGGAAGATTGCCACGCGCGGCTACAGGTGCGCCTGGTTGAGAATCAAGTAGCCCTGGTTGCTCAGCTGCGCGCCCTGCAACTGCTTCGTCGCGACGATGTCCTGCTCGTCGTTCCACAACGGCACCCACAACGCCAGGTCGGTGATGTACTTCTGAACGGCGACCAGCGCGGTATTCCGGCCGGCATCGGTCGTCTGAGTCTGGTAGGCGTTGATCAGCGAGTCCAGGTGCGGGTCCTTGATGTGGCTCAGGTTCAGGCCGGCACCGCTGTTGGTTGACCGGAACCAGAGGTCCAGGATGTCGGCGGTGTTGTACGTGTAGCCCATGAGGTGCGCGGCGTCCGCACCGGCCTGCGCCTTGCTGAGCAGCGTGCCGAACTCCAGGTTCTGGATCGTCATCCCGATCCCGACCGCCTTCAGTTGCTGCTGGAGTAGCTGCGCCGACGTGTTCCACGTCGCGGGAGTGGCGGAGCTGTACAGGGTGAACGTGAACGGCGTCCCGTTCTTCTGCAGGACGCCACCTGCGCCTGGCTTCCACCCCGCTTGTGCGAGCAGCGCCTTGGCCCGGCTCGGGTCATACCTGGGTGCGTAGTTGCACATGCCGGACCAGTAGCCCGGAATCGACGGCGGCAGCGGTCCGCACGCCACGCTGCCCTGACCCAGCAACGCGACCTTGGCGAGCTGCTGCGCGTCGACGGCGTACGCGAGCGCCTTACGTACCCTGATGTCGTTGAACGGTGCCTTGTTGACGTCGAACTCGAGGAACAAGCCGACGCCCTGGCGAAGGTACTTGTAGCTCGTGAAGTTCGGGTTCGCGTCGAAGGACTTGATGTTCGCGGTCGGGACCGCCGCCAGCGCCTGGATCTCGCCCGACTCCAGCGCGGTTACCTGGGTCGCGCTGTCCGGGATGATCTGGAACGTGAGCGTCTGCAGCTTCGCCGGACCATTACCCGCGAACGGCGGCCCCCAGCTGTAGGCCGGGTTGCGGGCCAGTGTGATGTGGTCGCCCGAGACCCACTGCGTCACCTTCCAGGCGCCGGTGAGCACCGGCGCGCGGCCGAACTTGCTGCCTTCTGAGTCGGCGACCTTCGCGTCGACGATGGACGCGGACGGATCTGCGAGGTTCTGCAAGAACAGCGAATACGGTTGCTTGAGATCGAACACCACGGCGGTGGCGCCGACAGCGGTCACCGCCTTGATCGGCTTGATGACCGCGGAAACGCTTCCTGCCTTCGTGTTCGGGCTCATCGCCCGCTGGAACGACGCCACAACGGCCGCCGCGTTCAGCGCGTCGTTGTTCTGGAACTTGACGCCCGCCTTCAAGTCGAAGGTCCAGCGCAACCCGTTCGCCGAACTGTGCCAGCTCGTCGCGAGCCCGGGGACGATCCGGCCGTTCGCGGACGGGTCGGTGTCAACGAGCGTGTCCCCTGCGTAACGCAGGATCGTCCGGGCCATCGCCGCATTGGTAGTCTGCGGGTCCAGGGTGTCCGGCTCCTCCGGGATGCCGATCTTGAACGCCGACGAGGCGCTCGCTGTCCCGCTGGAAGTTGAGCACGCCGCGAGCGGCACAAGCGACACGCACCCGATCAGGGCAACGCTCGCAAAGGCTCGAAGCCGACTGCGCATGGGCTCAGCCCTCCATTGGTCTATGGTCCGGACGTTAGGCCATTGTGCTGCACCCGGCCTGACCACGGGAAGAGGGAGCATTGTTAAATCCTGATAACGGGCAGGTCGGGCGGTAGACGCCGCGCGTACAACAGGCTTGTCCGCAGGCGCGCACCCAGAGCTCGCAGGACGCGAGGTGAACGCGTCGGTGCCCGCTACTCCGCTGATCCGGAAGGCGGCAGGCCCCGTGCTGGCGAGGGCATATCAGTCATTCGGCGCGGGCGCGCTCCCGCACCGCACGCACTGCGTTCTCGTTGATCGTGAAGTGGCGGCGGGCGACTTCACTGGCTCGCTGGCTGTCGCGAGACAGGATCGCCTCGGCCAGCTCGCGATGTTGGCGCACGGCTCGACGGGTCACTGCCGGGTCATCAACGTACGGTTCCAGCCCGAAATTCACCCCGACAACAGCGGCGAGATCGTCTCGTAGCTCCACCAAGTACGGGTTCCGTGCCGCCCCGGTGACCGCGATGTGAAAGTCCCGGTCCGACGAGCGCACGTCGCGAGGCGTCGTCGCCGCCGAGTGCGCGGCGAGCGCATCGGAGATGCGGCGTCCGCTTGCCGTGGTCACTCGCTCAGCGGCAGTCGAGGCGACGAGTCCCTCGACGAGCGATCGGAGATCCAGCATCAGCTTCAGCTGTGGCCAGTCGGCCTCGAGGGTGCGCCGTGCCGCCGCCGAAACGTCCCCGGTGAAGGTGCCCCGCACGAAGGTGCCACCCCACCTTCCGCGACGCACCTCCACCACACCGAGGCGGCTGAGGCGGCTTATCGCCTCGCGAACCGTCGCCCGGGCCACGCGGAGCTGCTCGACCAACTCCCGCTCGGTGGGTAGCCGATCGCCCTCGCCGAACTCGCCGAGCGCGATCGCGGTGAGCAACTTGTCGGCCGTCTTGTCCACGGTCGTCTCATGCCGCAACGGGGTGAATAGCGCGGAACCTCGCAACTGACGACCGCCGTCACCTGACATCGTTCATGTCCATCTCAGGGCGAGTCCGCGATCGTCGTGAGCATGACGGGGCACCGGAGGTCCTGCGCGCACATGGTTCAGTGCGACGCGCGGTGAGTGCCACACGGAGATCCTACGGTGAAAAAACCGCGGCGGATCGAGGCTGAGTGACCGGGAAGCGGCGGACCGATTCGCCATCGATGTCCTATGAAAGCGCGCGGACGGGGGCCTGGACTTCGATTACCTGGGTTCCGTGCACACGGTGCTAGTAGACACGCGGGCCCGGCCGACCCGGTCGGCGCAGCCGGACCGGATCCTTGACTTGGCTCATAGGTTGGCCCTTTTTGGGGTGCAGCCTGCTGGTTTGCTGGTGTGGGTGGTGGGGTTGGGGCACTAAGTCGACGGCGTACTCGTCAGGTGCCTCATCGCCGCCAGGGTCTGGTTGATTGTGGCCGGGAGGTCGCGGTCGCCGTCCTGGTTGAGCCAGCGGGTCACCGCTATCCGAAACGTGGTCATGGCGATCTCGGCCGCGAGCTGGGCGGTCAGGTCGTCCACGCCGCGGTCGCGGAAACCCTGCTCCAGGGCGTCCGACATCAGCGAGAACTTGCGCAGCTCGCGCTCATGCAGGGCGGGTTCGGCGTCGATCGCGGCCCGTCGGCGTAGCAGGTAGTCGAGGCTGCGGCCCTCGAAGATCTCGGCCGCGGCGGGGCCCAGGCCCTCGGTGATCAGTTCCATCGGGCCGAGCGACGGCGAGGCCTCGGCCATGAGGCGGGCCACCCGCTCGGGCACCAACTCCTCGCCGGCGAACAGCACCTCACGCTTGTCGGCGAAGTACCGGAAGAACGTACGGGTCGTGAGGCCGGCCCGCGCCGTGATTTGCGGCACGGTGGTCTCGGTGAAGCCCTGCTCGAGGAAAAGATCGAGCGCGGCCTGCTCGAGCCGTTCTCGCGCACCCGGCTGCCATCGACCCATGCGGCAAATTCTAGTGATGACACGTCGTGTCGTGCTATGCGATAGTGATGACACGACGTGCCATGGCTGATGGAGGCGAACATGACGGGTGAGATCTGGGTGCTCGGCGCGACCGGACGGGTCGGCCGGGAGGCGGTGGAGCGTCTGCAGCAGGCGGGCGCCGAGGTGGTCGCGGCCGGCCGCAATCGGGAGCGGCTGGCCCAGGTGAGTCCGGACGCCCGGGCGGTGACCGGCTCGCTCGACGAGGTCTGCGCGCGGCTGGCCACCGAGGCGCCGACCGTCGTCATCAACACGGTGGGCCCGTTTGCGGTCACGGCGCCGCAGGTCGCGCGGGCCTGCCCGCCAGGCACCCACTACGTCGATGTCACCGACGAACTGAGCGCGTTCGAGCTGCTCCACGGCATGGACCGGGAGGCGGCGGCGACCGGTCGCACGCTGGTCTCCTGGGCGGGCTTCGGCGTACTCGCGACCGAGAGCATCCTGCTGCATCTGCTGGCGGCCGGGGAAAAGCCTTCGCGAGTACGCGTCGACGCCGTCGCGTCAGTCGCGACCGAACCCGGCGCCGTCGGCGAAGCCCTGGCCGGCACCATCGTGCGAGTGCTGCTCGACGGCGGCCACGAGGTGCGGCAGGGCCGGGTGGTACGCGCCAGGGCCGGCGGTGCCGTCGAGCGATTGACTACGCCCGACGGCGACGTGGTCACCACCGCTTCCGTGAGCAGCGGCGAGCTGTTCGCGGCCTGGCAGGCCAGTGGTGCCCCGTCGGTGATCGGCGCCTCTGCGCTCGCCCCGGCCAACCCGGCCGTGCGAGCGGCTCTGCAGGCGATCGGTGGCGTGCTGCGTTTGCCCGGCCTGGCCGGCTTCGCCACCCGGCGGCTCGCCCGCATCACGACGACCACGGCCAGGGAGCGCCCGCGCCGGTCGTCCT
>DASYBO010000003.1:0-9016 GCA_036500685.1 Pseudonocardiaceae bacterium | reverse complement strand
GGCCGACCGTTGTCGTCCTCCGCCACCCACTCACGGGCGAAACTACCGTCCTGAATCTCGTCGAGCACCTTGCGCATTTCTTGCTTCACCGCCGGCGAGATGATGCGCGGGCCTCGGATCAGGTCGCCGTACTCGGCGGTGTCGCTGCACGAGTAGCGCTGCCGGGCGATGCCGCCTTCGTAGATCAGGTCGACGATGAGCTTGAGCTCGTGCAGCACCTCGAAGTAGGCGATCTCGGGCTGGTAACCGGCCTCGACCAGGGTCTCGAACCCGGCCTGGATCAGCGCGGAGGTACCGCCGCAGAGCACGGCCTGCTCGCCGAAGAGGTCGGTCTCGGTCTCCTCGGTGAAGGTGGTCTTGATGACCCCGGCGCGGGTGCCACCGATCCCCTTGGCGTAGGAGAGGCCCAGCGCGAGCGCGTTGCCCGAGGCGTCCTGCTCGACCGCGACCAGGTCCGGCACGCCCTTGCCGTCGACGAACTGTCGGCGCACCAGGTGACCGGGGCCCTTCGGAGCGACAAGCACCACGTCGACACCGTCGGGCGCGGTGATGTAGCCGTAGCGGATGTTGAAGCCGTGACTGAAGAACAGCGCGTCGCCCGGCTTGAGGTTCGGCGCGACGTCGTTGGCGTAGAGCTTGCGCTGCACGGTGTCCGGCGCCTGGATGGAGATCAGGTCGGCCTCCGCGACCGCCTCGGCCGGGGTGAGCACCCGCAGGCCTGCCTCTTCCGCCTTGACCCTCGACTTGGAGCCCTCCGGCAGGCCGATCCGAACATCGACGCCGGAGTCACGCAGGCTCAGCGCGTGCGCGTGGCCCTGGCTGCCGTAGCCGAGTACGGCCACCTTGCGGCCCTGAATGATGCCGAGGTCGGCGTCATCATCGTAGAAAATCTCGGCGCTCATGTGCCTTCCATATTCCTTTCGAGTACGTACCCGCTACCCGCGATCCGGTCAGCGGACAGCGGTCGCGGTGATCGAGCGTGGGCCTCGGCCGACCGCGACAACGCCGGACTGGACCATCTCGCGCACCCCGAACGGTTCCAGTATGCGCAGCAGCGCGTCCAGTTTGTCGGCCGTCCCGGTGGCCTCGACGATCAGCGACTCGGGAGAGACATCGACCACCTTGGCCCGGAACAGTTGTACGGTTTCCAGGACCTGGGTGCGCACCGTCGCGTCCGCGCGCACCTTGACAAGCAGCAGTTCGCGCTGGACCGCTGTGGACGGTTCCAGCTCGACGATCTTGATCACGTTGACCAGCTTGTTGAGCTGCTTCGTGACCTGTTCAAGGGGGAGTTCGTCCACCGAGACCACAATGGTCATCCTGGACACGTCGGGGTTCTCGGTCGGGCCGACCGCGAGGGACTCGATGTTGAAGCCGCGCCGGGAGAACAGGCCGGCGACCCTGGCCAGCACACCGGGCCGGTTCTCGGTCAGCACGGACAGCGTGTGCTTGCTCATGCGATCGTGCCCCTCATCACATCGGCGCTGAGCTGGCGCTCAGCGCATTCCTGCCGGTCGTTGTTCGGCATCACACGTCGTCCTCGTCGAACAGCGGGCGGATGCCGCGCGCGGCCATGATCTCGTCGTTGCCTTTGCCGGCCGCGACCATCGGCCACACCTGCGCGTCCTTGCCGACCACGAAGTCGATCACCACTGGACGGTCGTTGATCTCGCGCGCCTTGGCGATGACCGCGTCGACGTCCTGTTTGGACTCACAGCGCAGCCCGACGCAGCCGAGCGCCTCGGCCAGCAGCTTGAAGTCCGGGATGCGGTGCTTGTGCGTGCCGAGGTCGGTGTGCGAGTAGCGGCCGTCGTAGAACAGGTTCTGCCACTGGCGAACCATGCCCAGGTTGCCGTTGTTCATCACCGCGACCTTGATCGGCGCGCCCTCGATCGCACAGGTGGCCAGTTCCTGGTTGGTCATCTGGAAGCAGCCGTCGCCGTCGATCGCCCACACCTCGGTGTCGGGCAGGCCGAACTTGGCGCCCATTGCCGCCGGCACCGCGAAACCCATGGTGCCGAGGCCACCGGAGTTGATCCAGCTGCGCGGCCGCTCGTAGCGCACGAACTGCGCCGCCCACATCTGGTGCTGGCCGACGCCTGCCGCGTACACCGCGTCCGGTCCGGCGATCGCGCCGATCCGCTCGATCACGTACTGCGGCGACAGCGTGCCGTCCGACGGCTCGTCGTAGCCGAGCGGGAAGGTGTCGCGCCACTCGCTGAGCTGCTGCCACCACGGGGTCAGGTCGGCGGTGCCGGTCTCCCGCTCGCCGGCGACCGAGGCGATCAGCTCGGTGAGGATCTCCTTGCAGTCGCCCACGATCGGCACGTCCGCGTGCCGGTTCTTGGAGATCTCGGCCGGGTCGATGTCCGCGTGCACGATCTTCGCGTCCGGCGCGAAGGAGGACAGCTGGCCGGTGACCCGGTCGTCGAACCGGGCTCCCAAGGTGATCAGCAGGTCCGCGCGCTGCATCGCGGCGACGGCGGCCACCGCGCCGTGCATGCCGGGCATACCGAGGTGCTGCGGGTGCGAGTCCGGGAAGGCGCCGCGCGCCATCAGCGTGGTGACCACCGGGATATTGGTCAGTTCGGCCAGTTCGCGCAGTTGGTCGGTCGCCTCGGCCTTGAGCACGCCGCCGCCGACATAGAACACCGGGCGCTTGGCCGCGCAGATCAGCTTGGCCGCCTCGCGCACCTGCTTGCCGTGCGGACGGGTGGTCGGCCGGTAGCCGGGCAGGTGGATCTCCGGCGGCCACGAGAACGACGTGGTCGCCTGCATCACGTCCTTGGGGATGTCGACCAGTACCGGACCGGGGCGGCCCGTCGAGGCCAGGTAGAACGCCTCCGCGATCGCACTGGGGATCTCCGCCGGGTCGGTGACCAGGAAGCTGTGCTTGGTGATCGGCATCGTGATGCCGCAGATGTCCGCTTCCTGGAACCCGTCGGTGCCGATCAGCGGCGTCGACACCTGACCGGTGATGGCGACGACCGGTACGGAGTCCATGTAGGCGTCGGCCAGCGGGGTGACCAGGTTGGTCGCGCCGGGGCCGGACGTGGCGATGCACACACCGACCCGGCCGGTCGCCTGCGCGTAACCGGTGGCTGCGTGGCCTGCGCCCTGCTCGTGCCGGACCAGCACGTGCCGAACCTTGGTCGAGTCGAGCAGCGCGTCGTACGCGGGCATGATCGCGCCGCCCGGAATGCCGAACGCGACCTCGCAGCCAACCGACTCAAGGGACCGTACGAGCGACTGCGCGCCGGTCACACTGACCGGTGCGCCGGCCGGCGGGGTCGGCTTGGGGCGGGGGTGGTGCGGCGGGTGCGGCGCTCCGGGCGGCGGAGCGGGTCGCGGCGTTGCGGTGGTCATCGGTTCGCCTCGCGTTGGAGTTCGAGTTCACGGCACTGACGGATCCGGGCAACAAAAAACCCTCGTCGACCAGGGCGGTCATACGAGGGGTGGCGCGTCGACAACGAGGTACTTCAGGCGTCGACGCGCCTGCGAAGTACGAGAATGTTGGTTGTCGACACGCCCGGAACGGTAATCCGAACGGTCGGTGCGCGTCAACCTGGCGGGATGATGCTCTCGCATGGTGGACCCCCGTTCGAGTGAAGGTGGGGCGGCTCACCAGGCGCGACGGCGGGAGTGCACCATCTTCGGTGTGGTGGAAAGCATCCCGCGCAGGCTGGTGTTCCGGATTCCGGGTGTCGCACTGGTCGGCGTGCTGTTCGCGTTCGCGTCCATGTCGGTCGTCGCGCTGGCCGGCCCGCCGCCGCTGCTGCTGGTCTACCTGATCCCGATCGGCATCGGCGTCTGGGTCCTGCGCACGCGCACCGTGGTCGACGCCGCGCAGATCCGGGTCCGGCGGATGCTGACGGTCCGGCGGATCGACTGGGGCGAGTTGGCGGGGCTGCGCGTGGCGGAGCGCAAGTGGGTGCGGGCCGTGCTCGCTGACGGCGACGAGGTCACCCTCCCCTGTGTGAAGCCGCGGCACCTGCCGGTGCTCGCCCTGCTCAGCGGCGGCCGTCTGCCCGACCCCACCGAGTCGCCAAGCGAAGCGCCGGTCTCGCCCGCGGAAATCGCGAGCGAGACCGGCGCCAACATCTGATTCTTAGTTTTGGTTAGCCGGTGTACGAAACACTGAAGCCATTTCCACCGGAGTTCGGCGCGCTCGGCGTCGAGTAGGTGACGCCATTCTGGACGAGCAGGATCTCATCCGCGCTCTTCAACGCGGGACCGTGCCCATTCACGGTGAGACCGCTGAAGCTGAAGGTCGAGAAATGCGCGATCTTGGCGATCGAACCGCCGACCTGCGGCGCCTCCTGGATGTACTCCACCGAAGCGCCGGGGCCTCGGTAGGTCTTGTTCGAGGAGAAGGACTTGCCGGTGGTGTTGTCCCTCAGGGTGATCTTCCAGGTCGTGCCGCTCACCTTGGCCACCGAGCCGGTGAACGAGTCGCCGGGGTGCACGGTGATGCCGGTGATCACGGTCTCCGCGGCCGGCAGGATCTCCCACCAGGCGTCGTAGTGCGCGCGACCGCCGGAATAGTCGGACTCCGTGCCCGTCTGGATCAGGTTGGAGTTGCCGTCGCCGTCGATGCCGACCCAGGCCGATGAGTAGGTCGATCCACTACTCGCGGATACCGATGGCACGGTCCAGTTGGCCGTGGCACTGGTGAAGCCGCTGCCGGTCTCGGCGTAGCCGGACCAGTTGCTGGACTGCTGGGCGTTGACGCCGCCGTGACCGATCACGCGGTCCGGCCCGTTGCCGTGCCGCGGGGTGGCCGCATTGGCGGCCGGGGCTAACGCGAGCACGACGCCGGCGACGAGACCGGCGACCGCGATAATGCGCAGGGATTTGATACCCATCGGGTATCCTTTCTGTGTCCAATTCGCTCGGGGACTCGGGGAAGAGCAAATAAACAATGGCCTCCGACGGCCGTCAACCAGAATAAGGGCGAACTCACCGACGCCTATCAACTTAAATTGACATCCCAAATTAATAGTGTGAACAATCCCGAGCCAGGCTGCGGCCCACTCGCACCCCCGTGGCCGGGCCGCTGGTCGGCGGGCAACACCGGAGTAACGTGATGGGCACCGTGTCGTGCCAGGGCACCCACCAGGTGCCGCTCCCTGTATCGATGTCCGGCCCGCATTCACGTTTGGAGGAGCCGTGCCGCCGCTCCGCTCCCGCACCACCACCCACGGCCGCAACGCGGCAGGCGCCCGCGCACTGTGGCGCGCCACCGGAATGACCGACGGTGACTTCGGCAAACCGATCGTGGCGATCGCCAACTCCTACACCCAGTTCGTGCCGGGCCACGTCCACCTACGCGACCTCGGCGAGATCGTGGCCGACGCGATCGCCGAAGCCGGCGGTGTCGGGCGCGAGTTCCACACCATCGCGGTGGACGACGGCATCGCCATGGGCCACAGCGGGATGCTCTACTCGCTGCCATCGCGCGAGATCATCGCCGACTCGGTCGAGTACATGGTCAACGCGCACCAGGCCGACGCGCTGGTCTGCATCTCCAACTGCGACAAGATCACCCCTGGCATGCTCAACGCCGCCATGCGGCTCAACATCCCGACCGTGTTCGTGTCCGGCGGCCCGATGGAGGCCGGCAAGGCCGTCGTCGTCGGCGGCGTCGCCCAGGCCCCGACCGACCTGATCACGGCCATCTCCGCGTCGGCGAGTTCAGAGGTCGACGACGACGGCCTGACCATCGTCGAACGCTCGGCCTGCCCGACCTGCGGTTCCTGCTCGGGCATGTTCACAGCGAACTCGATGAACTGCCTCACCGAGGCGCTCGGCCTCGCCCTGCCCGGCAACGGTTCCACGCTGGCCACCCACGCCGCCCGCCGCGACCTGTTCGTGCGCGCCGGCAAGACCGTCGTCGACCTGTGCCGCCGCTACTACGCCGATGACGACGAGTCGGTGCTGCCGCGCTCGATCGCCAACCAGAAGGCGTTCGACAACGCGATGGCGCTGGACATGGCCATGGGCGGCTCGACCAACACGGTGCTGCACATCCTGGCCGCCGCCATCGAGGGCGAGATCGAGTTCCCGCTGCACACCATCGACGAGATCAGCCGTCGCGTCCCGTGCCTGTCGAAGGTCGCGCCGAACTCCGACTACCACATGGAGGACGTGCACCGGGCCGGCGGCATCCCCGCCATCCTGGGCGAACTCGACCGGGCCGGCCTGCTGCACCGCGACGTGCACAGCGTGCACAGCCCGTCGCTCGAGCAGTGGCTCTCCGACTGGGACGTGCGCAGCGGCAAGACCACCCCGGAAGCCGTCGAACTCTTCCACGCCGCCCCCGGTGGCGTGCGCACCACGAAGGCGTTCTCCACCAGCAACCGCTGGTCCAGCCTTGACACCGATGCCGAAGGCGGCTGCATCCGCGACAAGGCCCACGCCTACAGCCCCGAGGGCGGCCTGATGGTGTTGCACGGCAACCTGGCCGAGGACGGCGCGGTCATCAAGGCGGCGGGCGTCGACGAGTCGATCTGGCAGTTCACCGGCCCCGCGCGGGTGCTGGAAAGCCAGGAGCAGGCGGTGTCGGCGATCCTCAACAAGGAGGTCCAGCCCGGCGACGTGCTGGTCATCCGCTACGAGGGCCCGGCAGGCGGGCCCGGCATGCAGGAGATGCTGCACCCGACCGCGTTCCTCAAGGGCGCCGGGCTCGGCAAGGTCTGCGCGCTGATCACCGACGGCCGCTTCTCCGGTGGTTCGTCCGGCCTGTCCATCGGCCACATCTCGCCCGAGGCCGCCGCCGGTGGCGCCATCGGCCTCGTCCAGGACGGCGACCAGATCCGCATCGACGTGCACGCCCGCAAGCTCGAACTGCTCGTCGAACCAGAGGTGCTGGCCGAACGCCGCGCCAAGATGGACGCCAGCGAACGCCCCTGGCAGCCCGTCGACCGCCAGCGCACCGTGACCGCGGCACTGCGCGCCTACGCGCGGATGGTCACCTCGGGTTCAACCGGCGCCGTCCGCAACGTGGACAAGTAGCTCATTGGTCGTGAAGAAGGCCGGATCTCACCCGAGATCCGGCCTTCTTCATGTCCTGCTCAAGTCGTGCTTCGGGACCAGTAGTAGCGGATCGTGTCGAGTTTCTCCTGGAACGACTGGTCGTTGGATTTGTGGGTGTAGATGCCGGGAACCATGAGGCGTCGTCCGTGCGCGCGCCGGACATAGACCACCGCCCAGTACCCGGATCGGGGACGGCCTTGTTCGATGTCGACGATGTCCGGCCAGCGGATGAACCGGCGGCTGGTCAAGGTGTGGAAACGCATTCCCGCAGTGGTCAGGAGCGTCCTGCCGCGCGCCTGGTTGAGGACGGCCACCATCAACAGCACCCAGAGCATGCCGGCGACCGCCTCGAACCACAGACGATCCGACAGCGGCACCGGTCCAGTCGCCGGCCCCGGTGGGACGACGAGGAACAGGGCAGCCATCACGACGCACAGCCCGGTCAACACCGCGGCGATGAACCGGTGCCTGCGCAGATCGACGGCGTCGTGGCGGATCCAGGTGTCGGGCACGCGGTCAGCCGTGGGTGCGTAGGAAGAACAGGACGCAGAAGGACGCGGCGGCGGCGATGATCAGGAACGTCAAGCCGTTCGCGACCGGGTGTCGGTACCAGGGTGTCGGGCGGTCGAGCGAGACGCGGCCGGGGCCCGCGAACAGGAGGGCGAACGCGGCCGCGGCCAGGACGAGTTGGAACTGGTAGCCGTTGGCGTCGAAGAAGCCCAGCGGCCATTTGAGCACGATCACGTTGGACGCCACGGCAAGCACGGCGCCGGCAGCGGCCGGGGTGAACAGGCCGAGGACGAGCAGCGCACCGCCGACGAGTTCGGCGCCGCCGCCGACCCAGGCCATCACGGTCGGGTAGTGGTAGCCGGTGGTTTGCAGGAACTTCGCGAACGAGTCGATGCCGGTGCCGTTGAACAGGCGGAACAGGTGTTGCAGGCCGTATACGCCGAAGGTGCCGCCGACCACGATGCGCAGCACGAGCAGGCCGAGGTCGGCGCCGCCGTGCCAGGTCGAGCCGACCGTGCGGGTGTCGGCGTACCTGTCGTCGTCGGCGAGTCTGTTGGCCGGCTCGTCGAGTCCGGCGATCACCGAGGTCTTCTGGTCACCGTAGGAGCTGAAGTCCAGCGACTTGGGATCGCTGTCCAGGGCGCTGCTCTCCGCGCGCTCGGTCGGCGAGCTGCTGCCGAGCGTGCTCGGGGTGCTGCCGTAACCGGATTCGGCGAACAGGTTGACGGGGTCCTGGCCTTCGGCGTTGTAGGTGCCGCCACCGTGCTCATTCGACGCGTCGTGAGTGCTCACGGTGCGCACCGTACGTGATGCTCATCACCCGCGCGAGGCTGTTCGGTCGATGAATTTTCACCTGGACGGCCCAAGGCGAAGAAAGCCGTGCTCGTGGGCTCGATGGACCGGGTGCGAGTTTGATCACTCCCGGCCCCCGTCCGGTTTGTTCAGTATTCGCCGTGCACCAGGTTCTTGAGTTCTTCGCCCGCCGCGTACCTGGCGATCTCGGCCGCGGCGACGCGCCAGGAGCGCTCGCCTGCGCCTCGGCAACTGCCGCCTACGTGCGGGGTGAGGAACAGGCCTTTAGCCGTCCACAGTGGATGACCGTCGGGCAGCGGTTCCGGGTCGGTCACGTCCAGTGCCGCGCGCAGCCTGCCGCTGTTCAGTTCGGCTACCAGGGCGTCGGTTTGCACGACCGGGCCACGGGCGGCGTTGACCAGGATGGCGCCGTCGGCCATGCGGGCCAGGAACGCGGCGTCGACCATGCCGGTCGTCTCCGACGTGAGAGGGACCATCAGCACGACGACGTCGTAGTCGCCGAGCAGGTCGGGTAGTTCGTCGATGCCGTGTACGCCATCTCGCGCGTGCCGGCCGACCAGCGTCGACGTGGCGTCGAAGGTGTCGAGCCTGCGGGTCAGCTGGTCGCCGAGATCACCGGCGCCGACGATGAGCACCCGCTTGCCCTGCAGCGTGTCGG
>DASYBO010000002.1:0-5432 GCA_036500685.1 Pseudonocardiaceae bacterium | reverse complement strand
GCTGGTTTCGCGTGGGGCCGAGCAGAACGCAGTGGCGACGTTGAGCCGGGTGGTGGGCAAGCACTGCGAGTCCGGGGATGTCGTGGTCCGGGACTGTTGGCTGCCTTCGGATATCGCGCCAGGTGACCTGCTCGCGGTCGCGGCCACCGGAGCCTATTGCTATGCCATGTCCAGTACATACAACCGGTTGCCCCGGCCCGCCGTGGTTTCGGTCGCCGACGGGCAGGCGAAGTTGTTGCTGCGCAGGGAAACCGAGGCCGATCTGTTCCACCTGGAAGTCGACGAGGAGAACGGATGAAACCCGTTGGTGCTCCGGTGGTGCGGGTCGCGCTGCTCGGCTGCGGCACGGTCGGCACCCAGGTCGTCCGGTTGCTCACCGAGCAGGCCGACGACCTGACCGCGCGCGTCGGTGCCCCGGTCGAGCTGGCCGGCATCGCGGTACGCAGGCCGAACAAGCACCCGAACATTCCGGCGGAGCTGCTCACGACCGACGCGGCTGCCTTGGTCGCGTCCGATGATGTCGACGTGGTGGTCGAGGTTATCGGCGGGATCGAGCCGGCGCGCACGCTGCTGCTCGACGCGCTGGGTGCGGGCAAGTCGGTGGTGACGGCGAACAAGGCGCTGCTGGCCGAGCACGGCGCGGAGCTGTTCACAGCGGCGGACGCTTCCGGTGCGGATCTCTACTTCGAGGCCGCCGTCGCCGGCGCGATTCCGTTGTTGCGGCCGTTGCGGGAATCGTTGGTGGGGGACCGGATCACGCGGGTGATCGGGATTGTCAACGGGACCACGAACTACATACTGTCCGCAATGGACGCTACTGGGGCCGGGTATCGGGAGACGTTGGACGAGGCGTCTCGGTTGGGGTATGCCGAGGCCGATCCGAGTGCTGATGTGGACGGGTTCGATGCCGCGTCCAAGGCCGCGATCCTCGCCTCGCTCGCCTTCCACAGTCGGGTGACTGCCGCCGACGTGCATCGGGAGGGCATCGCGTCGGTCAGCGCCGCCGATATCGCGGCCGCGAAACTGTTGGGGCGCACGGTAAAGCTGCTCGCGATCTGCGAACGCGTCACCGAGACGGACGGCTCCGAGTCGGTCGCGGTGCGGGTACATCCGGCGATGATTCCGCTGGCGCATCCGCTGGCTTCGGTCGGCGACGCGTTCAACGCGGTGTTCGTGGAGGCCGACGCGGCCGGGCAGCTGATGTTCTACGGGCGCGGCGCGGGTGGCGCGCCGACCGCGAGCGCCGTCCTCGGTGACCTGGTTGCCGTAGCCCGCAACCGGGTGATCGGCGGGCGCGGGCCGCGCGAGTCCGCGTACGCGGCGCTGTCGGTGCGGCCGATGGGCCAGACCCCGACCCGCTACCACATCAGCCTTGACGTCGCCGACCGCGCCGGAGTATTGGCGCAGGTCGCGGCGGTTTTCGCCGAGCACGACGTGAGCATCGCGGCGGTGCGCCAGGAGGGCCGCTCGGTCGACGCGAGCCTGGTGATCGTCACGCACGCCGCCTCCGACGCGGCGCTGCGCTCGACGGTGGACAAGATCGCCGGGCTCCCCGTGGTCCGGGAAGTGGTCAGCGTGATGCGAGTCGAAGGGGAAGCCCCATCATGATCGAGGCAACCGCTGTCAAGGCTGGCTGGCCCGGGGTGATCGGCGCTTACGCCGATCGGGTCGCCGTTCCGGACGGTGCGAAGATCGTCACGTTGTTCGAGGGCGGCACGCCGCTGCTGCCGGCGCCTCGGCTCTCCGAGCTGACCGGTTGCCGGGTGTACCTGAAGATCGAGGGCGCCAACCCGACCGGTTCGTTCAAGTACCGGGGCATGACCGTCGCCATCACCTACGCGCTGGCCACCGGTTTCAAGGCCGTCATCTGCGCGTCCACCGGCAACACCTCGGCATCGGCCGCCGCCTATGCGGCGCGGGCCGGCCTCACCTGCGCGGTGTTGGTGCCGACGGGCAAGATCGCGCAGGGCAAGCTGGCCCAGGCCGTCGCCTACGGCGCGCGGATCCTTCAGGTGGACGGCAATTTTGACGACTGTCTTGAGCTGGCCCGCAAAACCGCGGCGCAGTACCCGATCGAACTGGTCAATTCGGTGAATCCGGTGCGCATGGAGGGGCAGAAGACCGCGTCGTTCGAGGTCTGCGATGTGCTCGGCCGCGCCCCTGACGTGCACGTACTGCCAGTTGGCAACGCGGGCAACATCACCGCGTACTGGAAGGGCTATCTCGAGTACGCGGCCGACGGTGTGATTGACAACACGCCGCGAATGTTCGGCTTCCAGGCCGAAGGGGCCGCGCCGATCGTGCGCGGCGAGCCGGTGCTCAACCCGGAGACCATCGCCACCGCGATCAGGGTCGGCAATCCGGCCTCGTGGGCAGGCGCGGTCGCGGCTCGGGACGAGTCGAACGGCTTGATCGACCTTGTCACCGATGAGCAGATCCTGCACGCCTACCGGCTGCTGCCCAGTACCGAGGGCGTTTTCGTCGAGCCCGGTTCGGCGTCCAGCGTGGCCGGCCTGCTGCGGACCGCCGAGGACGGGCGGCTGCCCAAGGGGTCGGTCGTGGTCTGCACGGTGACCGGGCACGGGCTGAAGGACCCGGACACCGCGCTGACCAACGCGATCGAGATCCAGCCGTTGCCGGTGGACCCAGAGGCGGTTGCCTCAGCGCTGGATCTGTCGTGAGTGCGGTCGAGGTTGTCGTACCGGCCTCCAGCGCCAATCTGGGCTCCGGGTTCGACGCGCTCGGGTTGGCCATCGCCCAGTACGACCGGGTCCTCGTCCGACTGACCGAACGCGGCCTGGTGCTGCGGGTGGACGGTGAGGGCGCGGATTCGGTGCCGTGTGACGAGTCCCACCTGGTGTTGCGCGCGCTGCGGGCCACCTGCGACAAGCTCGGTTTCGAGTTGGCCGGGCTGGAGATCGACTGTCGCAACGTCATTCCGCACGGCAGGGGGCTCGGCTCGTCCGCCGCCGCGGTCGTGGCCGGGGTGGTGGCCGGGTATGCGTTGGCGCAGCGGGAGATCGACGATCAGGCCTTGCAGTTGGCCGCCGGTTTCGAGGGGCACGCGGACAACGCGGCGGCCAGTCTGTACGGCGGCCTTGTGATCGCCTGGCACGAGGAGGGCGGCTATCGCGCGGTGCGGGTGCAACCACATCGTGACCTGGCGCCGGTGTTGTTCGTGCCGGAGCACGAATCCGCGACCGCGACCACTCGCGGCCTGCTGCCCGAGCAGGTGCCGCACGCCGACGCCGCGTTCGCGGCGGGCCGGGCCGCGCTGGCCGTGCACGCGTTGACCATGGATCCGAGCGAACTGCTTGCGGCCACCGATGACCGGCTGCACCAGCGCTATCGCGAGTCGGCCTGGCCGCAGACATACAAGCTGGTCGAGGAGCTGCGCGCGGCGGGTGTGCCGGCGGCGGTGTCCGGCGCTGGTCCGTCCGTGTTGGCCTTCCGCCCCGTACCGACCGATCTCCTACACAGTGGCTTCACCCGGCATGACCTCGGGATCGACCTGGACGGGGCCCGATCCCGCCCAGTGGAATAAACCGGCCGGTCGGCGCCGTTGCAAAGGTCAGCGTGTGATCGGTCGGTCACCGAGGTCGCGCAAACGTGGAGAATTGACGCCACACCGCACCCAGTTGTTGCACGCACACTCGGGGCCGTCTACCCTGACGGCAGATCAGTCACCGAGCGCACGGACGCCGGTGCAATTCCTGGGTGGATTTCTCAGGATGCATCTCCCGCTCTTCGGCGGCCTTGTCCTAGGTCGAGGTTGGCGCTGGCGGGTACCCGACAGCTGTGGTGACCGACCAGTCCTTTACCGGCGGCCCTCGTCGTGTTTACCGATCAGGTATTCGTCGAGGTTCTCCCGGCATGGGGCGAACATGCCGTTCCGCATTCCGTCGGACGGCAGCCCGCTGGTCCGCGTATGGAGGCGCGCGACCGGTTAGGAAGGACATGTGTGACTAACACTGATTTGCTGAGCAGCGAAGCGGCGCAAGCCGCGTCTCCCATCGCGTCGTCCGGTTCGGATGCCAGCTCGACCAACGGGTCGAACGGCACGACTCGCCGCAAGGCCGCGGGTCTGTCGGGCATGGTGCTCCCTGAGCTGCGGGAACTGGCCGGTCAGCTCGGCATCACCGGCATAACGGGCATGCGCAAGGGCGATCTGATCGCGGCCATCAAGGAGCGCCAAGGCGCGTCCTCGGCCCGGTCCAACGGTCGTGCCGCGTCCCGCGGTGACCAGACCGAGCTGCCGGTTTCGACCAACTCCGCGCCCGCCGAGGCGAAGCCGGAGACCAACGGTCGCGCGAGCCGTACGGAGTCCAACGGCCAGGAGCCGAGGGACGCCGAGGACGGTGGCGCGCCGGCACGTACCCGTCGGCGGCGCAGCGCGTCCCGCCCGGCCGGTAGCCCCGAGGAGGGCGCTGGCCAGCGGCAACAGGGGGAGCAGGCCACCAACAACAGTGCTGCCGCCGGCACCAACAACGCCGGCACCAACAACGCCGGCACCAACAACGCCGGTACCAACAACGGCGGTGGCGGCCAGGCGCAGGGTGAGCGCCGCGAGCGGTCCCAGGGCGATCAGCGCCAGGGCAGCCGCCAGGAGCGGACCGCGGGTGAGCGTCCGCAGGGCGATCGTCCGCAGGGTGACCGTCCGCAGAACAACCGCCAGGACAATCGCCAGGGCAACAGCAACGTCCTCGACGATGACGACGAGCGCGGCGGCCGTCGCGGCCGTCGGTTCCGGGACCGTCGCAGGGGCCGTGGCCAGGACGAAGGTCGTGGCGGCGGCGGTGACCGTGGCGATCGCGGTGGCCGTGAAGGTCGCGGCGGCGGTTCGAGCCCGGACACCGAGATCCGCGAGGACGACGTGCTGTTGTCCGTCGGCGGCATCCTGGACGTGCTGGAGAACTACGCGTTCGTGCGTACCTCCGGCTACCTGTCCGGTCCGAGCGACGTCTACGTCTCGTTGTCGCTGGTCCGCAAGTACGGCCTGCGTCGCGGTGACGCGATCACCGGTGCCGTGCGTCAGCCGCGTGACGGTGAGCAGCAGCGGCAGAAGTTCAACCCGCTGGTGCGGGTGGACTCGATCAACGGCATGGACCCGGAGGCCTCGCGCAACCGGCCCGAGTTCACCAAGCTGACCCCGCTGTACCCGAACGAGCGACTCCGTCTCGAGACCGAGCCGCACATCCTGACCACCAGGGTCATCGACCTGGTGATGCCGATCGGCAAGGGCCAGCGTGCGCTGGTCGTCTCGCCGCCGAAGGCCGGCAAGACGATGGTGCTGCAGTCCATCGCCAACGCCATCACCACGAACAACCCGGAATGCCACCTGATGGTCGTGCTCGTGGACGAGCGGCCGGAAGAGGTCACCGACATGCAGCGTTCGGTGAAGGGTGAGGTCATCGCCTCCACCTTCGACCGGC
>DASYBO010000001.1:0-9082 GCA_036500685.1 Pseudonocardiaceae bacterium | reverse complement strand
CTGCTGAACACCAAGCGCCCGATGATCTTCTCGGAGTCCGCGCCCGCCTACTACTGCTGTTCCGGCGCCGACTTCACCAACATCATGAGCTGGATCGCGCAGAACGGGAACCTCTGGCGCTACGGCAGCGACATCGCCGACAACTGGGCCAGCGTGCTGGAGAACTACAGCGAGGACAACACTCCCGGCCTTGCCGCGTATGCCGGCCCCGGTCACTGGAACGACGCGGACATGTTGGAAATCGGCAACGGCGGTCTGAACCTGACCGAGGAGCAGAGCCAGTTCGACGTGTGGGCCGAACTCGCCTCACCGCTGCTGCTCTCGACCGACCTGAGCAAGCTGACCCCGGCCGAGCTGAACGTGGTGAAGAACAAGGACGTCATCGCGGTCGACCAGGACCGGCTGGGCAAGCAGGGCACGATCGTGGCGTCCGGCACCGGCTACGACGTGCTGTCCCGGCCGCTGGCCAATGGCGACCGCGCGGTCGTGCTGTTCAACAAGGGCGACACCGCGCAGACCATCACCACCTCAGCCAAAACCGTCGGCTTCAACGGCCCGGGTATATATGGTCTCCAGGATCTGGTGACCAAGCAGCGAAGCACCAGCAACGGGACGATCTCGGCCAGCGTGCCGCCGCACGGCACGGCCATGTATCGGGTCAGCCGATTCGGTTCGCCGCTCGCCGCGCCGTCGGTCGCGGTCAGCGTCTCGGGTAGCGACCCGGCCACGGTCACCGTTGCCGACAACGGTGTGCTGCCGATCAGCGACGTGTCGGTCGGCCTGAACGCGCCGACGGGCTGGACGGTCAGCCCGGCCACCAAGTCGCTGCCGACCATCCTGCCGGGACACTCGGCCAGCGCCACGTTCACCGTGTCCGCTCCCCCGCCGCCACCCGGCCAGGCCACGAACACGTTGACAGCGACCGCCTCCTACCGCTGGCTGTTGGACAAAGGCTCGGCCAACGGGACGCAGACCAGGATCACCAACACGCCCTACGACAACTTGGCGCAGGCGTACAACAACATCGCGATCACCGACGAGTCCAACACCGCGCCCGGCAACTTCGACGGCGGCGGCGACAGCTACTCGGCCAAGGCGCTCGCCACAGCCGGAGCAACACCCGGCGCGACGATCACCCACAACGGCGCCTCGTTCACCTGGCCCAGCGCGGCCAGCGGCACCAACGACAACGTGATCACCAACGGGCAGATCATCAAGCTGCCCGGCACCGGTTCGTCGGTGGCGTTCCTCGGTTCGGAAGCCGGCGCGACCAGCGCACCGGTCACCGTCACCTACACCGACGGCAGCACCAGCACGGCGAGCCTCGGCTTCCCCAACTGGTGTTGTGAGGGCACCACCGCCTACGGCGCGACACCGGCGATCACCACCGATCACCGGGACACGCCGACCGGACCGGCCAACTACGGCAACAACTACTACGTCTTCTACAACACCGTCCCGGTCACGCCCGGCAAGACGGTCGCCACGGTGACCTTGCCGAGCGCGCAGGAGATCCACGTGTTCGCGCTGAGCCTCACCGGTTGAGCGGTATCTGGTACTGGATGAAGCCTTTGTTGACGCCGACCTGGTCGTAGAGCCGACGCGCGGTCGTATTGGTCTCCTGGGTCAGCCAGTACACCTTGCCGCAGCCGCGATCACCGGCCCAGTCGGTGATCGCGGCGATCAGCGCGCGGGCGACACCTTTCCCGCGCGCCGCCTCGGACGTGAACAAGTCCTGCAGGTAGCAGACGTCGGCCGAGGTGGTGCTCGGATGCGTGAAGAAATGCGCGATGCCGACCAGTTCACCGTCAAGTTTCGCGCCGAGCGCGTGCAGTTCGGTGTCGGGTTCGAACCGCGCCCACGCCCGGTCCAGGAATTCCTGGTCCGGGTCTCGGCCGTAGAAGACGTTGTATCCGGTGAACAACCGGTCCCAGGCCGCTCGGTCGACTTCGGTCACTCTGCCAATCGTGATCATGTGGACAGACTAATCAGGCATCCGCGCCGTAGAGTGCCGCGACGTCGGCCGAACCGTGCCACCCGCTGTAGGTGGGATCCTGCGGCCAGCCGTCCGGCGAGTCCTGCCACTGCTCCTGCCGACCGTAGGGCAGCAGGTCGATCAGGGCGAAGGTGTGCGTGAGCTGCTCGGTGCCGCGACCGTTGGTGTGCCAGGTGCGATAGACGGTATCGCCGTCGCGCAGGAACACGTTGACCGCGAAACCGCCGCCCACCGGCGCGCCGACGTCGCCGCCGAACGGGCTGTTCGCCGTGGAGTACCAGTCCATCTTGTTCCCGACCCGCCGCTTGTACGCGAGTGCCTTCTCGATCGGGCCTTGCGTGACGATCACGAACCGGGCGTCGTAGTTGCGCAGAAACTCCAACCGGGTGAACTGCGCGGTGAAACCGGTGCAGCCGGGGCACTGCCATTCCTCGTCCGCGAACCACATGTGGTTGTAGACGATCAGCTGCGACTTCCCGTCGAAGACGTCCGCCAAACTGATCGGTCCATCCTCGCCCTCGAGGGTGTAATCGGGTAGCTGGACCATCGGCAGACGGCGACGCTGGGCCGCGACCGCGTCGAGTTCCCTTGTCGCGGCCTTCTCCCGAACGCGCAGCGCGTCGAGTTCGCGCTGCCAGAGCTCGTTGTCGACGACGGGCGGTAGTGCACTCATGGGCCCTCCCTGATCGGTTCACACACATGTGGCCAATCAGGTAGACCCCACCCAGCGGCGAAAGTCATCGGTGTCGCGCCGACCAATTGGTCGGCCCGACGCTCGTCGTTGAGCGTCGGGCCAACCCGCCGCGGGAAGGCGGATTCAGGGAGTCGCGTTACGGCAGGTGCCAGACCTGCGCGTTCGTGCCGTTGCAGTCATAGATCTGCAGCTGCGTGCCGATGTTGGTGGTCGCACCGGGATCGTCGAGGCAGCGGCCGGACTGCGGGTTGACCAGCGACCCGTTGGACTGCGGCTGCCACACCTGCGACCCGCTCCCGTTGCAGTCGTACAACTGGACCTTGGTGCCGTTCGCGGTACCGGCCGCGGTCACGTCCATGCACTTGCCCAGTACCTGCAACGAGCCGTTGCCGTTGACCGTCCACTGCTGCGCGCCGGTGCCGTTGCAGGTGTAGATCTGGATCGCGCTGCCGTTGTTGGTGCTGGCCGCGTTGTCGTCGACGCACAGGTTGGTGCCCACACCGGCCGTGATCGGGCCGGACGTGGTCGCCGCGCTGGTCGTCCAGACGAACGTGGTGCTGCCGCTAGCGCCGGTGCCGTCGGTCGCGGTGACCGTGACCGTGTTGGTGCCGGCCGAACCGGCCGAACCTGAGATCTGCCCACTGCTCGCGTTGATCGACTCGCCGGCCGGCAGGCCGCTGGCCGAGTAGGTCAGCGTCTGACCGGACGCGGAGTCCTGACCGGTGACCGCGAGGGTGGCCGAGGTGCCGACGATGCTGCTCATGCCGCCGGGGTTGGCCACGGTCACCGTGTTGGCGCTGGTCGAGTTGACGGCCAGCGTGCCGGAGAGCTGCGGGGTCGACGAGTCGCCGACCATGATCTGGTAGCTCCCGGTCGCGGTGGTCCAACCGTTGGACGAGGTGTTCCAGTAAGCCAGGTCGTGCAGGCTGACCGGGAAGCTGACCGTGGCGCTGCCGCCCGGTTGCAGGGTGACCCGCTGGAAACCCTTGAGCTGCTCGGGCGGTTCGCCGGTGGTCGCGGGATCGCCGACGTAGAGCTGGGCGACGTCGGTGCCGGCCCGGCTGCCGGTGTTGGTGACGGTCGCGGTCACCGTGGCCGTGCCGTTGGCGCCGAGCGCGGACACGTGCAGGTTCGAGAAACCGAAACTCGTGTAGGACAGACCGAAGCCGAACTGGAACAGCGGCGCGATGTTTTTCGCCTGGTACCAGCGGTATCCGACGCCGACGCCCTCGGAATACTGCACCTGGCCGTTCTGACCGGGCCACTGCGCGGTGCTCGACGCGGGCACGTCGGACAGACTCTTCGGGAAGCTGACCGGCAGCCTGCCGGAGGGGTTCACGTCGCCGAAGAGCAGCGCGGCCATCGCCGTGCCGTCCTGCTGACCCGGATACCAGCTCTCGAAAACGCCGGCGACCGAGTTGATCCACGGCATGGTCACCGCCGAACCGGTGTTGAGCACGACGATCGTGTTCGGGTTGACCGCGGCCACGTCCGAGATCAGCTGGTTGTAGTTGCCGGGCAGGTCGATGCTGCCCAGATCGCTGCCCTCGGACTCGAAGAGATTCGCGAAGATGACCGCGACGCTGGAGTTCCGCGCCAGGTTCACCGCGGCCTGCTCCTGCGAGCTGCTGGTGCCAGAGGCGGAGGCGCCCTCCGAATACTGCACCGAGACACCGGACCCGGCGCGCGAGGTGATCGCCTGCAACGGCGTGACCGTGCCGGAGGAGTTCACGCCGGCACTGCCGCCGCCGTCGGTTTCCGCGTTGGTGCTCGCGTCATCGCCGAGCACCGCGATCGACCGCGCCGAGGAGGTGTTCAGCGGCAGCACATTGTTGCTGTTCTTCAACAGCACGCTGCCTTCCTCCTCGACCGATGCCGCGGTCGCCTGATGCGCGGCGTTGGTCACCGTCGCGCCGGTCGAGCCGCTCACCGGTCGATCGAAAAGGCCGAAGGCGAACATCTCGGTGAGGATTCGGCTGACCATGTTGTTCAGCGTCGCGGTGGAAACCTGGCCGTTGTTCACGGCATCCTGCAGAGCGGAGCCGTAAAAGGAGTCGTCCGGCATCTGTTGGTCGAGCCCGGAATTGGCCGAAGCGACCGTGGAATGCGTCGCGCCCCAGTCGGAGGTCACGAATCCGGGGAAGCCGAACTGGCCGTCAAGAACATTGTTGAGCATCGTCGGGTTCTCGCAGGCATAGGTGCCGTTGACCGTCGCGTAGGAGCACATCACCGAGGACGCGGCGCCCTGTTGGACCGATGCCTGGAATTGCGGCAGGTAAATCTCCTGCATCGTCCGGGGATCGATGATCGCGTTGTCGGATGGGGTGTTGCGGTTGGTCTCCTGGTTGTACACGCCCAGGTGCTTGACCTGCGCCAACACGCCCTGGCTCTGCACGCCGCGGATTTCGGCGGCACCGAGCTGGCCTGCCAGGTAGGGGTCCTCGGACATGGACTCGAAGGCCCGGCCCCAGCGCGGGTCGCGGACGATGTTGATCGTCGGGCCGAGGTCGACGTTCACGCCCTTGCCCGCGTCCTCGGCGCCGATCACCGCGCCGTAGCTCTGCTCGGCGGCGGGATCCCAGGTGGCGGCGGCCGCGACCGGCGCGGGCAACTGGGTGACGCCGTTCATGCCGTCGCCGATGCCGGCCGGCCCGTCCTCCAGGCTCAGCGCGGGAATGCACAGCGCCCCGATGGCTGGGGTGTTGCCGACGTAGCTGCCGCCCGCGCCGTGCACAAGGGTGATCTTCTGCGCCAGGCTCATCTGGGCCAGCAGTTGGGATACCCGTTGGCTGACCGGGGCGTTGGAGTCCACCCAGGGACAGGCCGCGTTGGCTGCTGGCCGCGCGGGCTGCGCGCTGCTCGGCAGGCTCAGGCCGATGCCGAGGACGGCGGCCATGGCGGCGCCGACCAGAACCAGACTTCGTCGTCTCGATAACACCCGGCACTCCTCACGAATCAGATGCGATCACGCACGGAGAGTAGTCGACCCGGGTGAGCCGGGGGGCCACGTCGCCGCCGGTCGATGCGCTGCGTAACGGAGGGGAAACAACTCAGCAACGACGACCGTGGCATATGTTGTGGGCCACAACAATCACTCGAACAATCACAAATTGGTAAAGATGTGCCGGCGCCTGACCAGTCCGAGCCGTGGTCTTGCCCGGAGCTTGCCGGCCTGAGCGCGAGCTCGCCTCACACCAACCCGATACGGAGAGTGACGGGCCGGCGAGCGCATGGGGGCGCCGCGAAGAACGGTCCAAATACTGGAACGTGCGATTTAACAAGTGGCACACAACGCGAGAAGACATCGCGTATCCGAGCGGCAACGGACGTCGGCGCGACGATAAGGGTGGCCGGAGCGGCCACTCATCGACGGTTCATCAACGACTGCCCGTCGGAAAATCGGTAATTCGTGGAAATATTCGGCCGGCACGCCGCCAGTGCGCGCCAACGCCAGCTACCCCCAGCGGCGTTGACGCGCACCAGTGTTTGGTTCCAGGTGGAGATCCTCAGCGCGAGAAAGCCGGGCTCGGGACGGATTTCTTGGTCCGCTTGCCCTTGGTGGTGGTGCCACCACTAGCGTGTGCCGACTCGAACGCCTCCAGGACACTGCCCGGGATGCGACCCCGCTCGGAGACGTCGTAACCGTTGTTGCGGGCCCAATCGCGAATGGCCTGCGTCTGCTCTTTACTGCGACCACTGGCCGAACCCGCCGCACCCCGAGGAGTGGCGCCGGAAGTGCCGCGCTTGACCCGACCGCCGGTTCGACGTGCGGACGCGACGAACTCAGCAAGGTTGTCACGCAGCCTGGAGGCGTTGGCATCCGCCAGGTCGATCTCGTAGGTGACGCCGTCGAGACCGAAAACCACGGTCTCAATGCTGTCACTGCTCGTGCCGTCTAGGTCATCGACTAGCTGCACTAGTACCTTTTGAGCCATCAGTATTACATCACTTTCTTCTTTGAAGCACGGCGCAGGGGTGAAAAATGAACACCTGACGCAACTATATACGGGACTCTCACGTACCGCGCAAGTCGCCCCGACACTAATCAAGAGACTTCGCACAATAAGACCCCGGACCGTTCGGGGCACCCTGGCTGCCTTTCGGCGAGCCACCGACTGAAGAGACGACAAAGCCAGGCATAGCGGCGGATGCTGCACAGTTAAAACCACAGGTTGAAGCGCCGCAAACACGTGCCGTCAACGACGGGCGGCTATCAGTCCTAGCCCCGTCTTAGCCGGACGGCCGCTTTCCGCACCCGCACCGTACCGACCTATTTACCAGCCGTTGCCGCCTGGTCCGCCATCCATTGATACTGCTCCGAACGGCCCTTACCCACGCCTCGACAGGCCAAACCCCGATCAGCGGGACCTTGGTTCAGTCGTGATCGAAGTCGGTCGATCGTGTGTGAAGGACGCCCCAACCCAACAAAAAAATCTGGCATACCCAGGCAAACGGTACATCACCGGCGGCCACGCCCACCTCGCGACCCGCCGATCGGCCCACCCGGAATGGGCCGGATCACACCGCGGATACCTATTCACCGCCCGCTATTGAACCGGCCCCAATCGTGCCCTGAGCGGCCCATCCCCGCTTTTCGCCGATGGTAAGCAAGCCGATCCCCCGGATCGGCAAGATGCAGATCCCGGTCGCGGCCCCGAGCCCCGGGAGTCAGTGCGGGCTATCCGGGCAGTCAGCGCGAGGTCGAATGACATGGTGGGGACGAATGGTGGCCCACCGAGCAGGCCGAACAGCGTAATCCCAGTGGCGTACCGAATGGTTTCCCGGCCGAGGCGGGCACCCAGGGCGCCCTGGTCCGGCATTTTCCGACCAGTGATCCAGCTCTCGGTCCGCAGCGCGGACCGAATCGGGATATCGGGCGGGCAAACCGGCCATCCGAGGATAACCGCGCTATCCCCCGCGCGGGTGGTTCGGCCGTGCCACAGGCGGGCATTCGATAAGCATTTGATAACGCCTGCACCGTACGCACCGCGTTTGCGATGCCGCTGAGCTGCACGATTCCGGCGCGGGTAGGGCGCGGTGCCGCGTCGACCGACTTTTAGTCGCTAGTTGTTCAGGAGCATCCGGTGGTCATTTCGCAGTCGGGGTGCCTCGTCGCCGGAGTTTCCTGGCCAGCAGGACCAGAGCGCCGACCGCGATCGCATTCAGCACAATCTTGCCGATCAGGTTGACCGGATCGGTCAGGTCATTGCTCACAAAACCCTCCGCCATGGCGGCCACCAATGCGCCGCTGAGCACGGCCAACCGGTGCCCATCCGACCAGCCGGCACTCCGCGCCCAGCGTCGTGCGACAAGCGCACAGGTGGTTGCCAGGATCAGCGCGAGAAGCAGCGGAACAAAGGCGGGAACGGCCCGCGCCCACGCACCCGACATGGCCCAGGACACGGTCAGCGTGAACCACAGGAATGCGGCTCCGGCCGCGGCCATGCCGGCCACAGCCGGCGCGGGCGCGGGTCGCGCGGAATCGGCGTTCGCGCGCACCCGTTGCGCTGGCCGCAATAGCAGCGCGCCGAGCACCAGGACCAGCACAACGACCCAGCCGCACAGCACCGTGATCAGCGGCGGCAGATACACCTGTTCGTGCAGGAAATCCGGGACGACGACCTGGGTCCAGTTGTACCAGTCGGCCCCCGCACCCAGCACCAACAATATGGTGAGCACCGCGCAGCCGCGGGCACCCAACCATGCGCTTGTACGGTGCAGAGGAAATGTTAGCTCGGTCAGTTGAATCGGTATAACAATACCCCAGAGGCTTTCGTAGCCGAGCGCCCAGACCAGATACGGCCAGTTCACGCCCGCTGCCCTGCCGTAGTCGGGGTAGGGCTCCAGCACGCCGAGCGGGGCCAGCGAGGTCTGCACGACGAAGAATTCCGCGGCCAGCGCGAAAGCCACACCGAGCAGCACGATGACCCGGAAACCCCCGTCTTGGCGCCGGGCGACGGCGCGGGCCAACAGCGCGGCCAAACCATAGCTGCCGATTTCCGCGAGTATCGCGATCGCGGTGCCGATGGTGGTCGCGCCGTAGAGAACATCCACGGTGAACGGTGCCAATACGACCAGGAACACCATGACCCATCGGCGCTGCCAGGGGCGGCTGCGCGAATTCCCGGCCCGTCCCGTTGACAACGTGGTCATCGCCCCCTTCTAGTCGATTTCCCGGTCGGCGGCGCCAGGTGGGAACCGCCGCCTGCTCCGGCTGGTTCGCGCACTCTGCGTAGCCAAGGCCATGCCGGTCACCAACCGGGCCAGCAATGTGGCCAGGGTGTGCACCTCGGCCGAGGACAGGTCGGCCAGCGCGGGCGCGAACCGCTCGATGAGGTTCGCCCGGAACTCGTCGAGGAAGGCGAGGCCGTCCTCGGTCACCGCCAACCGGT